>PBMZ01000037.1 GCA_002722955.1 Planctomycetaceae bacterium | reverse complement strand
GTGGTGGCGGCGGCAAGGACAGGATCTTGGGCGAAGCTGGTAATGACTTGCTAGAAGGTGAAGGCGGTCGCGACACCATCGTTGGCGGCGACGGTGTCGATACTGTGGATGGCGGGCTCGGAATCGATCAGCTCGCCGGCGGCAACGGCTCAGGCGCGGCTGATGAAGGGGACGAGATTATTGCTGAGTTCGACGAGATCAACGAAATAATCGACGTCCTCGCATTGTTGGAAGCAGCGGGGCTTTAGCCCAGAGGACCACGCGAACCGTTAGTCTTTCCAGAGAAAGAATTTATATCGATTCGCAAGCAGAGAAAGAAATCGTTCAAAGCTGCGTGATATTTCTACGCTTGGCACGCTTAAGATGGGTAACAACCCAACTTTGAAGGACGCCGACCATGACAGACCAAGCACTCGAACTCAAAGCCACCGACTTTGTTCTGGCCAATGACATAGACGAAGTAAAGTCACTTCAACAATCGAACACCATGCTATCGATTGTTCTGTCGGCGACAATGGGAATTATTGCAGCCTTCGCGTTTACGGTACCAATTGCCCTTCTCATGGCCTTCACGTTCGGATTCCCTGTGCCTTTCTCTTTCATGACTGATGACATTCGCGTGGCAATTGCTGGTCTCGTGCTCTTCATCGTGTTTGGTGGTTTCCTGGTCTTGATTGTTGTTGGATGTGTGTCGGTCGCTGTCGGCATCTTTTGGAGCCGAGCGATCAAACGCGATTCCTTGATGATTCCACTGACCTTATTGACCTGTGCTGTGCTGGATACGATCACCCTTTTGGGGCTTTGCCTAACGTTGAAGTGAGCCATCGCTTGAATTTGTGCGTTGAATGTGGGACATGCTCACGTTGCGAGAGTAGAATGACTCTCGCTGCGAGAATCTCGTCCCTTCAACAACCGTCAAGCTTACCACATGGCCACCATTGCGAGACAATCTGAGTTGCCAGCGGATCGATGGCTGTTTTCGGCTCGCGTGGACTTGGCGGCGTTTCTGGGCAGTGCGATTGTGTCAGTGCTGGCGCTGGCTGTTGGAGCTTACGCGGGTGTCTTGAAGGGAGAGACGCCGGATTGGGCTTGGGTTCCCGCGATTTTATTGGTCGACGTCGCTCACGTTTATTCGACTTTGTTTCGTGTGTATTTTGACACGGGAGAAATTCGCAGGCGACCGCTGTTGTATTTGGCCGTTCCGATTTGTGGGTTGCTCTTTGGAGTCGCGTTGTACTCGGAAGGCGAGCTTCTTTTCTGGCGAGTGCTCGCGTATATGGCTGTCTTTCATTTTGTCAGGCAACAATACGGCTGGGTTGCCCTTTACCGCGCCAAGCTGCGTGAGCCCGCTGGCTGGGAAAAGCACATCGATACGGCAACCATTTATCTAGCAACGATTTATCCGCTCGTTTACTGGCACGGCCACTTGCCCCGCAACTTTTGGTGGTTCTTGGAAAACGACTTTCGTGGCATTCCAACGTTGCTGGCTTCGATCTTGGCTCCGGTTTATTGGACGACGTTGAGCGCCTATGCCGCGAAAGCCGTCTATGTGACTCGAAAAGGCCGTGCGAATCCGGGGAAAGATATCGTTGTCGTGACAACAGCCGTTTGCTGGTACGTTGGCATCATCACGTTTAACTCGGATTACTCGTTCACCGTTACCAACGTGATCATTCACGGAGTTCCTTATTTGGTGCTCGTCTACTGGTACATGCGGCAACAGGTAGCTCGCCGTGAACGGCCGCATTCGGCCTTTCGAACCGTCGTGTTACTAATGGCAACAGTCTGGTTGTTCGCCTACGCCGAAGAGCTGATTTGGGATCGCGCAGTCTGGCAAGAACGCGCGTGGCTCTTTGGAGGCTCAATCGATGTCGGCAACTTGGAAACGTACCTCGTGCCGTTGCTTGCGGTGCCTCAATTGACGCACTACGTTCTGGATGGTTTCATTTGGAAACGGAAACACAATCCGAACTTTGAGTTGATTGGGGGGAACACCAATAAACGCTAATCTTCGCTAATAAGACAAAGTCTTAACCCAAGAATTCATTAGCGGAAATTAGCGAAGATAGTGTTCCAAAACTCCTTCACTTTTCAGTTCAAACCATCAGAAACTCAGCAACAATGACGCGACTTCTAACGCGAACTGCTTTCTTAGTTTTCGTGGCAACGATTGCTCAGACAACCTCGGCCACTGAAAGACCAAATATCGTTTTCATTCTGGCGGACGATCTGGGCATCGGTGACACGAAGTGTTATGGCGGCGAGCGTTGTCAGATCGAGACTCCCAACATCGACGCGTTGGCGGCCGGCGGCTTGAGATTCACGGACGCTCACGTAAATGCGTCCGTTTGCGTACCCACGCGAGTTGGCATCATGACGGGTCGTTATCCGTGGCGATTCGGAACCCCAGAACGCGGCGGACCGTGGGGCTTTCTTGGATTGCGTTTTCCGACGAGCACCTTCACGCTCGGCAAGATGTTTCAAGCGGCCGGATATCGTGCTGGGTATGTTGGCAAGTGGCACCTTGGGCTGACGATGGTCACCAAAGATGGAAAGGTGCAAGGGCCAACGAATGTTGATTACACCAAACCCGTCAAAATCGGTCCCGTTCAATTCGGCTTCGACGACAGCTTTATCTTACCCGGATCGTTGGACATGTTTCCATACGCGTTCCTTCGCAACAACATCTGGCAAGGTGAGGTCACGACACAAAAGGGTTGGAGTGCCTTCAATCGCGTTGGCCCCGCCGAGAAAGACTTTGAAGACGACGAGGTCCTCGAAACGTTTTACCAAGAAGCCGAATCCTTCATCGGGCGGCAAAAGAAGGTTTCGCCGTTCTTTTTGTTTCTGGCGCTAACGGCACCGCACACTCCCACCAGTCCGGGCAAGAACTGGCGCGGAAAAAGTGACCTTGGCGTGTATGGCGATTTTGTGATGGAGGTCGATCACGGAGTGGGTCGCGTGCGAGCTGCTTTGAAGCGGCGCGGGTTGGACCAGAATACGCTTGTCCTGTTTGCCTCGGACCACGGCGCTGCTTCTTATGCGGGCAACACTCTGAAAGCGACGCCCAACCAAATTCGACTGCTCGAAAAACAAGGCCACTACGCCAGCGGGCCTCACCGCGGTTATAAGTTTTCAGTTTACGAAGGTGGCTTGCGAGTTCCCTTGATTGCCAACTGGCCCCGCAAGATCAAAGCCGGCAAGACATGTGACGCCCTCGTCGGCCTCAATGACCTGATGGCGACTTTTGCGGAAATCAGTGACGCGAAGATCGCCGATGGCGCCGGTACTGATTCGATCAGCTTTGCTCCTTTGTTGGACAATCCAAAGTCAAGCGGCGCTCGAACGAACCTCGTGATGCAATCCATCGGGCCCTTTGTAATTCGTGATGGAGATTGGAAACTGTGTCTATGCCCTGGCAGTGGGTCTCATGGAGTCTATGGAAATCGCCCGAAGTCAGAAGACGCCTGGCGCGCGGCGGTGAAAGCGTTTGGACGGCAGGTGACTCGCAACGATTTGAACGCCGCGCCGTTTGTTCAACTTTTCAATGTGAGCAATGATCCGCACGAAGACCATAACTTGGCAGCTAAACATCCCAAGCGAGTCGCCTCGATGGTGGCTTTGTTACGCCAGCAGATTGCAAACGGCAGAAGCACCGCCGGGGAGAAGCTCAACAACGACCGTGCGAAGATCCCTATTAATCAACGCTTGCCCGAGTTTGTTCGCAAGGCGTTGAATTAGTGACTATAACTCGACCATAGTAACCCAACGCGTGAAGACGATCAAATGAAACAAATTCAAATTTGTCTGTTGTTCATCGCCGCAATGTTCTCGCAAGCAACGCATAGCATTGCTGACGATCGGCCCAACATTGTTTGGATTATCGTTGACGATATGTCAGCAAACTTCTCTTGCTACGGAGAGAAGCTGATCGAGACTCCACATGTTGACGCGTTAGCTCGCCGTGGCACTCGGTTCACCAAGGCCTTCGTCACAGCGCCGGTTTGCTCGACGTGTCGGTCGGCTTTTATCACGGGCATGTATCAGACCAGTATTGGTGCTCACCGTCACCGAAGTGGGCGAGGTGAGAAGAAGATTCACTTGCCCGAAGGCATCGTGCCTGTGCCGGAACTGTTCCAAAAGGCTGGCTACTACACCTCGATCAGCAGTTGGCCGAACCGCAAAGGGCGGCTTGGCAAGACCGACTACAACTTTCAGTGGGACGCCAAGATGTACAACGGCAACGACTGGGGGAGACGCAAGAAGGGGCAACCGTTCTTTGCTCAGATTCAAACGCCTGGCGGCAAATTACGCGGTGGAACAACCGAGTCCGCAGAACGCTTTGCCGCGCGAGCGGAGAAGACATTCGGTATGCGGACCAAGGCCGCCGACGTTGTGCTCGCTCCGTATTATCCGCGTGAACCCGAACTCTTGACGGATTGGGCCGCGTACTTGGATACGGTGCGAGAAACTGATCGCGTTGTTGGCGAGATCATTGCGCGCCTCAAGAAAGACGGTGACTTGGACAATACGGTTGTCGTCTTCATGACCGACCACGGAATCAGCCACGCTCGCGGCAAGCAATTCTTGTATGACGAAGGCATTCATGTGCCGCTCGTCATCGCCGGCCCAAAGGTGGCTTCCGGAAAAACTCGCAACGATTTGGTCGAGCACATCGATATCGCTCCCTTGTCGTTGGCGCTGGCAGGGATTCCGATCCCGTCAAAAATGGAAGCAAAAGACATCCTCGCAGCAGATTACAAACCGCGTGACGCTGTCTTCTCTGCTCGTGATCGCTGCGATGAAACGGTCGAGCACATGCGGAGCGTGCGGACTTCGAAGTTCAAGTACATCCGCAATTTTTTACCGAAGCGACCGCACCTACAGCCGAACGCTTACAAGGACAACAAAACGATCCTGATCGCACTCCGACGAGCCTTCAAAGAAGGCCGGTTGAACGAAGTCCAACAACAGCTCTTCCAGCGCACTCGCCCAAGCGAAGAGCTATACGATCTTGAAAGTGACCCGCACGAGATCCGCAACCTGGCCGGCGCGCCCGAGTACGAAGACACGCTGAAGAGTATGCGTGACCGATTGAGCAACTGGATTCAGTCAACCAAGGACCATGGCCAGCAACCCGAAACAGAAGAGATGTTCGACAGCGATATGCAGGTCTACCTGGATACGCTCAAACGCCGCAATCCCAAACGCTTGCCCGAAATCGAAGCCAACATCCGTCAAATGAAGAAGTGGGCGGCTGAAGGTAAGTGATGTATGTTGGAGTGGTGTACCAAGATGACCACGTAACGGGTAGAATTGTAGAGTCCCTAATTTCCTCTGAATCATCACTTTCAGTCCGTGTTGGAAAAACTGATGATACAAAAAAGTCCGGAAGACTATAGCGAAGTGCTCACAACGATTTCCAATTGGACGGCAGACACACGCCGCAAGTTGGTACGTGATGTTTTGATGTCGTTATCTGCCAGAGAATCGTCATCGCAAGAAAACCGGACGGCTGATCAATTCATCGGGCTCGGTACTGGGTCATCGACGCCACCAGATGATGAAACCATCGATCAGTGGATTCAAGAGCATCGGATCGAGAAATACGGATGAAGTCCGTTCTGTTTGACATTAACGTGTTTCTCAACCGTGAGCCGTGGGTTGGAGATTCAGCGGCCGTGTTTCAAGCCCTGACTCGCGATCCAGCGGGATTTCAAAACGCCCAAATTGAAATTCTAAGTCCCGCTGAACTCCTACAACAAATCTCTACTTAAGATGCACTTCCGTTACTTTGGAGGATTCCGTGATTGGCCGTGTCCTGTCGAGTTTAACTGTTTTTCTGATCACAACATCTGCTTTCGCCCAGAATTCGGCACCATCATCTCATATGGTGTTTGATGACAACTTTCCGGGCGACATCATCATCAACGAAGTTCGCGTGCCGAAAGCGGGCGAGGCGACGTATACATATTACGAGACCTTGGGTTGGCGCGGAAAAGGAGCCGGCTACGCCGGCATTCAAGCTCACCCGAAGGCTCACTTGTTTATCTTTTCGATTTGGGATCACAAAGAGCATAAAGCTCCGATCAAGGCCGTGCATCATGGGCCGGGTACCGAAACTGTGGGCTTTGGTGGCGAGGGCACTGGCCTGAAGTCGTGGAACTTCAAACTCGGCTGGAAGACTGACGTGTGGTACACGCTGGTGGCCCGGAATTGGCAAATTGATGATCACACTCACTACGGCTTCTGGTCGCGCGCCGGCGACACCAAACGCTGGACGCACTTGGTGACGATGGACGTTGCCGCCAAGGCGAACTTTGAAGGCCGCACAGATGCGTTTATCGAAGATTGGCTCAACACGGGCATCAAACCGCGAACAACTCATCTTCGTGGCGGCTGGAAGCGCAAGCTGGACGGCAGTTGGTTCGCATTTGGCAAGGGTCGCTATTCGGTCAACTACTGGGACCTTGACCCCGGCAAGCGATCTTTCAACTTCCGCACGAATTGGGACGGTGGCGTCGCCGAAGACAAATCGGGCAAGTTCTACTACATGGTCGCCGGCGGCAAGCAAACGAAGCCAACATCGAAGAATCCGTCACAGCACGCGATTGTCCGCGACGAGAAAAAGCCGGGATTCGACCGGATCAAAATCAAGTCGGCCGCAGCGACGCTTGCCAACAATGAACTGACAGTATCATGGAAGCTGGACGATACAACGACGCCGCAGTTTGCTTACCAGATCGAAGTCCTCAACAATCGTGATGCCAAAGGCAAGCCGCTCTGGAGCGGTCCGATTGACAAGATCGCGCATGCCCGAAAGGCGACGATCAAGGACATCGACTTGCCTGCCAAATCGAAGTGCTTTGTTCAGATTCGTTGCACCGATATCCTGGATCAACAATCGGCGAGTCTGGTCGTCGAGGCCACTCGCTGACGTCTATCATGGCGGCGAGTGAGCGCTCATGGATTCTTCTCAATTTGGGAAGGAGATAGTAATCCGACGCGTGAGTTTTGATTTTGCGCATTTTCATTCCCGAGAAAATTCCGCAGCGATCATTTCGAGTTTCTTAGGCCCAACGGGCCGTCCCTATGTCAGCCCAGGGCGAAGCCCTGGGAGCGATAATCTTAAGTCTCAAAGCCCCATCGGGGCGGCTCAAAAAGTTGGAGCGAGAAGATAGGACCGCCCGTTGGGGCTAAACGTGATATATTCCACCTTTCCCAGGGCTTCGCCCTGGGCTGACATAGGGACGGCCCGTTGGGCCTAAGAAACACTTTGTTTCCTAAATATCGCCACCGAAAAGCGCAACATCAAAACACGTGAGCGAGGGACGCTCGCACGTCTTCGTCGATGAAACGACTACCGACACTTGTGAGCATCCCTCGCTCACGCGGCTCACGCGTCGGGTTACTATAAATCGCTCGTCGCAATAGAATGAGTGCACGCCATAACAGCTCCGGAAACGATCAGGCTTTCGATCGGGGCCAATCTTTTGTTAGGATATCGTGTCACTTTCAGAGATCATCAACCTTTACATACGGAGTCTCGAACATGGCCACATCTAGCTCATCGGAAACCAATCGTCGCGATTTCCTCAAGAAGGGCACTGCTGCTACCGTCACCGCGGGAATTGTGGCGAGCAACCTCAATCAAAGTGTTTACGCTAACAGCACGGACACTTTGCGAGTCGGTTTGATTGGTTGTGGCGGACGAGGCACTGGTGCGGCGAATCAAGCGCTCTCCGCCGATCCGCAAACGAAGCTCGTGGCCATGGGCGATGCGTTCGCCGATCAAATTGATAAGAGCCACCAAAACCTGATCAATACGAAGGTCAAGGGTCAGGTCGAAGTTCCCGAAGAGAACAGATTCGCGGGCTTCGATGCTTACAAACATGTCATCGACAACGTCGACGTTGTGCTGCTGACGACACCTCCGCACTTCCGCCCGGAACAACTCAAGGCGGCCGTTGACGCAGGCAAGCATGTGTTTGTCGAGAAACCCGTCGCCGTCGATGCAGCCGGCGTTCGCTCGATCTTGGAAACTTGCGAAGTTGCCAAGAAAAAGAACCTATCCATCGTTTCCGGTTTGTGCTGGCGTTATCACTACGGCATGCGAGAAACTTTCCAGCAAGTCCACGATGGCAACATTGGTGATGTCGTCGCCATGCAATGTAGCTACAACACGCGCGGTCTGTGGAAGAAAGATCGCCAAGAAAGCTGGAGCGACATGGAGTGGCAACTGCGTAACTGGTTGTACTTCACTTGGCTGTCCGGCGATTTCATTACCGAGCAACACATTCACAGCCTCGACAAGATCGGCTGGACGATGCACGACGAACCGCCCGTACGTTGCAACGGTACCGGTGGCCGTCAAACTCGAACCGAAGATGCCTACGGACACGTCTACGACCACTTCGCCGTCGTTTACGAATATGCCAACGGCGTCAAAGCATTCTCGCGTTGTCGTCAACAAGACGGATGTGCGGTCGACGTTTCCGATCACGTCATCGGAACGGAAGGTCGAGCCGACGTGTTCAAGCATCGCACGCTGAATCACAAAGGCGAGCGAATGTGGCAATTCCGTGGCAAGAAGAACAACATGTATCAAACCGAGCACGACGAATTCTTCGCCAGCATCCGCTCGGGCAAGCCCATCAATAACGGCGAGTACATGAGTCGCAGCACGATGATGGCGATCATGGGTCGCATGGCCGCCTACACCGGCCAAACCATCACGTGGGAAGACGCGATGAATTCCAAGGAAGTCTTGAAACCTGAAAGGTACGATTGGATTTCGATGGACGTTCCGCCGATCGCCATGCCGGGAATCACGGCTTTCAGTTGAAATCCTAAGTCACAGTCTTCAAACGTTGACGACAATACGAATCAGCCCGCAAGCGTGAATCTGCGTTTGTGGGCTGTTTTCGATTATCCTTGCCAACAGACCAAAGTCTCGGTTCCGAAAACTCTTTCATTCGAGAAGATCATGTCACGAATTGTTTCGTTGCCAATCGTTGTTGCGCTGCTTCTTGTTCTCGTCCTTCGTGCCCGCTCGTTTGCGGACGAACCAAAAGAGGAATCTCCGCGGATTACTCCGCTTGTCAAAGTCATTCAACGAATAGAGCCATCGCTTGTCGCTTTGTTTACGCCAGCAAAAGGTCAGTTCGTCGGCGGCAGCGGGACGATCATTCATCCGAGCGGGTACGTACTTACCAACCATCACGTCTTGCCGAGTGTGACGGGTTATGCACTGCTTCATAAGTCTCGACCGATTCGATTCCGAGTGATTGGTCGGCTGCCAGAAAAGGACTTGGCTGTCGTGCAACTCGAGCATCGCGGTCAATTGCCGGTCGTCTCATTGGGCCGAAGTCATGACATCCTGCTGGGCGAACCCATCGTGATCGGCGGCAACCCAGGAGGTCGCGGGATCGTCTTCACATCGGGAATCATCAGTTCACGGAGCTTTTTGGCGGGGGGCCCCAACGCACTCGCGATCGCCAATTACGAGAACACTCGATACGACAACTTCATTCAGTTCGATGCCGCAAGTAACCGAGGCAACTCGGGCGGCCCGCTGGTCAACATGGAAGGCAAATTGATCGGCGTTGTGTCGGCATTGATCGAAGGCGAGCAGAACTCGAATCTGGCCATCCCCATTGATCGAGTGCGAGAGCTATTCCACCAAATCGTTCCAACAGAACTCTATCGCGGACTGCGAACCGGAGTCCATCTGAAGCCGTTCGCCAAAGCCGCAACGATCGAAGCTATTGACGATAACTCGGCGGCGACCGAAGCCAGCCTTCAAGTTGGCGACGTAATCAAATCGGTTAACGGCACTGTTGTCAGGCATCGTCCGGATTGGAGCTTGGCATTGTTCTCTCACCTGAACAAGAAGGGGCCCCTCAAGATCAAAATTGTTCGCGGAGATGAGGAACGTGAGGTAACACTGACGGCACACGATTGGCCGTTGCAGGCAGGGGTCGAGAGAGAAGAGCTAAAGCCTGGCTTGAGTTACAAGTTTTATCATGGCAAGTACAGCTTGCTACCCGACTTCAGCAAACTGACTCCCGTACGCGAGGAAACTGTGGATCGCGTGAATCTCGACAAGATTCGCAAAGATCGTAAGGACGAGTTCACGTTGACGTTGGATGGATTGATCAAGATTCCGACAGATGGAATCTATCGCTTAATTGTCGTGTCCGATGACGGCAGCCGGGTGAAGCTTCACGGTCGAACCATCATCAACAACGATGGAAATCATCCCAAGAAAGAAGCCAGTCGGCGCGTGCGATTGGCTGCTGGATTGCATCCGATCGAGATTCAATATTTTGAGGGCAATGGCAATGAGCTGTTGCACTTAGCGGTCGAACAACCAAATGGAAAAATTGGCGAAGTTCCGGCCGAGTGGTTCTTTCATTAGCAATCTTGGATCGTTTAACCCGTAGGCGAGGATGAACGCACCTCGCCTACGACTACGGGTTAAACAATTTTAGTGTCGAGCGGAGCGCATAAGAAAAGCCCGCTCAGCCACGATGCCAAGCGGGCTGTGTTCAGTCTGATCGCTCTCAGATCAAGTAATGTGCGCGCCCTTGGTTTGGACGTAGACGGCGTACAATGACGTACTACCCGTCATGAACAAGCGATTGCGTTTTGTGCCGCCGAAGCAGACGTTCGAGCAAATCTCGGGCAGCTTGATTTGGCCGATGCGATCGCCGTCGGGTGCGAAGATCTGGACCCCGTCGTAACCATCGCCAACCCAACCGGCGCTGGCCCAGATGTTTCCGTCAACGTCGCAACGAATGCCATCGGCGAAGCCCGCGACTTCCTTGCCATTCAATTCCATCTTCATCGACGCGAACTCGCGACCATTGGCAAGCTTGGTGTTGTTGTCGGTGAGGTCCCAAACCTTGATGTTCTCAACAGCATCTTTGTAGTGAGAAGCACCAGTGTCGGCCGCATAGAGCTTCTTGTAATCGGGCGAGAAGCATAGGCCGTTCGGCTTATGAATGTCATCGGCCAACTTGAATAGCTTGCCCGTGCTAGCCTCGATGCGATAGATCGCTTCCTTTTGATAAGGTTGCACCGAGCCTGTCTTGGCTTTGCGGCCTTCGTAATCCATCAAGCCACCGTATCCGGGATCCGTGAAGAAGATGTCTCCGTTAGGGTGAACGGCACCGTCATTCGGGGCATTCAATGATTTGCCGGCATAGCTGTTTGCGAGCACTGTTCGCGTGCCATCGTAGTCGTACCGGACGACGGATCGCGTGAGGTGCTCGAACGAAATCTGGCGGCCTTGATAATCAAAGGTGTTGCCATTGCTGTTGTTCGATGGATGGCGAAAAGTGCTGACATGGCCGTCTTCCTCGAGCCATCGCAGTTGGATGTTGTTGGGAATGTCGCTCCAAACCAGATAACGTCCAACGCCATTCCACGCGGGTCCCTCGGCCCACAACATGTTCTTGCTGTGATAGAGACGTTGAATCGGCGAATTGCCTTGCTTGTATTTTCCGAAGCGTTCTTCGTCCAATACGACAACATCCGGTTCGGGGTATCGTACTGGTGGTGCGTTGGGACCGTAGTCGCGAGCGAACGCTACAGAACCAGCGGCAGCAGCGGCAGTGGCAAGAAATGAACGGCGGCCTAATCGACCGACCTTGTCGTTGTTTTCAGAGTGTTCCAGAGTCATGTTGCACTTCCTTACAAGTTTCGAGGAGAGAACGATTGCAAGACGTCAACATAGACAAACGGCATCCGAATATCAAACTCCGACGATCGGTAACAACTCGCTGGGATGGTCGATGACTTTCTTCGCTCCGTTTTCCCAGAGCTCTTCCACGGGCCGAAATCCCCAACTCACACCAACGGCATACATGCCAGCCCGAGTACCCGTTTGCATGTCGACATTCGTGTCACCGACATAAGCACATCGCTCGGGTGGCAGTCCAAATGTCTTGGCGATCTCTAAAGCTCCGCCGGGATCCGGTTTCGGCGGGATGGGGTCAAGTTGCCCGCGAGCCGCATCGAACGACCAATCAACAAGGAACTCGCGCACGCAAACGAGCGTCGCTTCATGTGGCTTGTTGGAGAGCACGCCGATCTTGACCCCCGCGTTTGTCAACGACGACAGCAACTCGCCAATGCCGTCGTAGATCGTCGTTTGATCATTCCAATGCTCGGCATAGACGCGCTTAAAGCCGTCACAACACTCAGCAATTAGATCGGGTGTTTGCGAGGTCTCAGGGATGGCGCGACGAAAGAGAATCCCAACGCCATTGCCTACGAATTCCTTGTATCGAGCAATCTCGTGGGTTGGTAAGCCATGTTCCTCAAGAACGATGTTTGTTGAATTGCCAATATCCACAAGCGTATTGAGTAGTGTTCCGTCCAAATCGAAGACGACGGCGTCAAAGTTCATGAAATGTCTCTACAAAAAAAGCGTGTCTCGTATTCCGCAGGCAGTATAACCGTTCGTGAGTTGTTTCAACCAGCCCCCCCCAAAACTTCGGACCGACGTCGGCATCACTCGGCAAGTGAAAGCGACATTGACCGGAACTTTTCTTGATTTGAAGTTTTCTAAGAATTCATGATCCCTCTTCTGCAAGTTCGTCGCACTAAAGGTGTATCGAACGTGGCAACCGATGGCTCCAATGCCGATTGTGGGTTTAAGCTACCATAGAGAGTACTCAGCCGATTTCGACTTACTGTTAAATCTGTCACGGCTGTTACAATCCGATTCGAAGCTCATCCTACGTTCGTCTCAAACATCAATGCCACTTATGTTTGCGAAAGATCACTTGGAATTAGCTCATGAACGCAACAAAAGACGAGATCTTCAACACCGCCGCGGGAATCGACGATGCACAAGAGAGAACAGCCTACTTGGATCAGGCGTGTGCGGAGAATGATCAGCTGCGAGGTGAGATCGAAGGCTTGCTGCTGCACGACGATTCAGCGAACAGCTTCCTGAATTCGCCGCCAAGTGCGGTTGCCGATTTGATTGATCAAGACGATAACGAACACGAAGTAAGTGCCAAGCAGCCAACGGTCATTCTTCACGACGCTGACACGACTCCTCTGGATCCTTCTGGAAAGCCAACGGCTAGCATTCGACAGTTCGGTGACTACGAAATCATCGAAGAGGTCGAACGAGGCGGCATGGGTGTTGTCTATCGAGCTCGCCAGAAGCGGCGAACCGCATCGTTGCCCTTAAGACGATTCTGCTTGGCGAGTTCGCGTCAGCCGAAGAGATCAAGCGTTTTCAAACGGAAGCCGAACTCGCGGCCAATCTGCAACACGCGAACATTGTGTCCATTCATGAAGTGGGCGAGGTTGATGGGCAACACTTTTACTCGATGGATTTTGTTGAAGGCACCGACCTTGCCCATTTGATTCGCAATGAATCATTGTCGGTTGAAGAAGCGGCTGAGTACGTCCGCGTCGTTGCCAAGGCGACTCAATATGCACATGACAACGGCGTCATTCATCGCGACATCAAACCATCAAATATCTTGATCGACGAAAACAACCAACCACACATCACCGATTTCAGGCTGGCACAACGCTTGGACGCCAACACTCGAATTACCGTCACTGGACAAATTTTGGGCACGCCAAGTTACATGGCGCCCGAACAAGTGTCGCCGAAGCGTGGCGCCATCGCGGAACCGACCGACGTCTACGCCCTAGGCGCGATCCTTTACGAATCCGTCACGCGCGTTCCACCAATTCAAGGTGACTCTTCGGCTTCCTTGTTGGTTGACGTGCTTGAGAAGACTCCGAAGCCGCCGAGTTACTACGACTCATCGATCCCCAAGGACATCGACACGATTTGTATAAAGTGTCTGAGCAAGAATCCTCGGCATCGTTATCAATCGGCCGAGGACGTCTATGACGAGTTGACTCGATTTCTTAACCACGAGCCAATCGAAGCAACCAAGATTAGTCGGATCAAGCGAGCGTGGCGATGGAGTTGTCGTCGGCCTGCCAATGCCGCGTTTGGAGCCACCGCAATGATTTTAGGATTGTTGCTCTTCGCGATCTTTTGCGGATTTCTTGCACCGCAAGTTCACAGCGCTCGCGCCTTCTTTACCGGCAAAGTGACTTATAGTGTGGAAAAGCACCCCGTTCTCGATCATCCGGTTGCGTATATCCGAAATGCGAGAATTATCTATGTCGGTGCGACTGTAAAGGAGACCAATCGCGTAGCGCAATCATATGGAACTGTGTTGGCAACAGGATGATCTAGAATTAGCATAAAATTGGATGGGGATCGTGGCGTCTATTCACAGTCTCGAAACGGGATTGCCGGTGACCGTTTTTTCGGTCAATGGGTATGTTTGCTATCTATCGGACAACGCATCCAAGTTCGTTTTTGATTCGGGGAACGGTACAACTACTACATACCATCTCAATAATTGCAGTCCATTATCTACGTTGGAAGCGATGGCATGCCTGTCCGGGGCCGTCGACCGATCCGGAAAGCGGTTAAGCAAGCCGCAAAGGCCACTAGTCCAAGTAAATGAATTCGTTCAGATTGAAGATGGCCAAGCAAACTTGAGTTAAGGCCGCTGCGTAGTTCTCTTTATCTGTGTTTGCAAATTCTGCGGGCACGGGAATCGGCCGTTTGTCGGCAGCGGAACGCTTGTTGAGACGCCGAAGCTCTTTGATCAAGAACTCACAAAACAGCGAAAGTTCGTTGTCTTTGGGGTAGCGCCCGAGTGCTCGACAAATACATTGATCGACGGCGTCGACGGCACCGTTCGAGTTTCTAATTAAATCTGCCGCGAAGTCCTTGGCCCTTTGCAACGCGAAATCAGAGTTCAATACGAACAACGCTTGAGGAGCAATCGTCGATTCAGAACGCACTGGGCAACTGGCATTCGTGTCGGGCTTATCAAACGCTTCAAAGAGCGGATAGCGGAGATTTCGACGAACGAACAAATAGATGCTTCGCCGGTGATGGTCTCGCGAGTCCTTGGTAACCGGCCATTGATTCTTCAGCAACGTCGACACCAACTCAGGCGGAAGCGGTGGTCGAATGCCAGGGCCACCGGCGCGTTGGTTTAGTGTTCCGGCGACTGCCAACATCGCGTCGCGGATCGATTCGCCGTCAAGCCGTCGCAGCGGGTAACGGGTGAGTAGCGAGGAGTCAACATTTTCAGCTTCGCCTTGTTCCGCATTTCGGTGAGGCAAAGAGGACTGTCGGTAGGTTGCCGATGTCAAAATCAGTTTGTGTAAGCGTTTCAGGCTCCAGCCGCTTTCGATGAACTCGACGGCAAGCCAATCGAGCAATTCGGGATGCGTTGGATCGTAACCAGTAAGACCAACATTGCTCGGCGAGCGAAATAGGCCTTCACCGAAGTGATGTTGCCAGACGCGATTCACCATGACTCGCGCCGTCAACGGGTTGTCTCGTCGCACTAGCCAATTCGCCAGAGCGAGACGCCGAAACGAACTGGTCGCCTTTTGCGGTGCGCGAAAGACAGTTACTCCAGCCGTGTTGACAACTCGAGGAAACGCTGGCCGTGTCACCGGACCAAGCCGCCGAAAATCGCCTCGGATGCGAAGATGGGAGACGGCGTAAGTGCGAGACCGCTCCTTCATCACTCGGCCCATTGGGATTGGGGGGCGCCCTTGTTTCTCTAACTTGGCAAGTGATTCCGTGATGTACGTCCAGGACTTCTTCTCCTTGTCCGTCATTCGCTTTTGAAGTTGATCATCATTCAAGGTTAATTTCGGCAAGCCGGCCTCAGTTCGGACTCGTTTTAGCACTGCCTTCTTGAAGTCACCCTTGGCAAACAACAATTCGCTTCGCTGCGTTTCCCAGTTGAGCCTCGCTTCTGATTCTTCCTTTGTGGCAACGGGGTGTTCCTTAAAGAGATCAGGGTGCTCGAAGAATGACCGCAGTCGATAAAAGTCCATTTGGCTGATTGGGTCAAATTTGTGATCGTGGCACTGGGCACATCCGACTTGCAGTCCAAGGAAAACGGAGCCAACAGTCGACGCCATCTCGTTCAAGAAATTGTGTCGGCGTTCGTCCTGCAAATTGATGTCTGGCATGTCCGGACCGCAAAGTAGGAAGCCGGTTGCGATCAGCTTGTTGCCGTCTCTTGGATCGATTTCGTCACCAGCGATTTGCTGCTTAACGAATTCGTCGAAAGGCAAGTCTGCGTTCAAGGCATCGATGACCCAATCTCGATATCGCCAAGCATTGGGGCGTACTTTGTCGTGCTCGAAACCATCAGTCTCGGCAAATCGTGCCAAGTCCAGCCAGTGTTGAGCCCAACGTTGTCCATAGGCTCGTGATGCCAACAACCGATCGACAAGCTGATCGTACGCGTCTCGATCTGGAGCACGAGCATACGCTAACTCAACCTGATCTTCGGTTGGTGGCAGCCCCGTTAGATTAAAAGTCAAGCGGCGCAGCAAGACCTGTTGTGTTGCCGGATTCGCCGGCTGCAACCCAGCCGCTTCAATCTTCGCCAAAACGAATCGGTCGATCGGCGTTCGACACCAGTCGACGTTTTGCACATCAGGAATCGAAGGACGACGCAATGGTTGGTATGCCCAGTGATCTCGGTCAGCGTCTACGATTGGCTCTTCGACGATCTCTGTGTTTTCATCAGCGACTGCACTCTGGGCCAGTCCGACTGCTAATAGGCCGAGCCAAATCGATCGCATTGAAAACGCCACTTTGTCAGACCAAGATTTCATGAATCACATTTCCTGCGACATCGGTGAGACGTTCATCGCGACCATTGTGGAAATAGGTCAACGATTCATGATCTAAACCCAACAAATGCAGAATGGTTGCGTGCAAATCATGAACGTGGACCTTTTTCTCGGCAGCTCGCAAGCCGACGGGATCAGTCTCGCCGTAAGACATGCCACCACGCACGCCGGCGCCAGCCATCCAAATCGAATAGCCCCACGGATTGTGGTCGCGTCCGGTGCCTTGTTCGCTCATCGGCATCCGGCCGAACTCGCCGCCCCAGATAACCAATGTGTCTTCCATCAGGCCGCGCTGCTCAAGGTCTTGCAGTAAACCAGCCACGGGCAAATCTGTGCGAGCACAATACTTCCCGTGATTCTGCAACACATTGCGATGAGCATCCCAACCACTGGTATCACCCGAGTAGACTTGGACGAAGCGAACATCCCGCTCGATCATTCGACGGGCGAGAAGGCAACGCGTACCGAACTCTTGAGTCTCTGTGTTATCCAGACCGTACAGCTTGCGTGTCGCTGCGGTCTCGTCGCCAAGGTCAACGATCTCTGGCGCCGCCGACTGCATGCGGAATGCCAATTCATAAGCATTCACTCGCGCGGCCAGCTTGTCGCTAAAGCGACGTTCTTTGAGATGCTTGCCATTTAGTTGACGGACAAGATCAAGCGTATCGCGTTGTTGCTGATCACTGATTTCTGGCTGAGGCTGAAGATGCAGAATCGGATTCTTGCCTGGTCGCATCGTCATGCCTTGGTAAGTTGCCGGCAAGAAGCCGCTACCCCATGCGGGAGGCCCACCCTTGACACCGCCGCCAGGATCAGGCATCACGACGAAAGCGGGCATGTTGCTGTTCTCAGTTCCCAGCCCATACGAAACCCAGCTACCGAGACTCGGTCGCCCCATCAGAATGCTGCCCGTATTCATCTGATAGACGGACTGCGGATGGTTGACACTGTCACCATGACAACTTCGTAGCACACACAATTTGTCGGCGTGTTGGGCGATTTGAGGCAGGAAGTCGCTGAACTCAAGCCCGCTCTCTCCGTATTTTCGAAACGGTTTAACGGGAGGCATCAATGGATTCTTGGCGACTTTGCGCCGAGTCATCACGTTGCCGAAGCTATCAGGGAGGGGTTGGCCGCCGTACTTGATCAAATCGGGCTTCGGATCGAACAGATCAACGTGACTGGGCCCACCGTGCATAAACAGGTAGATGACACGTTTTGCTCGCGCGGCGAAATGAGTCTGCCTCGGCTTCAACGGATCCGCTAACTCGGCCGACGCCGCCTGCTCATTTAGGAGCGATGCCATCGCCAGCATGCCGAACCCACCGCCGGCTGACTTTAGGAATTCGCGTCGATCGGGAATTGTTGACGTCATGGGATTAGGTATTTGAGATTTGGATTTGAGATCTCAGTTGGCATGATTCTAACCGAGATTCAGTTGGAGTGCAGGCTTTAGCCATCAATTACGGCGATTGGAGGCTCAAGCGACTGAAGGCTGAACTTCAACGACTCCGTGAGTAATGCAGTCAGCAGTGGTGCCATGTATCTCGGAATCTTCGGCTAGTACTGCCGTTCTGACAGTTTGACAGCCGACGAATTCTCGCCAGTGCTCCACATAAACCCCTTACCCAAAACACATTACGTCTCAAATCAAGTTTCTTCCAGATTGGCGCGCTGGATGCTGCCTTGTACTACTTGACTAGTGAGCTACACTTTTCGGCGTCGCGATTCGTGACGCAATCTCTATGAATCGTGTGTCAGGATGGACTTTTAAGGCCATCGATGGCCGAGTGGGGCGAGAGACGTGGTTGCGCGATCCAAGCCATATCATCTTTTGATTGCAGACGACGACGCTGCATTTCGTGAAGTGCTGTGCGAGATCCTCGGACCATACGTTGACTTGATGGAAGCGGCTTCCGGCGAAGAAGCGATCGAGATCGTCGAGCATACTCGCGTCGACATCCTTTTGCTGGATATGCACATGGATGTTTTGACCGGCTTGGAAACCCTGCAGATCGTCAAAGCAAAATTAATTATCGAGCCCTGCATCTTGATCACCGCTGATGTGACTGACGAACTAATTCGTGATGCAGGCGAGGCGGAGGCGTTTTCTGTACTTTCCAAACCAGTGCGAAAATCAGAACTGGTCGACACCGTTTCCACTGCGCTCGCCGACGCGTACTCAGACCCAAATGCTTTAGCGCTCAACAACTGACCACACAAAATGCGGAATTGAATTCGCATTTTGTGTGAGGGAAATCTTTCCACTCTCGCCACTTCGCGATCTGCAGGGTAAGATACCTACGGCCCCTTTCGTCGCGTTGCGTGTTTATTATTCAGTGTGTTGCTTGTCGGATGATTGATGCCTACGATTGCTGTGGGCAAGATCGCAAGCCCCGCTTGTTTCTCTCGGTCAATGTGTCACAGACGGTGCTGAACCATTCGGCAGGGAAGAGACTAAACAACCAACGGCTCTGAGTAGTTATGGCTCTTGTCACATTTCAAGTTATCGAAGGTCTTGAACGAGGCCGCATCTATTGGGAGTTGCCCACCCCATTCACCATTGGGCGTGAAGACGATAACTCGATCCAACTCAACGACGAACGCGTAAGCCGATTCCATACGAAAGTCCAGGAAGACGGTGACCGACTGATTCTGACGGACCTGGACAGCACAAACGGAACTCGCGTCAACGGCCATCCTGTGCAAATGCGAGTGCTCCAAATCGGCGATCAAGTTTCGATCGGCCGCTGCTTGCTGGTGTTTGGTAGTCCAGACGAGATAAAGATCGACCAGCGTTCCTCCGGACGAATCTCAAAATCTGATTCCGCTTCTGACGCGGACGAGTACAACCACACCGAAATTGGTTCTAGCGGTTCTGGCTTGGACTTGGTTGATCCAGCAACTGCCGACCCCAGCGATGACCTCGAAGACCTGTTCCCCAATGGGCCACCAGAATTCCCAACGGAATTGCGGCCCGTCCAACAAGCTCAGCTATCGGACATCTTGGCGTACGTGCACGATCGCATTCGTTTTGTGTTGGAAGAGGCCCAGGAAGCTACTGAAGAAGACAACTGTCGTCCGATGGTGGTCTCTCGCGAGAATTGGCACCGCTTGCTTCAGCTTGAAATGGAATTAGCTGTCTACTTGAGAAAAGCTGCCGACCCGGATGCTTGAACGATCACGTCCTCGCTTAGTCAACTTGGGCATCATCGGGCTCGGAGGCCGTTGGGAGTCTGACTTCCAGCCAGCACTCGAAAAGCTTCGCGACCGCGTCGCCATTCGAGTCATCCAAGATTGCGTGCTTCAGCGAGCCGATACAGCATCGAAGCACTACCAAAGCGTTGCGAGTAGCGGAGTCATGTCTGTGCTGTCTCGCTGCGATATCGACGCCGTGTTGGTCTTGGATTCTGGCTGGTACCAAAGTGGATTGCTGGCGATGCTTGGCCGGACTGAGAAGCCCGCATTCTTGCCCATTGAATTGCTTGCCTTAGCTCATCAAGAATTTGCTCCTCACAATGATCTGGTGGCGATCCACGAAAACGCTCGCGAAACTGGTCGCGCTGTTTTCCCTGAATTGACGGAAAGGTACTCGCCAGCAACGTGGCGTCTTCAAGAACTTACGGCCACGAAGTTGGGGGCGATCAAAGGATTAGATGTCGTTCATCATGGCGGTCTCGAGCACGATGACTTGACTGCCTCGATCGACTGGTGCTGTCACCTGTTTGGCTGTTTGCCGACGGCGGTGATGGTCCAACCCTACACGTCCGACCAAATAGATCGCGAAGTAAAGCTGATGTTTGAGACTCAAGAGGCGACGTTGAAGCAGGCGAGAATTCGTTTCCTGGGCAAGGACATCGATCGATCGATGGAATCGGTACAATCGCTGGAAACCTCAACGCGAACAGTCACATGTGATAAAGGTCGAGCAACTCTTACAGGTCCGACGCAGATTTTTTGGGAATGTCAGACGACGGAAAAGTTCGAAGATTTATCCGCCGAACGAACCAATGTTGAAGTGATGCTCGACCACTTCTGCCGTCGTGTCTCGGGCGGCTTGATTCCCGTCCCTGATCTCGGTGATGTCTTGAATGCTTGGCAAGTTGCGAAGACCGCAATGACCAAACTCCGAACGAAATCGTGATCGTGATTGTCAACATATCAGCGAATTGTGATAATTACACAAAGTCCGTGAGCCCACCGTTTTGGAACTGTGCTGCAGGATAAATTCAATGAGCGAACTACACGACCTGGACCAGATTGAGAGCGATCTTTCTACAGCGACGCCGTCTGGTATTCGATTTGGTGGCATCATGCTGCTGCTGGCGTTCGCCGCGGTCATTGGCGGCGGGTTTGTCTTCGCTCCGCAATTGCTTGGACTGACGACAAGCGAAAAGAACGATGGTGCGCTGCTGCACACATTGGGACGAGGCCGCTTGTTAGTCACGGTGACAGAGAACGGCAATGTCGAGAGTGCCAGCAATGTCGACATCAAATGCCGTGTTGCCGGCGGCAGCACAATTCTGTGGATCGTGGAAGACGGAAAAACAGTCACTGAGGGCGAAGAACTAATTCGGCTAGATGACTCGACGATCCAAGAACAATTGAATCAACAAACAATTGCCTTTGAAAAGGCCGTCGCAGCGAAGATTAAGGCCGAGGAAGATTTGGCTGCCGCGAAGCTTGCCGTTCGTGAGTACGAAGAAGGTACGTTTGAAAAAGAGCTGCAAGACTCGGAAGCGCTAATCAAGATTGCCGAGGAAAACTTGAGCAGTTATCAGGACTTGCTGAAGCACACCGAGAAGATGTCTCGCAAGGGTTTCGCGACACCGCTGCAACTCAAGTCGGATGAGTTCGCCGTTGAACGTGCCAAGTTGGAACTGAAATCAGCCGAAAAAGCTCGCGACGTCTTGGTTAAGTTCACCAAAGAAAAGACAGTCCGCGGACTCGAAGCCACTCGCGACACGGCCGAGGCCAACGTGCGATCCGAAACCGCCGCCATGGACTTGGAGCAGAGTCGACTCAAGAAACTTCGGAAACAACTTGAGTACTGTCTGATCAAGGCGCCAGCGAATGGAATGGTTGTTTATGCCAATCAAAACAACCGACGGTCGTCTCAGCCCGAGGTCGAGGAAGGTGCTCCCGTCCGAGAACAACAAACATTGATTCGCTTGCCCGACCAAAGCCAGATGCAGGTAAAGGTCAAGGTGCACGAATCAAAGATCGATCGCCTTGCCCTCAACATGGAAGCCTATGTGCAAATCGTCGACACGCGTTACAAAGGCAAGATCGTCTCGATCGGAAATCAGCCAGAACCGGGTTCGTGGTACCGAGCCGAGGTCAAGGAATACGCGGCCATCATCGACATTGAAGACGAATCAGAATTGAAACCGGGTCTGACCGCGGAATGCGAGATCATCATTGATGACCTGTCCGATGTCTTGAAGATTCCGGTCTCATGTGTTGTCGAGAAACGCGGCAAATTCTTCGCTTGGGCTTCGACACCAACCGGTCCAGAACGACGACCGTTAGTGCTCGGCCCCACAAATGACAAGGAATTCGCTGTCATCGACGGTGTTGCCGAAGGGGAATTGGTTTACCTGAACCCGCGAGCAATCATCCAAGATGCTCGTATTAACGACGAGCTTGACGAAGACGAAGAGCAACCAAAATCGAAGATTCCTGCGGCCAAATCCGAAAAGAAGGACGATAAAGCTACGGAGAAGAAGCCGAGCGACGACCAGACTCCAGCCAAAACCTCGGAGCCGTCTGAGACACCGTCAGCAGCAACAGATGCTGCTCCCAAAGCCGAGTCGAAAGAAACGGAAACCACGAAAGCCGAGACAAAGACGATTGAAACGTTGTCGGCAAAGGCTTCTGAGTCTAAGGAACCAGAGTTCCTACCGCCGGGTGCTGCCAAACCCATCTCGCAAAAAGAGTCTAAGGAAAAGGGCGACTCGACGGACCCGCTGAACGAAGTGAATTATAAGGCGGTGGACTCCAATGACGACGGAATCCTAAGCAAGGAAGAAATCTCCGCGGCGCGAAAAAAACTTACGAAGAAGGGTAAGTAGCGCGTTCCCCTGATCCGACGCTTCCTCGTTTAACCCGTAACCGTAGGCGAGGAATCTTCGGCGTGCTCGTCGCCTCCCGCTTTTGATGTTGCGGGTTAGACGAGAGCTAAGAGCCGTTCGACGCCCGGTCAATGGAGATTTGCTTGCGAATTCGCCACAATACGAAGCAGTTGTCAATGATTGCTTCTTGAGGAATTCGCATGCGAACTTTCACGACGAAACTGTTGCCGTTCTGTTTCTTGGTTTTGCTAGGACTCTCCGCGAACGCGGCTGAACCTTACTGGAATCAATTTCGCGGTCCCCACGCCGATGGGACAACGCGAGCAAAAGGACTTCCCGTTAAGTTTTCCGAGGGCTCGAAACAAATTGCTTGGAAGACTGCGGTCAAAGGACGCGCATGGTCCTCGCCAGTCATCTGGGGTGATCAAGTTTGGATCACGAATGCTCCAGAGATTCAAAACCCGCCCAATGCCACCAATCGAAATGCATTGCCTGGTTTTGATGAACCGCTGGAAAAGCCAATCGAGCTGTCTGCGGTTTGCCTGGATCTAAAAACTGGCGACATCGTG
>PBMZ01000036.1 GCA_002722955.1 Planctomycetaceae bacterium | reverse complement strand
GTTTGCATGCGGAAGGCAAGTTCAAACGACTGAATGCGAGCCTCAAGTTCCGCATCCGGTCCTCTTTGCTCGATCCGCTGATGATGAAGTTGTCGTAACAAACGCAGCTGGAGTTGCTGTTGGCGCCGTGACATTCGTGGGTTGGAAAGAAACTCAAACGTCGCATCTTTCGACGGCGTGTTGGGATAGCCCGGTGTACCCAGCGAAACGCCCGCATGAATTGCGGGCAAGAATCCAGGTCCAAAATTGTTCACACCGCCGTGCAAAGACGTTGGACAAATCGTGATGAAAGACGGCAAGTTTTGGTTCTCCGTGCCCAAACCGTAGCTAATCCAAGACCCCATACTTGGACGCAGGTTGGCTTCATCACCCGTGTGCATTTTCATGCAAGCGCCGCCGTGAGCCACGTTGGTTTCGCACATTGAATGGATCATGCAGATGTCGTCCGCCATGCTTGGCAGATGCTGCCACAACTCGCTCATCGGAATTCCCGACTCACCACATGGCCGGAAACTCCACGGACTGCGCATTAAGTTGCCACGCGCAGCGAAGGTGACGCGCGAGCCACCAAAAGGCAGCTTCTTACCGTGGTCTCGTTCCAGCTGTGGCTTATGATCGAAGAGATCAATATGCGAAGGTCCACCGTGCATGAACAGAAAAATGATGCGCTTTGCCTTGGCCGGAAAATGCGGAGCCTTCGGTGCCAGCGGATGACCATCCGACGCACTTTCCGCTGACAGCATGTCGGCGAACGCCAGCCCACCGAATCCCAGAGCGATTCGTTGTAGCGCGGCGCGGCGAGTGAAACTGTTATTCGACATAAACAAACTCACTCGAAGAAAACAGTGCGTGACATAAAGCCGTCCATGAGTCGACTTCTTGGTCGGTTGTTTGCAAGAACTCGCTGAGAAACTCTGTTGCAAACTTCAACTCGCCAGCAGTTGGAGAGCGACTGAATAACGTCTTGTAGAGAGCGTCGATGCGGTGATCGTCGTCGATCTTCAGATGATCAATCGCCATCATTCGTCGCGCGAGTGCTTCAGCCTGTTCTAGCACGAACGGATCGTTCATTAACAACAGTGCTTGCGTCGGCACGGTCGTGGAATCGCGTCGGCCGACGGGTGTTGACGCGTTGGGAAAGTCGAAGATCGTTAGAAATCGATACGTGTGTGATCGGATGACTGGCAGATAAACCGAACGGCGACGCGAGTTGCGGTAATATTGGTCGTTGCGATGTAAGTCCTCGGGCGCCGGGTCTTGTGATTTCACTGGTAGCGGAACGCCAGTTAATGAAACATCCAATCGATCTGCATGAAGTAGCAAACTGTCGCGAATGGATTCCGCATCGAGGCGTTGGCGAGGCATACCCGCGTATAAGTGGCCAGCGTCTCGATGTGTGGTTTGTTGCCACGTTGCTGATAACAGAATGCGACGATGTAGCGATTTGAGCGACCAGTCGTTGTCGATCAACTCGCGTGCCAGCCAGTCGAGTAGTTTGGGATGCGTTGGCCGCGTTCCTTGCATACCAAAGTTGTCCGGCGTCATGACCAGTCCTCGGCCAAAGTGCCAATGCCAGACTCGGTTGGCGATCACTCGTGCGGTTTGACCGCCGACTCCTTGATCCGCGTCCGTCATCCACTGCGCAAGTTTCAATCGTCCACTCTTGTCAGCGACGTTTAGTTTTGTAGCGGCATTGGGCGAGCCATCCGATGACGGAATCCATTGCCCCGCAAAGGAACCACGTCGCACTTCCGCTCCGAGTTGCAAATGGCTGCCTCGCTTGTGAACTTTGACGTCGTGAGCGTCGCCGTCGATGGCGGCCATGATTCGAGTTTCTTTCGGTTCATCCTTGGCAAGAGTCGCTAGTCGCGCGTCGATTTCATCAATGCGTGCGAGTGTCTTGGCGACGTCCGTCCCTTTCTTGACGGGAATCAGCCGAAACCGGTCGATGTGCGACATCAGCGGCGAGGACTCGATTCGCAACACGTTCTCTCCTGCTGCGAACTCATGAGTGCCTTCGAAAAACCACTTCTGATCTTTGGGATACCAACCGCCGGTGACTTCGCTGATCGCCTTTTCGCGCGCGACTCGGCCGTTGATCAGAATGCGTCCGGACCTTGAAGCCTTGGCGGCATATCGTACTTGGATTAGGTACCGCCTCTTTTGAGCGATCTCGACCTCAAATTCAGCGAAGTTCTGTTGAGCTCCCGGATCGGAAATGATCCCGATGCCCTTGCCGTAACCATCCGTGATCTTCGAGACATTGCCGCGATCGAACGACTCAGCCTGTCGATCGATCAGTCCGTTTGGCGATCCGGTAAATGACTTTTCCAGCGCCGTTCGATCGGCCTTTATCTTCACGATGCTTTGGTCATATGCGGCCTTCGCCTTCTTGTACTCGCCGTATCGGATGGAGTCATAACCCAACTTCGTGCTGTGCAAGATGCCCGCCAGCGAGTAGTAATCCGTTGTCGGAATCGGATCGAATTTATGATCGTGACAACGCGCGCAAGCAAGCGTTAGACCCAGCAACGATTTTCCGATCGTGTCGATTTGCTCGTCCACCAGATCGGCCCGCATTTTCACCTTGTCCTTTTCGGCCAGGATTTTCATGCCGATGGCGAGGAATCCAGTCGCGGTGACTGCGGGGTCTCGCCGTGGCAAAGTCCGATCGAGTAAATCGCCAGCAAGCTGCTCGATCACAAACGTACGAAACGGTAGATCTTCATTGAACGCATCGATCACATAATCGCGATACCGAAACGCGAGAGGATGCGCGTGGTTCTCATCGCCGCCGTTGGAATCGCCGTAGCGTGCGACGTCGAGCCAATGTCTTCCCCAACGTTGACCATAAAGCGGCGACGCCAACATCGAATCGATCAACCGCTCCCAAGCGTCAGGTCGCTCATCCGCGACGAAGGTCGCCACCTCTTCAGGCTTCGGCGGGATTCCAAGCAAGTCAAAACTGGCACGACGAATCAAAACTCGACGTTCGGCTGCGGATGCTGGCTTGAGGCCCTCGGCTTCGAGCCGCGCCAGCACGAATCGATCAACAGGATTGTGAACCCACCTTTCATTTTGAACGGTTGGTAAAGGAGCCCGCGTCGGACGTTGAAAGGCCCAGTGTGACTCCCACCGAGCACCATTGCGAATCCACTCTCTCAGGATCGTAATCTCTTTGGCGGACAACCCTTTGCCTGCGTCCGGTGGCGGCATGCGATCGCCGTCCATCAGCAATACACGCCTTAACAACTCGCTCTTCTTGAGATTGCCTGGGGCGACGGCTGCATGGCCTGATTCCAGTTTCTGCGTCGCTGACTCGCGAAGATCGAGCCGCAATCCGGCTTGTCGCTGAACGGCGTCCGGCCCGTGACATTCAAAACAATGTCGTGACAGAATCGGAGCAACGTCGCGAGCGTAACGAATATCGGCGTGCGCTGACGAAGCACATACGCAGCAGATGACACTAAGCACAAGCGGTCGGGAATTCTGGCGAATTCCACCGCGGCGTCCGATCTGTGTTGGTGTTATTTGAGTCGACATAAAGAAACCTAAGCCTAATCTTCCCGAGGCACTCAGTTCATATCAACGTCTTTCTTGCCAGTCGCACGAGTCAACGTAAAAAACAATTACTTCAGCTTGTCCAGCGGCACCTTCCAACGAACGACTTCGATTCGTAAGTCAGTGGGATAATGTTCTGGTCCAGCGTAGGAATGGGCGGTAAGGAAAGTCCCGTCGTCCAATTGAACGGTGGGACCGAAGCCACCGCCGCTGTAAGAATCTAGTGGTGTTTTCGTGCTGATCATGATGCGGTCATGGTTGAAGTCGAACTGGAATCCACGATCGGCTTCACGTCCAAGTAGGCAGCGAAGGCCGAGCGGTTTGACATTGGGGACGACTGCGGTGCGAAGCGTGAATGTATACAAAACGCGGTCATTCTTGAGTCTCAAGAAAGCCGGATACATCTCGCCGTAGTAACTGCCGAACTCTTCCGGCTTCCAATTCTTGCCGCCGTCGGTTGAGCGAAATTGCAGCAGCCTCTCGTACGAGTCGACTGTTTCTTGCGGAATCGTCGTACCTTTGATGGCCGGAAACAGTTTTTGGTCGACTCGGAAAAGTCCCAACAGGTCGCCTCTGCGAGTCTGCCAGAAGACGGTTTCGCCCATGAACGGCCACCAAAGTTCTGATTCGTTGACCTTGGCAAAAGTGGTCTCCTGGGTTCGGTCCCAAGTCTTGCCGCCGTCTTTGCTACGCCATAGATAATCGTCACCGCGTGGAATCGAGACTCCCAGCACTAGCGTACCGTCGTTCAACTCCAGCACATTACGACTGGTGTAAGTCCACTTCTTCGCGGCTGGCTTGGGAAGCTCTTCGCTCTTGATCGGCGTTGATTCCCAAGTTCGTCCACCATCTGTCGAACGATGAATTAAGCTGTAGACGTAACCATCCTTGTTGCGGATGTCTTGTTCCAAGAAGTGAACGGTGATAAGCAAAGTCCCATTCTTCAACACGGTGAAATATGGCTCACGGCCCAGCAACGGAATCACCGTTCGGTCCGACCAAGTCAGGCCGCCGTCCTTCGAACGCCACAACAACATATCTTCACGAAACTTGTTGCCACGGATTTTCACATGCGACGCATCGAAGGCCACGATCAACAACTCGCCGTTCGGCAACTTGGCGATACACGGCTTATAGTCGCCCTTATTGCCAAGCTGGATGCGGGAACACGGTATCGTTTTCGGAAGACGCTTTGGATTTCTAATCTGAATGACGTCGTTTTTATCGGAGGCAACAAGAGTGTTGCTGAGAAACAGTATTGCCAAAGCGAATAGCAGACTTGTCTTCATTGTTGTGATTCCAGTGCGTCACGCGTTGCTAACCCGATCAACGAGCCGTCATTCTTTCCGATCGAGGTCTAGGCGACAAGTCAGCACTGTGAGACCACCACTCAATGCTCTTCTAAATCGACCGCGAAAAGCACGGCAGAATGCCACAGTCACTTGCCACTTGGCGATACGAACTGCAAACTAACCGCGTGAAAGAGATGACTTGTTCGCTTTGATTCTTATCAAGGGACCCATTCATGTTGCCGGCTCGCCATTGTTTGTTTATTGCTGTTGTGTTTGTTGGTAATGCTTCATTAACGCTTGCTGATCAACCAGTTGATGTTGGCAGTCGGTTGGAGTTGTTTGTCGACGATCACTTGATTTCCAAGACCGAAGGAGACGTCGTCCAGCATCTGGTGCGTCCGAAACCGGAAGAAGTTGTTTTCGAGACCGGCGAGTCCTGGGAAGGCAACACCAGCGGCTACTACACGTTTTTTCGGGATGGCGATCTTTATCGAATGATCTATCGCGGCTGGCAACACGATGAGCAAAAGAAGGCCGAACATAAAGAGATCACTTGTTACGCCGAGAGCAAAGACGGACGCACTTGGGTGAAGCCAAAACTGGGCTTGTTCGAATGGGAAGGCTCGAAGGACAACAACATCGTCTGGATGGAAATCGGGACGCATAACTTCACCGCGTTTCGCGATGACAATCCGGCAACTTCCAAAGAAGCACGCTTTAAGGCCTTCGGCGGCGGCCGAGGTGGATTGATCGCCTTTCAATCTCCGGATTGCATTCATTGGAAGGTCATCCGCGATAAGCCCGTAATCACTCATGGCGCATTCGACTCGCAGAACTTGGCATTTTGGGATACCGATCGTCGAGAATATCGGGCTTACTGGCGTTTCTTCACCAAAGGCACGACTTCCCAAAAAGTTTGGAAGCCGGGCGGATTTCGAGCCATTCGGACGGCAACGTCGAAGGACTTCATTAAGTGGGAAAGCGAAGCCGACTTAACCTACCCGAAAGGCACGCCTGACGAGCACCTCTATACGAACGCTATTCAGAAGTATTTTCGCGCGCCACATCTTTTTCTCGGTTTCCCGACACGCTATGAATCTAAGAGCCAGCAAGTCGAACCCATCTTCATGGCGAGCCGCGACGGAGTTCACTTTAAGCGATACAAAGACGCCGTAGTGCCCCGAACAGCGCCGAAGGATCGGAATCACAATCGCAGCAATTACATGACTTGGGGAATGTTCCAATTGCCTGGCAAGTCGAAGGAAATCGCTGTTTACGCGACCGAGAACTATTATGAGCGAACGCCTGGTCGCATTCGTCGATTCACCTATCGAGTGGACGGTTTCGTCGCGCTTCGGAGCGGTACAAACGGCGGCTCCGTCTTGACGAAGCCATTGAAGTACAAAGGTCAGCAGCTTCGATTGAACTACGTCGTCAACAATGGAGGGCAGTTAACCGTCAAGTTGTATGACGCCAAAGGACAACAAATCGGTCAATCAAAACCGATCACAGGCGACGCCGTCGATGCGGTTGTCGACTGGCAACAAGCCCCGAAACTCTCCAATGGAACAGTGCAACTTCGCTTTGAACTGTCAAACGCTGATCTCTACTCAATGCGATTTCAGTAGCCAATTCGATTCGTCCATGGGAAGAACTTATGCGTCTTGGGCTCTCAATACTAATCTCAACCATTGCGTTGTTTGCCGGCAATACCACACATGCCGAAAAGCCCAACGTGGTTATCATGCTTGCGGACGATTTGGGATGGGGCGCGGTTGGCTATCACGCTAAATGGGCCGAGACACCCAACATCGATCGCTTGGCCCGTGAAGGAGTCGAGTTAGATCGCTTCTATGTGGCGCCGATGTGCTCACCAACTCGCGCGGGACTGATGACGGGACGGTCTCCCATCCGCTTCGGGTTGGCACGAGCGGTGATTCCGCCTCAACGCAACTTTGGATTGGCGGTCGAGGAAAGAACTATTGCCGAAGCTTTAGGCAAAGCGGGCTACCAACACCGCGGCGTCTTCGGCAAGTGGCACCTCGGCCATCATCACGTTCAGTGGCATCCGCTGTCTCGAGGGTTTACGCATTTCGAGGGACACTACAACGGTGCCATCGACTACTTCACTTTGGAGCGTGAAGGCGAACGAGATTGGCACGTCGATTACGAACCGTCACCCAAACAAGGTTACGCGACCGACTTGATCGCCGATGCCACAACCAGCTTTATCAAGAAAGCGGCCACGGGCGCAGCGCCTTACTTCTGTTATGTGCCATTCAACGCGCCGCATTCTCCTTTCCAGGCTAAGCCGGAGGACATCGCACGATACGCTAAGGGCAAGAAAGCAATGAACGAACACAAACTGAAGGCCATGATCTGGAGCATGGATCAAGCTGTCGGACGCATCCTGCAAGCCATCGACGACACCGGCGAGGCCGACAACACACAGGTTTGGTTTCTCAGCGATAACGGCGGAGTCAAACGATTCGAGGCCAACAACAAACCACTGCACGGGGCTAAGCTCAGCACTTTCGAAGGCGGAGTGCGAGTCGTCGCCTGCGTCCGTTGGCCAGCGAAATGGAAGGGCGGCCGCAAAGTCGAAAACACGATGGGTTACATCGATGTGCTGCCGACCGTGTTAGCCAGCGCCGGCATCGATCCCAAGGCTGGTGAGGTTAAAGTTCGCCCCTTAGACGGAACAGACGTCAGCAGCGTAATCGCAGGCACTCAAAAGGACTTCCCAGAGCGAGACTGGTTTTCCTATCACGGCCAAGCCGGTGCCGACAACGAAACCATCGCCGTCAAAACAGAAAAGTGGAAACTGGTTGTTATAGGACCCGACATCCGCCAAAGCCAACTCTCGGCGAAGCACAAAGTCCACTTGTATCGCATGCCTGATGACTTATTGGAACGCGAGAATCTCGCAGATCAACATCCACAGGTCGTTGAAGAATTGTTCACAAAGCTGCGCACCTATCGAGGCTTGCAACCCAAGGACGCCGTACCGGTTTACTCAGCCGGTAAGAAAGGATTTGTGCCGTGGGCTGATTGGCGAATCAAGCGATGAGTGCTGTTAACACCGTCGCTTGAGCAAGAAGAGATTAGTTATTAATCATTTGTCATTCGCCATTTCAACAAATAACAAATGCCTAATGACAACTAATTGACAACTAATCTCTACCAACCAATTGCGGCAAACGCACAACCTAAACCAAAATATCCTCGGCGACCTTCCCATGCACATCGGTCAGCCGGAAGTCTCGGCCCGCGTATCGATAGGTCAACCGTTCATGGTCGAGTCCCAACAAGTGCAGGATCGTGGCGTGGAAGTCGTGGATATGGCATTTGTCTTCGACTGCTTCGAAACCGTGCTCATCGGTCATACCGTAACTAAATCCGCCCTTCACGCCTCCGCCGGCCATCCATGAGGTATAGCCCTTATTGTTGTGGTTGCGGCCATCACCGCTTTGAGCGGCGGGCGTGCGTCCAAACTCGCCGCACCAGATCACAAGCGTGTCTTTCAAGAGGTCGCGCTGCTTCAGATCATGAAGCAAACCGGCTATGGGCTTATCGCACATCTCGGCGCGAGTTTTATGTTCCTCGGATAGGTTCGAGTGACTGTCCCACCCCGTGAGTCCCAGCTCGACGAACCTGACACCGGCCTCGACAAATCGCCGAGCTCGTAAACATTGCATGCCGAAGTCTTCGGTCGGACCACCGTCGGCGCCGTACATTGATAAGGTCGCCTGAGTTTCTTTTGAGGTGTCCATCAATGCGGGCATTGCATCTTGCATGCGAAATGCGAGTTCGTACGATTCGATGATCCCGTCAACGCCAGGTTGCACTTTGTCTCGACGGAGCTTCTCGCGATTGAGTGCTTGAATCAGATCCAATTGAGTGCGTTGTTGTTGTTTCGACAACGCGGGATTCTTGATGTCGGCGACACTCTCTGAAGTTCCTCCGCGAGCGGCTCGTTGAGGCACCCGGCTGCTGCGACCGACTTTTGTCCCGCTGTAAATCGCGGGCAAGAACGCGCTGCCAAAGTTTCGAGAGCCACTGGACGATGGCTTCAGCGCGATGAATCCGGGCAGGCTATCGTTCTCGGTGCCCAATCCATAAAGCGACCACGCACCCAGCGACGGACGAAGAAACTGGGCCGTTCCTGTATGCAATTGCGTCATGGCACCTGGGTGAAGTGGTTGATCGCACTGCATTGACCGGATCAGTGTCAGCTGGTCCGCTTGTTCGGCAACGTTGGGGAACAAGTCAGAGATCCACAGACCACTCTTGCCGCGCTGTCGGAATTGCCACGGTGATTTGAGTAGCGAGCCACCATATTTCCCGGGCTTGCCATGATCTTTGGTCAGAGCAGGCTTGTAGTCGAACGAGTCAACGTGCGACGGGCCACCTTGCATGCACAGAAAGATCACTCGCTTGGCTCGAGCTTCAAAATGCGGTGTCTTCGCCGCGAGCGGATCATTCCGCGCCGCTTCGTTTGCCGCTTGAGCTGCACTAATGCCAGCAAAAGCCAGGTAACCAAAGCCGGAGGAAGTCGATTGCAGGATTTGTCTTCGTGTAAGCATCGTTGTTCTTTAATTTCGTATTATCACGTCACTACTCTTCATTTAACCCGTTGCCGGAGGCGAGGATTCTTGGACATGCTCCTCGCCTCCGGGTGCGGGTTAAACGACAGGCCGCGTTGATGTTCAATCAATCCAAATAGCGAAACTCGGCCGATGCGAACAAGCCCTGGCAAATTGCCTTCAAGATCGCACGCTGTCGCTCTTGATAAGAGCCGTCGACGTCAAACTTTCGCGCGAACGTTGAAATCGCCGCTCGCTCGCCCGATGTTGCCGGTCGACCGTAGGCAAGCATGAAGGCTTCGCTGACTCGATTGCTGGACGTCGTGCTGGACTTCGCCAAACGGGCGGCAAAGGCTTCACTTTGCTGAATCACCAACGGATTATTCATCATGTACAAAGCTTGGTTTGCAGCCCGCTGCCCCGTGATTACACTGGAATCGGCAAAGTCAAACACTTCCAAAGACCGCGGCTCGTGCTCACGAATGATTGGAAGATACACGCTGCGAAACTTGGCTTGCACCATATCCAGCTGATTACCTTGAGGCCGTCCACGAAAACGGCCACCTTGGCCGGGTCGCCCTTGCCCTGGGCGACCAGCTCCGGGCCGTCGCTGCCCTGGTTGAAAACGTCCTTGCGGCCGAGCTCCCTGTTGGGAGCTTCCACCAATGCGAGCTCCGGATCGCGTACCTTGTTGAATCAGTCGCCCGTTGAGTATTCGCGTAAATCCAGCACGTGCAACTTCTGAAGCACGGGGACGTTCCAAATCGATTTCACCACTGATACTGAGCATCGCGTCCCGCAACGCTTCAGCGTCCAATCGCCGCGGGTTGGCTCGCCAAACCAGAGCGTTGTCAGGATCCTGTTCGTGATGACTTCGACCGAATGTGGACTGCATCCGGTAAACCCGCGACGTTGCAATCTCTCGAATCACAGACTTGATTGACCAATCAGAGTCCATGAATCGCACGGCCAAGTAATCGAGCAGCTTAGGATGACCGGGCATTTGACCGGTCGAGCCAAAGTTCTCCGTCGAAGTCACAATGCCGCGGCCGATCAAATGCAACCAAATGCGATTGACCATGACTCGAGCAGTCAACGGGTTGTTCTTGTTGCCGATCCAACGAGCCAAGTCTAACCGGCCGCTCGAATCGTTTTTGAAGCGTGGCTGTGTCGACGTCAACACATGAGGAAAACCGCGCGGCACAGTTTGCGCCTGTTGATCAATTTCGCCTCGGACAAGCAATTTGGCATCAACGGGCTCTCCTAATTCTTGGACGCCCATTGCAAAGCTCAGCGGTTTGCCGTCCTCGTCAACCGATGCGATCTTGCCTGACAACGCGGACAGTTGGCTTAAGCGAACGGCGCGCTCTCGCTGAGCGTTTCCGCCAGCTCCACCTGCCATTCGAGCTTGCCGAGACTGCTGCCGGATTTGGAAAACCTGTGATCGAAGATCTTCAATCTCACCCTTTGTCAGCGATTCTTGCCACGGATTGGCATCGTCGATCGGCAAGATTAGCAGCGTGCTGGTTTGCTTTTCTTGGGCACCTTTGAACTTACCCAAGTCGGACTGCGGATTGCCAAAGTAGGTCGTCATACTGTTGAAGATGCCCGCCATCGCGTAGTAGTCAGCCTGCGGAATCGGATCGAACTTGTGGTCATGGCAGCGAGCACAGGCGACCGACATCGCCAGGAAGACACGTGTTGTTACATCAATCTGCTCGTCGGCAACATCGGCGGCGAATTGCACGGGGTTTTGTTCGTTGACGTTCTTGGGGCCGATGGCCAGGAAAGTTGTCGCGACCAAGTTCTCAGCCCATTGCTCGTCGGTCTTGACCGGAAGCAGGTCGCCGGCGATCTGCTCTTGCACGAAACGATCGAAGGGCTTGTCTTCGTTGAACGAATCGATGACGTAATCTCGATACCGCCAAGCCTGAGGATAGGTCATGTTGACCTCACGACCGGTGGACTCGGCGTAGCGAACCACATCAAGCCAATGGCGGCCCCATCGTTCACCGTATTGATCTCTAGCCAGGCTGCGATCGACAACGTCAGCGATGGCCTTATCAGCGTTTCGCTTCCATGCCGCTTCGAAAGACTTGATCTGAGCCACAGTCGACGGTAGCCCCAGCAAATCGAAGTTCAATCGACGCAGGACTTGATAGGGTTCAGCATCCGCCGGAGACAAGTTGGCTTCTTCCAGCTTTGCCAACAGAAAGCGATCAATGTCGGTCTTCGGCCAGCTGCTTTTCTTTACACGCGGCGGTGTTGATTTCGTTGGCTTTTGGTACGCCCAAAAAGTTCTCTTGGCCTTCGCGATTTCTGTCTTCGTGATTTTCGAGTTCACTTTGGTGATCGTATTGACTCGAGGGTCGGGAGCCCCCATCTCGATCCACTTCTTGAAATCATTAATCACACTTTGAGGCAGCTTCCGCTTTGGAGGCATCTCGAAGTCTTCATGGTTCATGGCGTTGTAGAGCCAACTTTCCTCAAGGTTAGCCGGAACAATCGCTGGCCCGCTACTGCCGCCGATCAGCATCAACTGCTTCGTGTCCAGCCTCAGTCCACCGCGGACGTTGCCCGCTTTATTCGAGTGGCAACCGTAGCACTCGCGAATCAGCACCGGTCGGATCTTGGATTCGAAAAACGCCAACTCTTCAGGCGTGATCTCCGCAGCGAAGCTCGAAGAGACTACAAACAGAAGCGGCAAAGCTGCCAACAAGCGATATCTAAGCATATTCATTCCAGCGAAAGTCAGTCCTGACAAATGGATTTGTCCGAGTGCATGGTAATTAAAACGCAGATACGGTCTCGAAGTCCACAGGGAATCGCACCAGCAGAAGCCCCGCTTTTTCGAAAGGCCGGGCTTCTCTCGCTATTCGTCTTCCCACGATGCCATTGACGCAACCGCCTGATGTTTAGGACACTTAAGGTGAGCCTAACGGGAACAAAGTCTGGAGAACTGTATGCACGCGCTCCGAGTCACTTGCTTGATACTCGCAACATTCTGCAGCCTTCAACTGGCGTCTGCAGATGATCTCAGCGTTTTTCCGACGCAAGTCAACTTGCACGGAGCTCGCTCGAGAGCTCGCATCGTCGCACATCAACAGCGCGATCAAAACACCGTCGCGGACGTGACTCGCCAAGTCACCTTTGAGGTGAAGCCGGAAGGGGTCGTGTCGGTGGATTCGGCGGGTGTTGTTTCTGCGCGAGGTAACGGAACGACGACGATTCTGGCTCGTATTGGTAGTTCCGTTGCTCAAACCCGAGTCACCGTAGCGGATTTCGAAGTCCGGCCCCCAATTGATTTCCGCCGCGAAGTCATCGGAGCATTGTCAGTTGGCGGCTGCAATCAAGGCGCCTGCCACGGTTCGCCGCAAGGCAAGAATGGTTTTCGTCTGAGTCTTCGAGGTTTCAAACCTGACTTGGACCACATGACCCTGACTCGTGAAATCTTTGGACGCCGCACAAACCCGGCTGATCCCGCTGAAAGCTTGATTCTTCGGAAAGCGACCAACAAGGTGCCTCACCAGGGCGGGCACCGTTATCGTGAGACTGACGACACGTATCAGATTATCGTCGACTGGCTGTCTGAAGGCGCGAAGAACTCGGAAGTGTCACCCAAGCTTGTGCGACTCGAACTTTGGCCTCAGCCGAAGAAGACACTGCACACGGATTCGGACGAGCATCAGATGTTTACACTGGCTCACTTCGATGATGGTAGCGTCAAAGATGTCAGCCATTTGACGGTCTTCACAGTCAGTGACGAAGACGCCGCCAGCGTCGATGGCAGCGGTTTAGTCAGCTTTCATCAAACCGCGGAAGTCGCCGTGTTGGCTCGATACTTGGACGAATTAGCGACTGTCAATTTGACCTACGTTCGCCACGATCCGCTTTTCGCCAGCCGAGAGATTCCGAAGGGCAACATTGTCGACACGGCCGTCTTTGCCAAACACAATCAATTGCAACTTCGCGGAGCAGCCGTCATTGATGATGCTGAGTTTTTGCGGCGTGTTTATTTGGACGTGATTGGTACGTTGCCAACGCCAGAGGAGGCTGGCCAATTCCTTGATTCCGACGATCCAAATCGGCGATCTAAGTTGGTTGACCAGTTGCTGGCGCGCCCCGAGTTCGGAAGCTTTTGGGCGCTGAAGTGGGCCGACGTGATGCGAGGCAATCGCGAATCGATCAGTCAGCGCGGCGTGCACGTCTTGCATCGATACCTTGTCCGGCATTTCCGCGAAGACCGTTCCTTCGAGCAGTTCGCTCGCGAGATCTTGACCAGCGTCGGCAACACGATTCACAACGCGCCGGCGAATTTTTATCGCATCTCGCGCACGCCGCCCGAAGCGGCCGAAAGCATGGCTCAGCTCTTTTTGGGCGTACGAATTCAATGTGCCAAGTGCCACAATCATCCGTTCGAGGCGATTACGCAAAACGATTACTACGGATTGGCCGCGACCTTTGCACGCGTCAGATTGAAGGGCCGACGCTTCGGCAATGACGACGAAATCGTGTACGTGGCAACCAGCGGAGAAGTCAAACATCCGGACACAGAGGAAACGATCGCTCCAGCGGCATTCGGTACGTCGCTGACCGAAACTGATGAAGCCGATCGCCGCGCACTTCTTGCCAGTTGGTTGACGGGCAAGGGGCAACGTTACTTCGCGACCTCGACGGTCAATCGTGTCTGGTTCCATCTGTTCGGCCGAGGCATTGTTGAGCCCGTTGATGACTTTCGAGAAAGCAACCCGCCGGCAATCCCCGAGCTTCTCGACACGCTGGCAAAACAATTCGTCGACGACGGTTACCGAATCAAACCCATCATCCGCACCATCGTGAATTCGAAGACATATCAGTTTTCATCGAGTCCGGCCGAGCAATCGGAACACGCGGCGGATGCCGAGAAGTACTTTACGTCGACGAAGGTCAAGATGCTGTCGGCCGAACAAATCATCGATGGTATTTCCGCGGCGACTGGTGTTCCCGAAACTTTTCCGGGTTACCCCATCGGCACTCGAGCCATCGAATTGGCCGAGGGCAACATCGATCATCATTTCCTGAAAGCTTTCTCGAAACCGGTTCGAGACGTCGCTTGCGATTGTGCACGGGAGGACGAACCGTCACTGAATCATGTGTTGCATGTAATGAACAACCCCGAGGTGTTGTCGAAGCTCGAATCACCCAAGTGCCGCATCGCCGTGTTGCTGGCGGCGAAAAAGTCGAACGCCGAGATCATCGAGACGCTCTACTTGGCGTCGATCTGCCGACGGCCGTCGACACGCGAATCCGACTTGGCGTTGAAGCATGTTGAGACATCAAAGTCTCGAAGTGAGGGGCTTCAGGACTTGTTGCACGCTTTGGTCAATTCCAACGAATTCTTGCTGCGGCATTGAGCATGAGCGTCGATGAGTTACCCCCAAACGCCGTAGAGTTCGAGTCGCTCAAAGTCCAAGTCGGCTCGCGCGAATTGCTGGCTGACACATCAGCCCAATTCGAATCCGGCAAGATAACGTTGATCGTCGGTCCCAGTGGTGCGGGCAAATCCGTGTTGTTGCGGATTCTGTCGGGAGCCGTCGACTCGGCGGATTCACCGATTCAATTCAGCGGCAAGGTGCAATTCGGCGAGCAACAGATTGTTGCCGGTGGACCAAGACCGTCGGTCGGCGTCGTGTTTCAGTACTTCGCTCTGTTTGATGAATTCTCGGCCCGAGACAACGTGCGGTTTGCTCAAGATCACGTAACAGGCTCGTCAAAACAAGACGGAATTGCGCTGCTTCAAGAATTGGATGTCCCTCAAAAGACGCCGATCGCCATGATGAGCGGCGGGCAGCAGCAACGCTTGGCCATCGCGCGCACTTTGGCCTTTGACCCGGATGTTATTCTTTACGATGAGCCAACCTCGGGACTGGACTCAACGTCCGCAAATCGCGTGGCGGAATTGATCGCCCGGACTCAGGAAGCTCACCAGAAAACATCGATCATTGTCACTCACGATTACGAGTCTTTGCCGAAGATTGCCGATGCCATCTATCTGTTGGATGCCAATCAGCGCAAACTGCGCCCCGTTCCGAAGTCGGAATGGCCGAAGCTCGACGAGTATCTGCAGGCGGCCGCAGCACCAATCGAAGAGGCGGAATCTTCGACCTCGACAAGTGAAAAGTTGACACGATGTCTCGGGGACTTCTTCGTGAGCACAACGAATGCTCTAACGGCGATGATCAAACTTCCGATGAATTTGCTGCCACTGTGGAAGAGTCCGCGGTGGGGAATCCGATACTTGTGGCATTACTTGATGCTCGTCGCCGGACCGTCCGCCTGGTTCTATATCGCCATCGCCGGCATCATCATCGGCTTTGTGACGACGCACTTCACATTTCGATTCTTGCCTTATGCCCAATATACCGAGCCGCTGATCATCGAAGACTTGCTGCGATCGATCGGCTTTGCCCTTTATCGCATTCTGGTTCCCGTGTTGACGACAATCTTGATCGCTGCCCGTTGCGGAGCCGCCGTGGCATCGGACATTGGGGGCAAGACATATGGACGCCAAATGGATTCATTGGCGACCTATGGTGTGAAGCCGTGTCGTTATCTCTTAACCGGCAACCTATGGGCTTTCTTGTTAGGCACGCCGGCGTTGGTGGGGTTTGGTTTTTTCCTGGCCAAGTACACCAGCCTGATCGTTTTCACGGTGACGCATCCCAAACGTGGTCCGGATTTTTGGGACGCTCACTTTCACGATAGGATACGATTGCAGGACACGTTGTTATATGATGGGACAGGTTGGTTAGTGCTCAAGCTACTTTGCTGCGCCGCTGGAATTGGGCTGATATCCTATTTCCAAGCGTCAAGGCCGAAGACCTCGATCAACGATGTTAGTCACAGCATCACGGCGGCGATCTTATGGTCGACTTTGTTCGTGTTGGTTGTGCATTTTGTATTTACGTTCTTAGAATTCGTCGCTTCTCGGTAGAAACTAAGAGCCTTGCCCACCTTTACAGATTGACGAGCCATATGTTTTTGCGTCTGCTAAAGATCCTCGCCATCACTTGTCTAATTGCTCAACCATGCATCGCCAAGGATTACATCAAAGTCGGTAGCTGGAACATCGAGAATCTTGGTGAACGCAAATATGGTCAGAGCCACTTTGCGTTGGCCGAGCATATTCAGATGGCCAGCGTCGACATCCTGGCCTTGCAAGAGATTCACGACACCGACGGGCCCGGTGCTCCGTTTCGGAATTCGAAGCTCGATCAAGTCATGGAGTTGCTTAGTGAACGCACCGGACAAACCTGGCAATACGAATTGTACCCAAAGCGCGAGCCTGAAAAGACCTATCAATTGTGTGGAGTCGCCTGGAATTCAGAGCGAGTCAAGAAAATTGGCAAAGCTTTCCGCATTCCCCTCGACCACAAAGACGGCAGCCTGTGGTCGAGGCATCCGTATGCGGTCAAGTTTCAAGCTGCTGGAGGAAAGAATGATCTGGTCATCATATCGATCCATATGAAGTCGAATGTGACCAAAGACGGTGCTCCCGATCCTGCCATTCGTCGCGCCAACGAAGCCAAGGCACTGGCGAAAGTATTTGATACCGTCAAGAAAGGATTCAACGACGAAGACATCATGATCGTTGGCGACACCAATTGTTTGGCGGCTGACGAGGACGCGATGAAGTCGTTGGTCGACTTGGGACTAAAGGACCTGAATGCAAAAGACGCAACGACCTACGTCACAGGAGCGCCATTTGATCATATTCTTGTTCCCAAAGACCAGCCGGAGTTTAAGTACTCGAAACAATACATTCTGGCACCGACTGATCCGCGAGCACATCGGGGCTCGATGTCCGACCACATGCTCATACTGACGCCCGTACAGATCATTGACGATGATGATGGGCTCTGACGCGACGCGCGAAATCGCCGGATTGTTTAACCGGATTATTCATGAACATGACCGATATTTCAGTTAAGCGTCACGTTGATAACAACTTGTGGCAAACGCGAGTTTTCACAGAGTCTAATTCGTGGTCGCCCTGAATTCGTGGGATTAGGAAGATTTGGCCCCACGACTTCAGGACGACCACGAATTCTTCGGTGTTAATGAAACCAGAACGTGTTGATCGGGTAATCACGTTCAACGCTGCTGGTCGCCGGCGCCATCGGCTGGGCGTTCAACAATTCGCGACGAAGATGGGAACTCTCACCGTGACAACTTCTATCGTTCTCGCATCTCGCAATGTGAAAAAGTCGGCGGAGATTCGCGAGTTGCTCGCTCCCTTCGGCATCGAAGTCTTGAGTGTCGCGGACTTTCCCGAGGTCGGGGAAGTTTTCGAAGACAAAGACAGCTTTGCTGCAAACGCCGCGAAGAAGGCATACGAACCGGCTTTGCAGTTGAAGCGTTGGGTGCTTGCTGAAGACAGCGGGTTGATGGTGGATGCGTTAGACGGTGCCCCCGGAGTTTACTCGGCGCGATACAGCGGAGAGGGTGCCACGGATGAGTCGAATAACGCGAAGTTGATCGATGCTCTGGCTGACGTGCCCACCGATCGACGGGGTGCTCAATACGTCTGCCATGTGGCTTTGTCCGACGAAACTGGAGAGATTCGATTAAGTGTGGAGGCCACGTGTCGAGGACAAATTGCGAACGAGCCGCGCGGTACGAACGGCTTCGGATACGACCCATATTTCTTGATCCCTGAGTACCACAAGACGTTTGGTGAATTGGGATCGGTCGTCAAGCAACACCTCAGCCATCGCGCGCGGGCTTTCGAACGCTTCATTCCTCAGTTTATCCGATTGCTGAGTGGGGGGCTGAACTGATAAAGTATGAGTGAGCGACGGCTCGATCATCACAAGAGCCGCGTGCCCCAAAAACGCTGGAGATGTTGCGATGAAACAAGCTGTGCTGTTTCCACTTTGCACTTATATCGCAGTGGCATCTGCTCAATTTGCCGGGGCCATTCATGCCGCTGATCCTCCTGCATTGCCCGAAGCAAAGTCGGCCGGCGATGGCGTGACAACTGCAGAGGTCTCCGCGCTCGTCGAGCAACTCGGTAGTGACGATTTCACGTTGCGAGAAAACGCGTCCGAAAAGCTCGCCGCTGTTGGCTTGCCTGCAAAATCAGCGCTGTTAGCGGGGCTCAAACATTCCGATCCTGAAGTAAAACGCCGCTGTCGTCTTTTGCTGGCCGATGTGTTAGAGCAAGACTACAAGCTGCAGCTTAAGAACTTCATCGACGACAAGACAAACCAACAAACTCACGACTTGCCGGGTTGGAAGTATTTTCAAAAGCGGATCGGCAGCGACAAGGAAGCTCGCGAGCTATTCATTCAAATTCAACAAGCCGAACCGGGATTGATCGCATCCGCCGAAACAGACGATTTTGCCGCCCAACCAGCGCTGAAAATGCGATTCTTCCAGGTGTATTCCGACATTTCCAATCGCGATCGAAATCTTCGCAAGAATCCATCGGTCGGTACCATCGCGGCGTTACTGTTCGTGAGTACCGATGAACGAATCAAGTTGCCAGAAAAGCTGATCAGCTATTCTTACTGGCCGCAGGTGATCTTCTCGACCAACTTTCGCAACATGCTGGGGCAGACGAAGAATGCCAAGCGAAACACTGCCGCTCTGAAGCTTCTCGGGCACTGGATTGAAAGACCTTCGAAGATCAATTTGTTGATTCAGAAGCTTCGCTATGCTGTCCAGTACAAGCTGCCCGCAGGCTTGACCGCCGCTTTGAAGGCGATCGAGGATGACCCAAATCTTGCTCCTGGCTATAAAAGTTACGCACTGATGACAATTGGTCAAATCGGTGGCAAACCTTACATGGCCAAATTGAACGAGTACCTCGACGATCGTGGCCTCTGCGGTACTCGGGTCTTGAATGAAAAGCGAATGGAGATTCAGATTCGCGACGTCTGCTTGGCATGGCTGATTCATCTGACAGGCCAAGATCACAACGCTTATGGCCAGCCAAACGCGAAGACCACGTTTGACCGGCTAAAACGTAGTCCGTCATCATATTTAAGCCCGAGCTACTTTTATTTCAGTAGCGAGCAAGCCCGCGAAAAAGCCTTCGAAAAATGGAAGAAATGGGTTGCTGAGAATCCATTGCCCGAGCTTCCCAAAGGTGTCAAGAAGAGACAACAGGCACCAGCAGTACAAGCCAAAAACGCTGCAAATAACAACGCCGCGCCAGGCAATCTGTTGGCTCAAAACAAGGTCGAGGAATCGAAGGAGGAAGAAGAGGAAGAACGTCCGCTGGATCCTCTTGAGGTTGATCGCACGCAAAGCACGATGCTCGCGCAAGCTCAAGGCATGATTGACAATCAACGATTCACGGATGCGGCCCGCGTACTGGGATCAATTTTGGAATCGGAAATTGACGGCACAATTCAACCTGATGAAGAAGTCCGAGTCTTCCGCGATCTCAAATTGGAAGCCGAGCGCATGCTGTCGTCCGGCCCGCCAAGTCTGCGCCAGTCCTTTGAGTTGTTGTTCGGGGCCAAGGCCAAGCAGTTACTGGAAAAGAATGAAGTTGGCGACCTTGAGCAAATCGTGCGTCAATACTTCCACACGAATTCCGGTCCCAAAGCTCTGCATCGACTCGCCGTCATTGAGCAAGATCGCAGCAACATTCATCGAGCGATTTGGTGTTGGCAGCGGCTTCGATCGAGTGGCCGCAATCTGTCGGCGCTTGAACCAATGCTGACGATCCAGTTGGCAACCGCTTTCTTAAAAGCCGGTAATCGCGAAGAAGCCAGAGACGTTGTTGATGAACTGAATAAAAACGCCGGGACGGTTCGTGTAACGATCGCTGGTGTTGAGCAACAGGTTGTTAGTGAGGGCGAGATTCACATCACCGACGATCTGTCGACGGCTCAACCAGAATCAAAGGATACAAGTTGGAAGATGCTCCGAGGTGACGCCGCTCGAAATCGAAAAGCGGACGTCGCAACGCCTTACCTGAAAGGTCAGCTGCTGGCAAAGACATCTGACGTGCCCCGGATCAATCAATGGATATCGGAACTGACCGAAGAACAACACAACCAACGCCGCATCATCATTCCAAGCTCGTTACCCTTGGTCATCGGTGACACCGTCATTGTCCGAATGTTGACCGAGCTGCGAGCCATCGATTTGCGCACGGGAAAGCTTCGCTGGCGGACTCAGTTTGACGACACGCTACGCGATCTCGTCACGAAGAATCAGGAGGCCATCCTGTCGAACGAGAAGTTCGTTCGTCGCGCTCTGCAATCGCGGCTTTGGCGTGATGCCACTTATGGCGCATTGAGCTCTGACGGTGAACGAGTTTATTGTGTCGCCGGTTTGGCATTTGGCCCTGGTACCGACATCTCGCGTTTTGAAGTCACTCGTGACGGAAAACGGCGATTGGATCCTGCCTGGCTAAAGCGATACAACCGAATCTCGGCAATCGACATCAAAACTGGCAAGTTGGTTTGGGAAGTCGGCGGTTCGAAAGTCAGCGACTTGCCCTATGCTGGCGCGATGTTTCGCGGCGTACCATTACCGTTTGCAGGGCGTTTATACGCTGCGGCGACATTCTCAAGTCGAACGCGACTCTATGAGATTTCGCCGACGGACGGATTGCCTCGGCGCGAGATCGCACTCACGGTGCCTGGACGAACGGTAACGTTAAGCATGACGTCGTTCTTGCCATTTCTGATCATGCAGGGCTCGGCCTACCGAAGTGGAATCTCGCCTTCGAGCCATGCTGGAGTGTTGGTCTGCCCCGCGAACAATGGACGATGGGTGGGTGTCGATTTGTTGTCCATGTCTGTCCGCTGGTATTACGACGTGACAAAGCGAACGTTTACCGGAGGTCGCTCGATGCCAGGGTACTGGGAAGAGAAGATCTCTGATGCGAGCCGTCGCGATCCTGGTCGCTATTGGGTTGACTCGATGGCGACGATCGCCGAAGGCCGCGCGATTCTGCAAAGTGGCGTCAATAGTCGCGTCGTTTGCGTTGATCTGCTCACCGGCGAAGAAAAGTGGAGTGTGAAACGCGGCGCCGACATTTACATCGGTGGCGTTGTCGATGGCACTGTTGTCACCGTCGGGCGAGACGGCGTGCGCGGTCTGCAACTTGCAAATGGCGAAGCAGCCTGGGAGTTAATCCGGCATCCCGAAGGTGCTGTACCCAGTGGTCGAGGCTTATTGAGCCAGGGGCACTACTTCGTTCCGCTGAGCAACGGTCACATTGCCTGTATCGACGTTTTGAAGGGAAAACAGGTTTCACGGTCAAGAGCCGTTGATGGCATCGTGCCGGGCAACTTGATTCCGCTTCCCGATGGAATGCTTTCGATGTCAGCGGACGGTTTGTGGAAACTTCCGACGCTGAAATCACAGATCGAGACGTTCGCAGCTCGGTTAAAAACGCAAATGGACAACGCCGGCACATTGACAGATATGGGCACGGCTTTGCTTAGCAATGGCCAATACGATCTCGCCATTGCCAAGCTGCAGGAAGCCGATGAACTGAAGTCAACGCAACGATCGCGACAACTTTTGTTATCGGCCCTGATCGAGTCCGCGGCAGAAGATGAAGACGTGTCGAAAGAATCAACCGTTGCTCTGTTGGGCAAACTCGAATCGCTTGTCGATGACGCAAACCAACAAATCCGTTTGTTGCACGACTTGGCTGCCGTTTATGAGAGCGCCGAGCAAAAGCGCAGTCTATTCAAGACCTTGCTTCGCCTTGTGGAATTGGACAAACAACGAAGCGGGCTAACACCGGTCACTTCGTCACGGTCTGCTCGTCGAGATCTTCGAATTCAGGTGCGTTTGGAAAAGCTCTGGAACGATGAAGACGAGGCCTTGCGCACGGAAATCAACCGACAGATTGAAGTACTCTCGGTGGTGTCCGATCCCGCGGAATTCCTCGCATTGTTCGGACGACACCCGTCCGCTGACAGCGTTCGCATCGAGTGGGCCAAAGGTTTAACCAAAGCAGAGAACTGGGGCCACGCCGAATCGCTGTATCGCCAAGTGCTGAAATCAAAGGACGAATCATTTCGCAACGAGGCCAAAGCGAGATTGGCAGAGGTGATCGTTGCCTCGAAAGCAAAAGACGTTGGTGGTGCCTTGTTCCACCATCTCAAACATGAAAATGGATCGTCCGTTCTAGTCGATAGCAAGACTGGCAACGAATTGTTGTCGGAACTGAATGTGGACGTGGATAAGTTCTCGGCTCGACTCAACCCCAAGTGGCCGGCCATTGTCAAGGCGTCCGAAAACAACGCGCGACGTAGCGTCCCGTACTCGTATCCAAGCATCGTCAGTCATGACAACGCACCGTTTGGAAACAATTTGCAATTCAACGTTGATTCGAGCGGGCGATCGCTGACAGCCTACGATGAGGTCGGAGCAGAACGCCTGAAGCTGACGTTGCCACAGCTAACTGGACCACGGACGTACTATGGCATGATGTATAGCTTCACGGAAACGCATACTCGGGGGAATTATTTGCTTGTCTGGTTAGGCAACCGAATCTGCGCCTTCGACACCCTTGACGACAAGCCAAAATTGCTCTGGAACAAGCCCACTCAAGAGCCTAACACTCTATTCCCGCAAATCATCCGCGTACCCCCGATGCGACTGCGTACCCCAAGGAAACCGAATGGGCGTCCTGCCTCGCAACCCTCGCACGTACACTTAACGGCAGATGCGGCCTGTTATCAGCGCGAGAAACGACTGATTTGCCTCGATCCGATCACAGGAAAAACTCGGTGGGAGCGTGACGACTTTCCACGCGATGGCGATTTGATCGGCGACGACGAAACCATGATCGTGACGATCGATAACGAAGACGAAAACATCGGAAAGGGCTTTTTCGTACGCTTGCTCGACGGATATATCGAGCATCGAAAGGACTTGCCACCATTGTCGGCTCGAGTCATCGCACAGGGCCGCAACTTGCTGACTTGGGACAAGGAGTCCGAAACACCGACGCTGGTCTTTCAAGATTTGGTCAGCGACGAAGTCCACTGGAAGCAAACTTTTTCCAAATCCGCAAAACTTTGGCTCGTGAATCGCGACGAAGTCGCCATCATGGAGACGGACGGAAGTTTCAAGATCCTGCGGGTCTCGGATGGGTCCACTTTGGTGGAGAACAATTTGAAGCTAGGCGGCGACGTCTTAGACATCATTGTCAAGAAACACCAGTCGCAATACATCTTGATTGCCAATCAATCCACCAAAGCGACCGAAGGCACGGTGATGCCCATCCCCGGATGCGTTCGTGCCAACGGGCAAGTTTCGGCGTTTGCTCATGAGGGCAAACAACTTTGGACCTACAGAGTGGAGAACCAGGGCTTTAAAATCGAGCAGCCAAGTCACATTCCAGTTCTGACTTTCATGACACAGTATCAGATAATTGACGGTCGCAGTCGGCGGTACGGCTTCCGATTGCTATGCCTCGATAAACGATCCGGCATGGTCTTGCACGAAAGCGATTCAAAGTACACCAACAACGTTTTGTGGGTCGAAGGGATGCCCGAACGGAAAGCCGTCGAGGTCAGAACTCGCAGCAAGACCGTTCGCTTCGATTATTCAGACGAAGATTCCTGATCACTTTTCTTTTTTCGAGCAATTTCAATAAAAATCGGATCGAGCATCGGCGTCAGCAATGTCGAGGCACCGTCGGCGGTCAAGTGATCATTGTCCCAGTAATAGGATCGCCGTCCATCAGAGATTTGCGAGCGGCCTTGCCCATCAAAGCAATAATTGGCCGGGTCGAGAATTCTCACGTTCTCAAAAACCGGCTGCTTAAAGATCGAATCGACATTGAATTGCCGCTGATTGTGGATGTCTCGCGAAACACCCGTCGGTAGTTCACCGCCACCGAAGAACGCCCAGCGAAGTAATCGCTTGTGAGGGAATCCGTCCTGCAACGGAACTTGCTTGAGCACCCACACCTTGATCCCATCCTTGTTCAGTTCCTTCAGCGTCCGCTGAAATCCTCTCAACATGGCAGCTCGCGATTCGCTCGGGACAGTGAATTCGGATAGTTCATCAACGATCAGCGAATCCATATTCCCATCCGTGCGACCGTCGATGTTGACGGCCCAACGTCCGACTAAGATCACGTTCTTTATCTGATTGCGGCGAACATAACCCAAAACCATTGCATTCCAAGATTCCGATCCAGCTCCGCCAACTCCGCTGGGCCTCCATGTTCCAAGCAGCGGAATCATTCCCGGGCTGGCAGCTATGACACCAGAAACACCATGCCTCCGTGCTATCGGCTGGCAAGCATCCGAAATGAAATCCGCATGGCTGTCCCCCCAAATCATCACATCGAGAGTTCCGCTTTCGTTCCCCTTTCCAAGCACGGGAAGAACGAGCTGGCTACCCTGAAAGCTGCCCGTGTACCGAGTCGGTTCGCTGACGTCAGCCAGAGTTTGAAGATTCTCGGGTAATCTGCTCGGCAGGCCGTTTGTCGAGCGGATCCAGAATGCGAAGCCGGTGACACAAACCAGACCAATTGCCGTCGTCAGTGCAATCCGGCCGCCGCTTGTCTGTTGAAAGCCGCGTCGAAACGGAGTTTCGACAAACCGCCAAGAGAGATAAGCCAGGATTCCGCTCGCGGCTAACGCCCCCATCCGATAACCGACGGTTACGTGATCCTCGAACCAGTATTTTAGCAAAGCCAGGATCGGCCAGTGCCACAGATACAGCGAATACGAAATCAACCCGATGAAAACGACCGGTTTTCTCGAAAGGCACGTGCCGATCCATGTCAGGCTGCCAAGATTCGAATAGATCAGGACGGCAGTGCCAAGACAAGGAATCAACGCAGTGAAACCTGGAAAGGGTGTCTCACTGTTGTAAATCCATCCAGGAACCAAAATCGCCGCGAAACCCAGGACACTCAACAGTTCAGCATTCCATCGCCGCCATCCGCTTGTTGGCGGTGCAAAGGCGACAAGTGCTCCCAGTAGTAATTCCCAACCTCGCGGCGCTAACAGGAAGAATGTTGCAGCCGAATGAGGCCTCGTTCCCCACTCGCTCATCGCCAACGAGATGGCAGCCAGAGTGACAAGCAGTATCAGGAAAATCCTCTTTGGTAACCTTGTGCCAACAACCAAAAGAATAGGATAGACCAGATAGAACTGCTCTTCAACAGCAAGTGACCACGTATGCAAGAGCGGCTTTGCTTCAGCCGGCCCCGCAAAGTACCCAGTGTTTTGGTAGAAGAAGACGTTGGCCAGCATAATCTGTTGCGCGATTGCCGATTCGGAAAGCTCGACCAAGTCATCTGGCAAGAGTAACAAGATGCCAGCAAACGTCGTGGCCAAGACAACCAAAGTCGCTACCGGAAAAATGCGCCGAATCCGCCGTTTCCAAAAGCCAGCCAGCGTGAAACTGCCTGCTTGTTGTTCTTTAAGAATCAGGCTGGTGATCAAAAAACCCGAGATCGCAAAGAAGACGTCCACGCCAATGAAGCCGCCGGTGAATCCGAAGTCGGCATGAAACAACAGTACCAGCAGTACTGCGATCGCTCGCAATCCATCGATCTCTGGTCGGTACTTAAAGTCGGTCATCAAAACGCTGGTGTTGCGGAAAGACTGCGGCGAGCAATCGTTGTCTCGCTTTTAGACTGCTGGTGGCTCTTCTTCGGGTTTGCACAAGAAGCGATGAACGGCAACAAAAGCAATCGTCCCCATGAAGACTCCCAATAAGCCACCACAGTTGATATCGGTTGGCGTGTGGACTCTCATGACAGGCCGCGAATAACACACGAGGATCGCCCATCCAGCAAGCGAATACAGGACGAGTCGACGCGGCCCGGTCGTGTAATTCATACCCATGGCAACGCAAAACGTGGCGAACAACATCGAAGCGAACGCGTGCCCTGACGGAAAAGAAAAGCCCGTCTCATACGCCCACTCGACACGAACTCGGTCACTCATCGGAAAGTGCTGAAAGTCTTTTGTCAAGACGCTGCTAAGATACTGACGACGCTCGTGCTTGGTCTGTGTCTCGTAAAAGTCTTTCGCTGGCATATCAAGCACGCCGATCTCAGCAAGCTCAACAATATTTGGCCGAGGATGAGCAAACGCCGGCTTCGTGATCCGCTCGTTAATGAATGCCGTCGCGCCAAGAATCAACAACAAGATGCCGACGATGGTCCGAGTTTCTCGCCGTCGACGATTACCGGTCAGCCCAGGACGTCCGATGACAACGGGCAGGATCAGAAAGACCATCACCGGTAAACCCAAACGGCCACCAGACGCCGAGAGCCAATAAGCGACTGTTGCCACGCGACCATCAAGTTCAAACCTGGGCAACGCGAAAGCGCCAAGCAACACGGCCCAGACTGGTAGCATGATTCGTAGCAACAAGAAAACCCGCCGCCTGAGCGGATTGCGATTATCGTCCATTTGTCCCCTACTCCGTCACCGCACGACCAGAATAAACGTTAAAGTCTACCTATTCCCACAGCCGATGACATCTCTAAGCGGCATGGCGCGCAGCCGGGGATGGTTGCGCAATCAGTGAAGTCTCACGGCTATGCTCCAATCGGCGATCTTGGGCGCACGGAATGGCGAGTTCAAAATCAGAATCTCTTCACATTGGCTTTATGACTGCGTTGGGGATCCCGGAACGCAACTTTGTTGCCGGGCTACTCATCACAAACCGGTTCGGTCGGCCGCTTGAATTCCAATGCACGACGCCAATCAAACCAAATCGAACACAGGAAATCCTTTACGGTCCAACATTGGTACCGTTCATTCTTGGCGAATTGATCAGCAAGGCCTTGATTCAAAAGGTCAGCATCAAGCCGACTCTGGTTGTTACCGATCACCTCGAAATCCACGAACTGAGAAATCATGTCGACGTGCCGGTGATTTGTCTTGCTGAATCCGACGATGACTCGAACAAAGCCGACCCGCTAATGGGAGTCGGCGAGGTGACGCGAATCGGCCAACTGATCAACAACGAAGATCAAACAGAGGCGTCCGAAACAAGCGTTACTGTTGGTCAACACGTGTTCGCAGTCCATCCAGAACACATTAGCGATTGGCAATTGGTATCCGAGTCTTTAAGACTGCTCAATCATTGTGAGCCAGATTTCGTCGAGCCACTCGAGCGGGTCCGCGAAGCACTAGCCGAAACAGTAAATTTGGCGGCAGCCTAAGATGGGATGACACACATGTCGAGTGATCAACCCAGCATCGAACTGCAAGAACACGCCCTGATCGATCATGTCCCCGATTGCAACTCTGTATCGGTCGAGATCTCCGCGTCCATTTACGCGTCCGGCATCAATGGAGCGTTGCGGCGGACTCCCAAGTGTGACATCGAAACGGTCGACTTAATTGATCGGCTACGGCACGTGCCGCCGTGGAAACCGCATTGGGCATCGGTCGAGACGTTCGGCCTTACCTTTCCAGACGGCATCGAGTTCATCCCATCGCAGGAAGAAGCCGAAAAGGAAGACCCCGCCCCAACCGAGCAACCGGACATACTGGAAGCGATCGAGACGGATTTCGAGAAACCCGAGGGCGGAAATCGCCCCAAGAAAAAGAGCACGCGAATCAAGCCACCCAACGACGCCCTATCGTTGATGGATCGTCTGTTTTACGTCTTGCAACCGCCTCTCGAAACACTCCTCGGCGGCCAAGAACTGATCATGCCGTTCGAGCCATTCCCGTATCAATACGAAGGCATCGGCTGGCTGTTTTCCCAAGGATCGGCGTTGCTCGCCGATGAAATGGGTCTGGGCAAGACCATGCAAACGATCACGGCGATTCGGCTGCTCTTAAGAAGTGGTCAGGTTCGCAAGATCCTTTTGATCTGCCCGAAGCCGCTGATTCCCAACTGGCAACGCGAATTCAAACTCTGGGCTGAAGAGCTACCCATTGTCACCATCGAGGGAAACTCGATGCGGCGAAAGATGCTGTGGACCATGCCAACAGCGCCGATCTTAATCGCCAATTACGAGTTGATGTCGCGTGACTTTGAAACGCTCGAAGAGGAAGGATTGCCACGGTTCGACTTGGTGGTGCTTGACGAGGCGCAGCGAATCAAGAATCGAGAATCCAGGACGGCTGAAAGTGCACGCTCGATTCCTCGCAACCGTTCATGGGCATTGACGGGGACTCCGATCGAGAACCGGCCAGAAGAACTGGCTTCGCTCTATGAGTTCATGGAGGTCATCCCAGCGCGAGGAAATCCCGATCTGCGGCAACTCGAAAAGCTATCGAAAAAATTCATCCTGCGACGTACGAAAGATCTCGTCATGACCGATTTGCCGCCGAGGCTCGATCGCGACGAGTACCTTGATATGGCACCAGCACAAGAAGCCGCTTATCGAATCGCTGAAAAAGAAGGTGTCATTCAATTGAACGAGATGGGCGATTCCATCACCGTTCAACATGTGTTCGAGTTGGTCTTGCGGCTGAAGCAGATCACGAACTTTGATCCGTTGACCGGAGAAAGCGCCAAGTTCGATCGACTGTTCGCCGAGATGGAAGAGATTTCAGCGAGTGGTGGCAAGGCGATCCTATTCAGCCAATGGGTCCGCTGCATTGATTGGCTTGATGAACGGCTGAAGCAATTTGGAACTCTCGTTTACCATGGGGGAATCCCGTCGAAGAAGCGTGAACCGATTTTGAAGCAATTCAAAGAAGACCCAGATGCGCATTTATTGATGATGAGCTATGGCACTGGAGCAGTCGGGTTGAATCTACAGTTTGCTGGCTATGTGTTTCTGTTTGACCGTTGGTGGAATCCTGCGGTCGAGGATCAAGCCATCAATCGAGCGCATCGCATTGGCCAGAAGAACCCGGTGATCGTGACGAAATTTATCTCGAAGAACACGGTCGAGGAACGCATGGATCGCGTGTTGCAGCAAAAGAGAGAGCTGTTCGCTCGCGTGCTTGGTGAAGGTGACAGCACCAACGTTTCGCTCAGCATGTCCGCTTCTGAGATCTTTGGCCTCTTCGATCTCAAAACACGCAAGGGGTCTAAGACGAAGAAAATCGGTCCTCAGCCGCTCACCGAGCAAAAAGCTGCATGAACGCAACTTGCTGAAGATAATTCGTTTAGCCCGAAGGCGAGGCGTCCGCGCAGATCTTCGGCTACGGATTAAACGATCTTCTCTAGCGGAATGTCACAACAAACTCATAAGGCGAGCCACCCGGCAGCGGATCGCTGATGGAGATCGTGACATAAGTTGCGTAAGCACGCACTAGGATGGCCCCACGACCAGTCAGCTTGTTTCCGAGTGCTCGATCCATTCGCACGCCGTCAGGGAGAAACCTGGTCTTGCCATCATTGGTTAGATCCGTGTTGCCGGTCACATCCCAGGCGACCCCATTCAAGGATAGCTCGGTGGGCTGTTGCTACAACTGACGACTCCACGTAGCCCGATCCGAATAAATCGTGAACGTGTCGGTGTCGTCCATCACGCCGCGCACGTAAATGGCCGCTGTTGGAGCAGGCAGATCTTCCAGTTTTCGAGCGATCGTTTGACGCACTAGTGATGATCCGTTGGAGCGGTGCGTCCGGTAAGCGATCGTATACCAATGCCTGGCCCGTTGTTCTGCGGGAGCCCGTTGAAGCCTTGATAGACTTCGAGCGTAGGCGGCCCATCCGTCGCCCAGCTGCGCATAAGTCTCGGCCGTCTTCAGCGTCGCGGTTTCCATTTTAGCCAGTCTGACAAGCAAGGTGTCCTTAGACTTGAGCAGCCACGGAATACCGCGTCCCCAATCGGCGACATTGAAGCAGTAAAACTTGCCCAACTGAGCGCTTTTGGCTTCATTAACTTCCACGTTGGGATCGTTGGTTTTCACTCCGATGCGTGAAAAATCTTTCAGCAACGACTTAGCACGCTTTTCGTGATTCGCGGCCAACACCAAGAACTTCGGCATGCGAGCTTTCTGGCATCCGCCCTTCAAGGCGGTGGCCGCATCGACGGCTTCCTTATAACGGTCGTTGGCAATCAATTCGGGAACAAGCCACATTCCACTGTTAACGTTAGTCGCCAACGTCTTCGTGGATTTGTTACGCATGATTTTCAATTACGCGTCGGTTCGCATTTGGCTGGCATCGATCTCGAATTTTGATTCGAGGGCACGGATTGCTGCGAACGCGGCGTCGCTGTTGGCAGCAGCGACGCCCAAATCGTGGGCGTTCATGGCGGCAACATAATTCAACGCATCGTCGTCTTCCGTCTCCTCGGCGAGCGCACACGGCGGGCTTTTGCACGGTACCGTCTTTGTAATGTTCCGTCTCCCATTTGACAGGGCCCTTGCTCGATAATGGTGTTCGAGAGAAGTTCCGTTGCACGCCTGCCGCCGCGAATACCGCGTTGGGAATGTCTTCAGGAACTCGCATTTGGAGCGGAATCGGAACTCGTTGAGCAAAGTTGCCAGCGCCGGAAACAAAGTACACGCCGCAAAATGAACCGTGCTCCATGATCTTCCGCCAGTGCGAACGATACTCGCCCAGGTTCGGGATCGAGAAGCTCATGCTGTAGGTGTCCGCACCTTGTTCGACAGCCCACTGAATGGCCGCTTCCAATCGCTGGGAACCAATCACTCCGGTCCACGACGCTTCCGGAGCAATGCCGAACTGATACTCGTGCCCCTTCGCTCCGGAACCACAAATCACAGCGGCACAGGTATAACCATGCATCAACTGAGGCTGAAGCATGCCGCGCGGAACGTCACGCATAGTCAAGTTGGGTGAACGCAAATCGAAGTTGTAACCGTGATAGTCGTCGATCAAGCCGTTGCCATCGTCGTCCTTGCCGTTGTCCGGAATTTCGCCCTTGCGACGGTATAAATTCGCCGTGACGTTATCGGAAAAGACGAAGTTGAAGTCATGAACGACGTTCAACGTGCCGCGTCCAGTCGCGCCAAACTTTTGCCAGACTTTGTCAGCTTGCAAATAGCGAACGTACCAGGGGTACTGATACTGCGAGGGATCAAACTTGTTGCCTTCGAGTGCTGGAAAGTGTGGTGCCTTGCCAGCATTCGCAGGCGACCGATTGAAGGCTCGACCGGCGATAAAAATTTTCTTGACCCCAGGCACTTTCTTCAGCAAGTCGATCTGATCGGCAGCGATGGTGCCGCGAAAGCCGTTGACAATCCAATGTCGCTCGAAGTTCAGAATTTTCCTGTCAGCTTGCAGCTTATCTAAGTCCGCCTTAGCCGCCGCGTAGGATTTGTCGCTGAGCGATTTCAACGTCTTGATCACCGACGCTCGCAACTCACGTCTTTTGGCACCTGCAAACTCTTCGGCTCTGCGAGCGTATGCTTTGCCGTCGCCCAGGAATTGTTCGTCGAACCAAACATTCACGCGCAGATTGCCTTGGCCACGAGACGTTGGCATCACCCAGACACCGTCTCCCGCAAGTTTTTCTGACGGCAACAGCTTCGGTTCCTTGGTCTCGTCCGCGGAGAGATGGGTCCAACCGGCCGCCAATATCACCAAGACAAAATGCGTGTTTCTCATGACACTTTCCGTAATCGAAGGTCGGATCGACGTAATAGGCATCTCATTCTACGAAGGATGGCCTTAGAAATCGTCGCTGATTTCTGTGTGAGGAAAGATAAACTCAAGCTGCAATTTTGGGGAACTTTCGACGTGCTGACGACGTCGGTTGTCATGACATGTCGTATATAGACGTAGTCAGCGAGATTCCCAACGCAGAGAGCTCGGTCCGAAAGCCGCAATTCTCGCAGCGACATTTGCAATGGACCAACCCAAGTGTGGTAGATTGCACGCAATTGGCTTAGAGTCAATCAGGTAGTCCCCTTGTCGTTTTTGAACGCTCAAAACACTCACCTTATTTCTGAGGGTCTGGTAATGAATCTCACCACACGATTCGCTGTGTTCGCCGTGATAGGTCTCTTTGCGACGGGGGCGATATCTGAAGCGCAAGAGATTCGTTACATCGAGGACTTCGCATTGGCGAAGGATCGTGCGGAGGCTCTTAAGCAGTTGATCCCAGGGACCGAGGACTACTACTTCTATCATTGCTTGCACCTGCAACACACCGAGCAGTTCGACAAGGTTGACGAAATGCTGGCCGCGTGGATCAAGCGGTTTCGGGATACGGCAAAGATCCGCGAGATTCAAAACCGTCAGGCTCTGTTTTTGTATGAGGAGAACCCGCAGCGGGCGTTGTCTCTGATTCGCAATCGCCTGAGTTTGAATCTCAACCATCAACGCGAGCTTCGTGGAGTCAAACCGAACTTGCCCGTCACATTGCATCCGAAGATCATCGCGCGGCAGACTTTGACGGCGCGGGCGTTGGCTCGACACAGGAATCTCAACGGCTTTGAAGAGTCGGCTTTTGAATGGTTAGTTGATATCCCGCTTGACGAAACGCGACGACGTCATCTGCTCTCGCGGATTCAACGGCCGGATTACGACAACCTCGTTAGCTTGATCTCGACGGAACTCAAGTCACGCTCGGCGGCCGCGTTTGGTAGCTACAACATTCATAAGCGTTTGTTGCCCAAACAGCTCGACGAGTTGCTGGAATCGAGACCGCAGTTGCTGAATCAACAAGGTTTCGTGAATGCGAAACTCGCCCATATGCATCCCGCTTCGCATGTTGACTGGATGCATGATCGCGACGCTTACGCCGCGTACTTGGATCGATTGTGGGCGTTTGTTCGCACGCTGCCACCGGTGCATAACTCGCTGAAGACATCCGTGTTGTATCGTCGACTGGAATTTGATCGGGCCGATGGCGTGTTCGACAAAGAACGCTTCATGACGTATGTGAAGCTGCCTCGGCGAGCTAGTTATGTGAATCAAAAATACTTGGTGCGTCCGGAGCATGCTCGCTTTGTTGCGAACTTGAGTGCTAATTACTCGCAACAAACGTTGTTGTCGCCGGTTGGCAACGACGAACCGCTCGTCCGCAGCTATTTGCATCACTACTTCGTCAGCGAGAAAACAACGAAGCCGTACGAACCTTACATTGCCGACACGTACCTGCGACGCCACTTTGCCGAGTCGAAAATCGTCAACGGCTTGGGCGATCCCGAGCAGTGGTCCTCGATGCTTTCTCCTGCTGAGTTCAAGGCGCTTAAAGAACGCATCGACCTGGACTTTGCTCACACGAACAAGACCGTCTTCGGCACGAACGAACCGGTGAGTTTGGATTTGAACGTCAAGAACGTCAAAACGCTGATCGTCAAGGTGTTCGAGATCAACACGAAGAACTATTACCGCAACTATCAACGGCAAGTCGACACCGACGTCAACTTGGATGGACTGGTCGCGAATCGCGAAACGACGACCGACTACAACGAAGCTCCGCTGCGTCGAGTCCAACGTCACTTTGAGTTCGCCAGCATTACGAAGCCAGGCGTTTATGTCATCGATTTTATCGGCAACGGCAAGAGCAGTCGCGTGCTGGTCCGTAAGGGACGTTTGCAGTTCGTCGTTCGCAGCAGCGTCGCCGGTCATATTTTCACGGTAATGGATAACAAGAACCAGCACTTGAAGAAGGCTTCGCTGTGGCTGGCGGGACGAGAGTACAAAGCCGACAAAGCGGGCCACATTGCGGTGCCTTACAGCAATCAGCCTGCGGGGCAGCCGATCATTTTGACCAACGGCGACTTCTCGACTCTCGATCACTTCACGCAACAATCCGAAAACTACGGATTGACGGCGGGAATTCACATCGACCGCGAGGCGTTGCTGAATCATAGTCGCGCTTCGGTTGTTGTGCGTCCGTCGCTCAAGGTCAACGGCACTCCGATCACGTTGTCCGCGCTTGAAGACGTGCGCTTAACGATCACGTCGACAGACCATGATGGAGTCAGCGCAACGAAAGAAGTCAAAGACTTTGAGTTATTCGAGGACAAAGAGTCTGTTTACGAGTTCCAAGTTCCCGACCGCTTGCAAACGATTGCTGTGACTTTGAATGCCAAGGTCAACAGACTCAGCCAAAACAGCAAAGTGAACCTTGCCGATTCGCAGACATTTCAAATCAACGCGATCGCCAAGTCGGACAAGACCGAAGATCTACACCTACTCAAGGCAGCCGGCGGCAAACACATCATCGAGTTGCTGGGTCGAACCGGTGAAGTCTTGCCGGAACGAGCTGTGCGGATCACCCTGAAGCATCGCGACTTTCGAGACCAAGTCGTCGTGACGCTGCAAACCGACGACCACGGACGAATTCATCTCGGCACGTTGCTAGACATCGACTGGATCAAGGTCGTCTCGCCGCTTCAAGTGCAGAAGACCTGGGCGTTGCCGAAGGACTCGCGAACTTACTATGGCACGGTACACGCACTCGCAGGTGAAGTGTTCGAAGTGCCCTACCTTGGTAGCGAGAAGAAAGTTCAGCGAGACGAAGTTTCATTGCTGGAAACGCGAGGTGCGACGTTCGTCAACGACGCCTTCGAATCACTCACGATTCAAAATGGCATGCTGCGATGCAAAGCTTTGCCGGCTGGTGAATACGGTCTGTGGCTGAAGCGAATCAACCGACATATCCGAATCCGCGTGATCAATGGTGAGTTCCGCGACGGATATGTCCTGGGAGAAACTCGTCACTTAGAGGTGCGTGATGCCAACGCATTACACATTCGATCCGTCGAGACCAACGACAAATCGTTAGAGATCAAGCTGTGGAACGCATCGGACTTCTCTCGAGTTCACGTGATCGCGACGCGGTTTGTACCGGCGTTCAATCCGTTTGCAAACTTGGCCAAGGTCACCGATCCCGAACCGTACTTGCTGACAAAACCCGTCGCGACGACTCGTTATGTGGCTGGTCGCAACATTGGCGATGAGTACCGCTACATTATCGATCGCAAGTATGCTCAAAAGTTTCCCGGCAACATGCTTAAAAAGCCTAGCGTGCTTCTGAATCCGTGGGCGGTACGGTCGACGTCAACAGGCGTCTAGAACGCGCAATCGGGAACGGCATTCGATGGTTCTGGTGGAGAAAAGAATGCCGATCGGGGGCGAGATTCGAAGAGAAGTTCCGCTTCTGCAGGCTCGCGCGCCGATTATGCGAATCTTGATTTCCTCATGGATACGTCCACGTCACTGTTGAATATTCGGCCGAACAAGAATGGCGTTGTCAGCATTCCGCTGGAAGAACTGGGCGGACATCAGCACATTCATGTTGTTGCCGTCGATCCTCAACAAACCGTGTACCGCTCGCTCTCGCGCGCAGAGTCGGAAGATGTTGAGTTCAAGGATCTGCGGCTCGTACGCCATTTGCCGCTCGATAAACACTTCACACAACAGAAGCAAGTCAGCGTTGTGAAGGCCGGTGGCAAGTTCAAGCTTGCCGACATCAGCTCGTCGCGTTTCGAAGCGTACGACAGTTTGAGCAAAGTGTTCTCGCTGTATGTGGCTTTGTCTTCGAACCAGCAATTGGTCGAGTTCGGCTTCTTGATGAATTGGCCGAACATGAAACTCGACGAGAAGAAGAAGCTGTATTCGAAGTACGCCTGTCACGAACTGAGCTTCTTTCTGATGAAGAAAGATCGCAAGTTCTTCGACTCGGTGATCAAACCGTACTTGGCCAACAAGCACCACAAGACGTTCATGGATGACTTCCTGCTGCGCTCGGACCTTGGCAAGTATCGTCAGCCATGGCAGTACTCGCGGTTAAATACTGTCGAGAGGATCTTGTTGGCGGAACGCCTTAAAGGCGAATCCAAGTTCACTCGCCAATTTGTCGGAGATCAGTTGGCGATGTTGCCGCCGAATCTAGAGCAAGCGGAGTTCTTGTACAACTCGGCCTTGGCCAGCAACGCACTCGCAACTGATGATGACTTCGGATTCAAAACCGAGAAAGCTGCAGCCAAAGTTCAGGAGAGAGAGGCCTTTCGGCTTGAGCGAAAGTTGTCTGCCGGTCGCGGCCAGGTCGCTGGTGGTGAACCCGCTGCTGGCGCAGCGCCTTCCGATGACGCGGATGCTGTGGAATCACTCAAATCGGCGCCCAAGCGCCCAGCGGCATCGAATTCTGCCAAAGAAGCCAACGGTCGCAGTCGATCATCACGTTTTGGAGGAGGAAAATACGGTGCCATGCAGGCCGGCCCAGCTCCCGGTGGGATGGGAGGCATGGGCGGCGGTGGCTTCTTCAGTCGAGACAAAGCACTCCGCAAACAAGCACGTCAGTACTATCAAAAGCTGGATAAGACGCAGGAATGGGCCGAGAACAACTACTATCACCTGCCCATCGAATCGCAGAATGCTCAGTTGGTGGCAGTCAACAAGTTCTGGAATGACTACGCTGGCCGCGACGCCGATCAGCCATTTTTCTCGGAACACTTCACCAATGCATCACGCAACTTCACCGAAATGATGCTGGCCTTGGCCGTCATCGATCTGCCTTTCGCAGCCAAGAAGCACGAGTCCGACTTTAAAGATGGCGAAATGAATCTGCTGGCGGGCAGCTCGATGGTTGTCTTCCATCAAGAAATCCGAGCCGCCGAATTGGCGGAAGGCCAAACACCGATCTTGGTCAGCCAAAACTTCTTCCGCAACAACGACCGTTTCCGCATGATCAACGGCGAGCGAGTCGACAAGTATGTCACTGACGAATTTCTGACGCATACCGTTTACGGATGCCAAGTTGTCGTCACCAACCCCACCTCCAGCCGTCAAAAGCTGAATGTGTTGTTGCAAGTGCCGCAAGGAGCCGTTCCGGTTTTGAACTCGAAGTACACCCGCAGCGTGCCGATGAACTTGAATCCATTAAGCACGCAAACGCTCGAGTATCACTTCTACTTCCCCGCGACGGGCAATTATCCGCATTACCCAGTGCACGTTGCCAAGAGCGAACGTCTGATCGCGTTCGCGGAACCCAGTCATTTGAAAGTCGTCGAGACACCGTCGACAATCGACAAACAATCGTGGAACTTCGTTTCTCAAGATGGCAGTGAAGAAGACGTCATCAATTACTTGAGAAATCAAAACTTGCTGCCCATCCG
>PBMZ01000035.1 GCA_002722955.1 Planctomycetaceae bacterium | reverse complement strand
TGCCGGCCGAACTGGTCGGTCTTCTTATCGCCAATGCCGTATAACGCCAGCGTTTCTTTCGACTCGTCGGCGAGGTTCACCAACTTCGGCGTTTCGGCTTGCATGCGGAATGCGAGTTCAAACGACTCGATGACGCCTTCCATTTGTTGATCCGTCTCCAACCGCTTCAGTTGCCGACGATTCATCTGCTGGATCAGATCGATACGTCGTCGCTGGACATCTTTGGGAACGGAAGAATCCGTCAAGTGGCGGATCGGCGACTTGCCTGTCACGTTTTGAATCGGTGTACCTTGATGAATCGCCGGCAAGAACGCACTGCTATAGTTTCGTTCGCCTTCAGCCGGCAAGATTGTGATGTAACTCGGTAACTGCTGATTTTCTGTGCCAAGACCGTACGAAAACCACGATCCCATTGAAGGTGCGACGTCGAACAAGTTGCCTGTGTGTATCTGTCGGATGGCTACTGGATGGTTGGGGCTGTCGGCTTGGCAAGCTCGCAAGACGCAGAGGTCATCCGCATGCTTGGCGGTGTGCGACAAAAGGTTGCTCATAAAGAGACCGCAATCACCCGCGTGATGATACTTCGAAATCGGTCCCATCAATTTTGTGTTATCGAGACCAACCGTCGCTTCAGTCGCGGGCAACTTGTAAGGCAGCTCCTTGCCGGCTCGTTTGGCAAGTTGCGGCTTGTAATCGAACAGGTCCATTTGCGATGGGCCGCCGGACATGAACAGAAAGATAATTCGCTTGGCACGCGGCCAGAAGTGTGGTTGTTTAACTGCCAAGGGCGACGTTTCGTTCGACTTAGACGGCAACGCCACAGATTGTTGTTGAAGCATGGCGTTCAGAGCGAACGCACCGAAGCCGCAACTGGTGGTGCGAAGAAAACTTCGTCGCGTTGTTTGCATGGTTGTTATCTTTGTAGGACGGGCACTCTTGCCCGTCAGTTCAAAGACGGGCAGGAGTGCCCGTCCTACATTTTATTCACGAAACAAAAAGCCGTTGGAGCCAAGCACGGCGTGACACAGTTGCGTCCACGCTGCGGCTCGATTTCCCTTCAAGTCATCTGCGTTTTGATTCAAGAACGCCAATGCCGTATTGACTTCGTCAGCGTCCGCTGGACGGCTGAGTGCTAGTCGGTAAAGCCGGTTGATGCGAGCACGCTCGTTCTTCGGTTCGCTTCTCTCCAATCGCTTGGCCAACACGACAGCTTGTTGCTTTACGAATGGCGAATTCAATAAGAACAAGGCTTGAGTCGCTACAGTCGTACTCGGTCTGGCTCCAGTGATGTCGTTGGGATGCGGGAAATCGAAGACGCTGAGGATCTCGAGTTCGCCTTCAGGTCGCTTTCGCTGGAAGGGTAGATAAACTGTGCGGCGATTCTTGATGTAGTTGGGAATCTGTTCGCCCCAGTTTGGTGGATTCACGTTGCCACCGGCGCCTCTGATGTTTCCATTCAGCTCTAACCCAAGCGACGCGCCGCCTCGTTTAGTATCAAGTTGTCCACTGGCCAACAGCATTGCGTCTCGAATGGATTCCGCAGAAAGGCGACGGCGCGGCATCCGCCAAAGCAAGCGGTTTTCGGGATCGAGATTAAGAGCTTTAACATTATTGATGGATGCCATCTGATAAGTACGCGACAAGACCATGCGTCGAATTGTTTTCTTGAGCGACCAAATATCGTCTTCACGCAAGCGATTTGCCAGAAAGTCGAGCAACTCTGGGTGGCTCGGCGATTCGCCATGAACGCCGAAGTAATCGACTGTGCGCACGAGGCCTTTGCCGAACACATGATGCCAGATGCGATTGACGAGTACTCGCGATGTGAGCGGGCTTTTCGAATCGGTTAGCCAACGAGCGAGCTGCAATCGGCCACTTGTGTTGGCAGGAATCTCATAGTCCTTCGACACGGAAACAGTGCTAACAAATCCTCGCGGCACGTCATCACCAAGATTCTGAAAATCGCCACCGCGATAGATTGGACTGTCCTTGGGTGAGGCAACGTCGCGAACGGCAAGGGCCTGGGCGTTGCCGGGGCGTGATTCCTCAAGTCGCTGCTTGAGGGCTTCTAGCTCGCGATTGATTTCTGCGATGCGAGGATTCGCGGACTTAGTTGGAGAGCCGCTGTAGATCTGCAAGGCGAAGTTTTGTGGGGTAAGCATCTTGCTTGCCTTCTCTTTCGCAAGCTGGAAGCTTACGCCACTTACATCGACGATATGCGAGTGATTAATCCCGCCGCCCGTCCATCCGGGAATCAAGCTTTTCGCGTACACCGGCAATCCTGTATGAGCCTGCTTGCCTTTGATGCCGCCGAGTTGGCATTGATTGAAGTCTTCCTTGAACAGAACGTCTGACGAATCCGATTCGACGATTTTCAAGTCGTCGATTGCTCCACCGAATCGTCCCGTGAAGTCGCTGGCTGTGATGTGAAGCGTTACCTCTCCGCTGCCATCGCCAGTGAAAGTAAACGATGCTGCCTTGAATTGTTGAGCGTCACGTTTGCGAGACCATACGTCAGGCTGATGCACGTGCCACGCAAGAACGGTGCTGTCTTTGCGAAGTATTTGTATGAGCAAGCCATCGCCCGCAGCCGTTGCTTGAGCGGCTGCAGCCCACACGGAAGGCCCAGCGGCGAAAGACACTTTGTACTTTTGGCCGCTCTTATTGGCATCAATGCCAGACACCAATGTCAATGCGTTCGCTTGCGGGCTCGTCACCTTTGTTTTGAAACGCTGTTTCTGATCACCGCTTTGAATCGCGGCAAGTTCGTCGCGAAACCCTTTTTGTTGCTTGTTGATCTCAGTAGACCGTTGCTCGAACTCGGCGTCGGCTCCCGGCAGCTTCGGAAGCTTCACCTGAGTGATCTCGCTCCACACTCCGGGACCTGTGTGGCTTGTGGTGAGCGTGCTATGAAAGATTCCCGCCAAGGCGTAGTAGTCGGCCGTGGGCACAGGATCAAACTTGTGATCGTGACACCTCGCGCACGAAAGCGTTTGTGCGAGGAACATGCGCCCGATGCGGTCGATTTGATGATCGACAACATCAGCAGCGAGTTGCCTTTTGATATAGTTCTGCAGCGTCCACGGACCGATGGCAAGGTAGCCCGTGGCAATGATTTGTTCATGTTGTTGCTCGACGCTCTCGTAAGGCAACAGGTCGCCCGCGATTTGTTCGTGAATGAACCGATCCAGCGGTTTGTCAGAGTTCATTGCGTTAATGACATAGTCGCTATAACGCCAAGCGTCGCGGATGATGATGTTACCTTGAATGTCGGCAAGATCCGCGTAGCACGACAGGTCGAACCAGTGCCGCGCCCAGTGATCGCCAAATCCCGGAGAAGCAAGCAGCCGATCAACAATCCTTTCATACGCCCGCTCAGATTTGTCGTTGACGAAAGCTTCAATCTCTTCAGGAGTTGGCGGCAGCCCAGTGAGATCAAAAGTTAAGCGGCGCAAAATCGTATATCGATCTGCGTCACCGACGGGGCTGATTCCCTCGGCCTCAAGTCGCGAAAGAATGAATGCGTCGAGATCATCGCGTACCCACTTTGGCTGCTTGACCGTAGGAACGTCTGGCCTTGAGATTGGTTGCAAGGCCCAAAGTTTCGCGGGATCAACAATCGGCGCTTTCGATTTGCGCGGATCGGGTGCCCCCATCTTGATCCACTTTTCCAGCAAAGCGATCTCGCCAGCCGGAAGTTTCTTGTCCGGCGGCATTTCGTAGCTCTCATAGCGAACTGCCGCCATGAGAAGGCTTTCACTCGGCTTGCCAGGAGTGATCGCCGCCCCTTCACTGCCACCCTTTTGCCAACCGCTGCGAGAATCGAGTACCAACCCGCCCTTTGCTTTGCCCGAATCATGGCTGTGACATTCGTAGCAACGGCGTTTCAGGATTGGCTCGATTTGTTTTTGGAAGAACTTAACTCCCTCGTCATCTGTCTTCAAAGTTTCACTTTCCTCGCCAGAAGCGATCGAGGACAGGATGATTAGAAACAATGCTGCCATGCAAGTTCGAGGCGCAAACAAGTGAATCGTGCCACACGCAGAACTCACCCGCTTGCGCGTCGTGCTTGTATTCTTAAAGGAAGCAAAGAAACGGTACATTTCACTTACTTCCGTTGATTGAGGGAGGTTGTCGCTCAAGACCATTGCTGGCAATCAATTCTTGCAGAAGCGGAACGATGTCCTTTGCTCGCAGTATTTCCGTCATAAGGCTCATTTGAAGCTCACCTGATATCAGCGGTCGTTTTGAGGAACTATCGAATAAAGCATCTCGCCTGCGATGTTTCCGACGTATCGTCCTTTGGAATCACGACCATTGATCATCAGAGAATCACCTCTGATTGTGAATAGAGACGCGTGATTATTCAGAAAATCTGATGATTCGTGTTTCCGTGGGCCTCAGGTTGGCCATGCTTCAAGACCACAGCGTATCGTAGACGGCGATGAGTCTGTTAATCTCGTTTTGTGTGACGGGTAACGTATTCAAGTCTGTCGCTTGCCCTAAAGCCAGATTTTCCGTCAACTCTTACGAGGCAGAGCAATGGAAAATCGGAAAAGGAACAACCATGAACCGCGATGACTCATCCTCGACACGCCGCCGTTTTCTACTCAACACCGGCGCGGCCGCCATTGCCACTGGCGTTATGAACTTACCGACTGTGCATGCCACTGGTACCGACACCCTAAAGCTGGGCCTGATCGGTTGCGGTGGGCGAGGCTCCGGGGCGGTTAACAACGCGTTGAAAGCCGATCCGAATGTGAAGCTGGTCGCCATGGCGGATGTGTTCTCGGACAGATTGGAGAAGTCGGCCGAACGGCTCAAGAGATTGGCTGGCGATCGTTTTGCCGTGGATGTCAATCATCGCTTCATCGGCTTCGACGCCTATCGAAAGCTTCTCGCCAGCGATGTGGATGTGGTGATCTTGGCAACGCCTCCGCATTTCCGGCCCGAGCACTTACAGGCGGTCGTGGCCGCGGGAAAGCACGCCTTCGTCGAGAAACCAGTCGCTGTCGATGCAGTCGGTGCCCGTTCGGTACTCGAGAGCTGCAAAGCGGCTAAGCAAAAGGGACTCTCAATCGTTTCGGGCTTGATGTTGCGTTACAGCCTGGCGATGAACGAGACGATGAAACGCATCCAAGACGGTGCGATCGGCCGCATCGTCACCATGCAAGCTAACTACAACATCGGTGGACTGTGGAACGTTGCCCGAAAGCCGAACTGGTCGGACATGGAGTACCAGTTGCGGAATTGGTACTACTACACTTGGCTGTCCGGCGATCATATCGTCGAGCAACACGTGCATGGTCTCGATCTGATGGCTTGGGCGATGCAAGATGAGTATCCAACGAAATGTTTTTCACTGGCTGGTCGACAAAGTCGCACGGGCGCCGAATTCGGCCACATCTTCGATCACTTTGCTGTCTGCTATGAGTACGCTGGCGGCGAACGCTGTTTCAGTTTCTGCCGCCAACAGGACGGCGCGGACAACGACACCTCGCACATGGTCTTTGGAGCGACCGGCCAAGCGGATCTCAGGCGAAACACCATGACTGGTGGTCGTACTTGGCGATACAGTGCAGCTCGCAACGGCACCAAAGACGTCCCCTATCAACTGGAACACGACGCGTTGTTCCGAAGCATTCGGCGCGGCGAGCCAATCAACAATGGTGGGTACATGGTCAAGACCACAATGATGGGGATCATGGGTCGATTGGCGGGTTACACTGGCAAGAGTGTCACTTGGGAGCAAGCATGGAACTCGAAGGAAGACCTGCGTCCGGAAAGATACGAATTCGGCGACTTGCCTGTTCCGCAGGTTGCGATACCGGGAAGTACCAAGTTGACCTGATAGGAACGCTCGCGTGGGTACGCATCTAATGGTCATTGATTGCGAACGCGTGTGAGGATACGAAACTCTTTCCGTGACAGGAAGAAGGCCCTGTTCGCAACACACAACATGAGACGCCATGACCGTTTTAGAAACCGAACGACTTCAGCTACGTGAGATGACGATTACCGACCTTGACGATCTGCACTCGATTCTCTCGGACCCAATTGCGATGAAGTATTACCCAAAGCCATTCGACCATGAAATGACGACCGGATGGATCGAGTGGAGCCTTCGCAACTATGCGAAGTACGGATTTGGCTTGTGGGCGGTTATTGAGAAAGAAGGCGGAAAGCTAGTCGGTGATTGTGGCTTGACGATCCAGCCGACTACCAAGTCACATTGAAGATATTCCGCAAAGACAACAGATCAACAATCGTCGTCCAAGTCCGAGGCCCAAACAACGGCGGCAAACAAGCCCTCGCCCTGCACGTCACCGAAGCCGGCGCCCTTCGCCTGCGAGACGAAATCAAAGAAAAATGGATCATCAGCGGCTTAACCATCGAGCCCCGTAAATGGACAAAAGTCACCATCACCGCCAGCCGCCGAACCAAGATCTATTCCATCGCAATCAAACCCGAAGGCCAACGCGAACGGCACTCGACGACGAACGCACCGCTGAATGTGCAATCGAAGGTCAGGCTCATCACCTTGTTTCCCCAACCGCCCGAAGGAAGCGTCACGCTCGTCATCGACATCGCGTTGACAGAAGTGAGATGATTTACAGGGACGAAAGAGCTCAGATCGTCGGAAGTCCAATCGACTTCAAATACTCAAAAGTTGAATCATAGAATGCCGGTTTTCGAGTTGTATCGTTCTCGTCACCTTCAGGAACGCAAACGATCATCCCCTGCCGTGCCCGCGTCAATAGAACGCGGTATGCGTTTTTCAAATAGAGTTGCTTTTCAGCTTTGTGAATCTCATTCCATTTGGTCCCGCTAAAACGCCGGTGAAGCCAGCCGCCCGAATTGAAACGGAAATCTGCATCCCAAGTTACGCATACCCAATCAAGCTCTAATCCTTGAACATCAAACTCGGTCGATACGTCTTCTAGGTAGTAGCTTGATCTGACGTCGTGCTTCCCGCCAAGAAACCAATGAGCCGGATCTGTCTTCAACCTTACGTCGATCCCAATTGGTTTGAGCCTGCTCGCTTGTGAAGAAACTACTATGCCATATCGTTCGCTGCCTCTTGCTTGTGTCTGTAGCCAATTTTTGGCTTTCGTCAAATCGCGAGTAAGAACGATCGGATACTTATTGTGCAGCTCACTAAACGTTGACCTTGCACTAGCCAAATCAAGATCCAATATTTCTTTTACAAGACGCGAAACGTTTTCAGCACGATAGGAACGCATTGAGGTTGCGAGATGTAGGCCGGGATTGAAAGTCACATCCTGACGACCATTCAAGGCTTCAATTGCTTCACCTGCTCCGAATTCTGAATCCGTCAACCGATCGGATATGTGGACATGCCAATCAGGAAAAGAACGATTTAATGCCTTTACCCATTCAGAAATCCCAGCTTCGCCCGTGTTAATCTCTTGACCGCCACCAACAAGGCAGATGACAACTCCCCAATCCTTATGTCGATCGATGCATGACAACAAGAACTCAGGTTCTGATTGATCAAAGTCAGGACGGTTCTTCTTTTGTCGCATGAACTTTGATGTTTGATCGAGGTTCCAGGCTCGCTGTGCTTCGTCGAACAAAGCGACATGGTCCACAGGTGGATTGGGATCTCTAAGGCATTCGTCTCGATAATGGTGAACGTTTTGAATAAACAATTTGACTTCGCTATGTGCATCACTCTTCCGAAGCTGTCGTCCTGCTGCCTTCTCACGAGCAACCTTGTCACGAGCAAGCGCTTCTTGGAGTATTCTTACTAACGGCCCGTTACCTGAAAGAAAGACGCTATATTCGTTCTTTTCGCGATTAAATTGTTGAGTTGCCACGTTCAAGCCAATAAGCGTTTTACCCGCACCAGGTACGCCAGTCACAAAACACGCGGCTTTGTAAGACTTGACCCTAGCGTCAGCAATGATGTTATTAATCGCTTCGGTGGTCCGGTGTAGGTCTTCGCCACCAGCATCACTTCGGGATATCTCAGTTACAGCATGCCCGTTGTAAAGTGCCGTTGCTGCTTCGATGATCGTAGGCGTTGGACAATATCTTCCCGATTCCCATGAGCCTTGATCAATATTCCGTCCAGAGGAATTCAACTCTGTAGCTTTGATGATTTCGCGAAGGTTTTTGCCGTTCGACTTCAAGAGTTGAAAAAGCCGGTCATCATGAGATGTTGGCAAGAGACTAAAATCGCATTGGTCTGCTCTGGTCGCGACTAGAACAGGTATGATGACGATGTCATGGCTTGTTTCATGAAAGTTCTTCAAATCAAGCGCGTAATCGACCGTTTGGTCCAAGGCCGAGCGTGAAAAGTCTTTGCTACCCACTTTGAATTCAATAAGAATTATTGCTTGGTCGGTAAGGAGCAGAGTGTCGACGCGTTTTCCCATCCGAGGAATAACAAATTCAAGGTATAACTTCCCCGCGATCTCAGAATCCGACAGGGATGCACTCAAAACACCGATTTGCTGCAGCCATGCATCTTTCTGTGTCTGCTCAACGGAATGTTCGCTCGCATTGGTCAGCTTGCCGAGAATGAGTTCTGGGTCGTCATTCACAAAGCCTTCGATGGAATTGGCGTAATAGGCGCGTCTCATCCCGTGATTTTATGAATTGTGTGTTTCTCGCACCAGGAATGGGACTCTAAGCCAAAGCGATTGAACGCACCAATACAGAGTACATTCGTCAGAGTTCGATGTCGCGACAAGCGGATCCGTGCCATCGCTTCGGATGCGGCCGCCAGCCATTCGCGTGCGTAAGGCGGAAGCGAGCTATTGCGTTGGGTACTGCAACAACACAACTGCCCAGTAGCGGAAGGGTGGGACTTCGATCGTGACGTCTTTTGCGGTTGAGTCGATCTCGATTGGACGGACCCAGCCGGGCCATTCGTAGCTTAGGGCGTAGGCGCGGGCTTTTTCGTGTGGAAGGTCGATTGGTTGAGTGAAGTGTACGGTGGACTTTTCGACTGGCGGCGGTTCATCGCATTTGTTGACGTTCATTTGCTCCTTGACGGGGCGGTTCCATAGCTGAGCCACCAGTGTGAAGTGACCTCGGTCGGTGATGGTGTGGCCGAATTCTTTCCATTCGATGGGGCGTGAGGCTTTGATGGAATAGCGGCTGGGGAAGTTGCCGTCGTCAGGGGCCATGAGCGGATGTAGGCTGGGGTGGAATAGGTACATCGCATAACGCTGGGCGAAGGTAACCAGTTCGCGATACCACGGTTTGTGTTTGACGTTGGGAGCCACAACGCTTGTCGCTCGGGCTCCGCAGGCGTAGGACAGCGAATAGGCGTGTTGAATGAACGCGTCGGCTCCTAAGTTTGGATGGCCGCCCGTGTAGTGATAGCCTCCGTAACGGCGGACTCGGTCGTTGCCTTTGCTCCAAAACTTCAGTGTCTTCGGCCACTCCCGATGCATTCCGGCAGTGCGTCCTGGGGCGAGATTCACGAAGTGCTTTTCATCGATGATCATTGCGTCGCGAATCATCTCGGAATACGCGCGAGTCGGCGGCGGGTTGATCTCCTCGTTGTCGGGGTAGACCGAATTCATGACCTGCAAGTTATAACCCAGCGCGAGTTCTGGTCGGGCCGCGAGCATGCGGCGTTTCCAGCGGCGAATGATCCTAACGTTCTCTTCGTCGGGGGCATCCACAACATCCAGGCGTCCGCTGTGGTCGTAGTACTTCGTGTTAACGGCTCCCCCCGAACCAATCTGCAGGAGCCAGTTCAAATGCGGATGATGGTAAAAGCCGGGATGCCAATCCCAGCGGATGCCGTCGAATTCAAAGCGTTCGATTGCCTTGAGGTACTGGTCGATGCCATCGTCCAGCACAGTGTTGTCGTTGAGTTTCGGGACCATCGACCAGCGTTTCAATTTTCGCAGATCGACAGCCGACGTCTTTGGATTCGACTCGGCGGCTTCCCATTGACGAAGCTCATCGGCCGATAGTGGAGTCACCTTGCCGTCGGGTTTGCGGTACCACACTTTCTCGGGGTTTTCTTTCGCCCAGCGATATCCGGCCAGTCCTTCGAGCGTGATTCGGCCGTAAGTGACAGTAAACATACCGCGCTGTTTCGCGTGACGAACCATCAGATCAACATCGTCGAGTGAAACGCGGTATCGCATCTGACCGCAGATCCACGAGTCGGTCTGCGGGAAGACCGTGCCCCAGTTACTTGGAGCCCAACACGAGATGTGTACGATCGGGACCGCATGTTTATAAAACCGGTCGTAGGCGTAGGCGACCGGATCTTTCAGCCTTGTCTTGAAATAGCCGGGACTAATGTAAGCCAGATTCGCGGCAGCCTTGACCAGATTGTCTGAGACAACAAACACTTGCCGCCCCGAGGCGACAGTCTTCCCATCCTGCTCGAAACGGGCGGTAACATGACAACCCCAGAGTTCGTCGTCAGGCATAGTCCATGCAAGCGTTCGCCGAAGCGTCTTGCCAGGTTTGATCGAGACCGGCTCGCCAATGATTGGAAAACGCGTGTCGACATCGCTGTAGACTTCGACGATGAGTCGTCCGACAATCGTGTCTTCCTCCGTGTGACTGGCGGAGACTGAAAGCTTCGCGCGTCCGCCTGGCTGATAGCCAACGCGATCCGTCGCCACATCAAGCGTGACCTTTTGAGTCTCGGCACAATTTCCAACCTCGGCACCAGCAAACAAAAGCAACAGACAGAGGATGGCGACATTCAGAAGGTGCTTCATTTCTCGGATGTTATTGAGAGGGGCAGATCGCTCGATCATTTAACGTCTGGATTGTCTCCTGAATGCCCGAGTCGGAGGCTGGAGACTGCCCGACTCGGAGAGTCAGGCTACGTAAACGCCGAGTGAAGCTCATTACTTTCGGGCAAAGGATTCGTGGGCGACGATGGCGTGGACGGCGGCTCGAAGTGAGTGGTTCTTCTTGGCGATGCGGTTGTAGACCTCGTCGATGATGACTTCGTCGCAAATACCAATTTCACGCCCAATACAAAGTAGAACGGGGATGATGCGATGGTTCATGTTAACGTGCGGAAAGAATACAGTTCATCTACCCGGATCATTCACGCCTCACGCACGGACTAGGGAGTCCGTCGTACAGTGTGTCGGCTCATTGGCTACAAGATGTTTGCACAAAACACCTGAATCGCCGAACGACAAGCTCGTGATTTATCCGGGCTTCCTCTGGACCGAGTTTTGACTTACCAAATTCAACAGTCAGTTTCACGGAGTTTGCAATGAACGACAACCCACAAGCCCCAAAACGTTTATCGGAATCGACTGGGCAGAGTCCGAGCATCAAGTCTACATCATTGATGAGGATGGTTCCGAGCGAGCCGAAACGCTGCCGCAAGAACCGCAGGCGATTGAATAATGCGTGACTCTGGAAGTTGATGTCCCGTTTGCGATAGAGTCGAATTCTCTTTCCTTAACTGAGAATAAAATCATGTTGCGAACGACGTTGCTCACCTTTCTATTACTTTATGTGTCGGCGACTGCTCTGGCCGAACAGGCTACAGCGGAACCTCCCAATGTCATTTTGATCTTTATCGATGACATGGGATTCGGCGATGTTGGGTTTAATGGTGCAACTGGTCCGGAGACTCCCAACTTGGATCGAATGGCCGAAGAAGGTATGCGGTTTCACGATTTCTATGTGGGCTGCGCCGTGTGTTCGGGCTCGCGAACAGCATTATTGACCGGCGCGCATTATCAGCGGCTCAACATGAATGCCGTGTTGTTTCCGAATAGCAAGAACGGGCTTCATCCCGATGAAGTGACCATCGCTGATATGTTGTTGGAAGCCGGTTATTCCACGACGTGCATTGGCAAGTGGCATCTTGGTCATTTGCCGCCATGCTTGCCGACTTATCAGGGATTCCAGTCGTACTACGGCATTCCCTATAGCAACGACATGTGGCTCGATCCAGACAACAAGTTGGCCAAGGACATCGTTATCCGTGAAGGATTGACTTTGGAAGAAGTTCAAGCAGAACATCGTTCGCGCAACCGAGTTCCTCTAATGCGAAACGAAGAGGTCATTGAATACCCCATTGATCAATCGACGGTCACAAAACGATACACCGAAGTGGCGATCAAATTTATCAAAGCAAAGAAGGACGAACCGTTCTTCATCTATCTTCCTCACACGATGGTGCACTTGCCGCTAGCCGTTTCCGATGCCCTCAAGAATCGCACCGGCAAATTAATATGGGACGCCATTGAAGAAGTCGATTGGTCCGTTGGCGAGATTCTCTCGACGCTCAAGGAAACCGGCATCGACGAGAAGACATTAGTAATCTTCACCAGCGACAATGGAGCGGCAGTCGGCTCTTCACTTCCGCTAAGAGCTAAAAAGGGCAGCGTCTACGACGGTGGAATTCGCGAGCCGACCGTGATGCGTTGGCCTTCAAAGATTCCGGCCGGCAAAGTTTGTCGGGAAGTCACCGCATCAATTGATATCTTGCCGACCTTGGCAAGGCTATGCGGCGGCAAACTTCCCAAGCGAAAAATCGACGGTCATGACATCTGGCCGTTGATGAGTGGGCAAAAGGACGCCAAAAGCCCTCACGAAACGTATTGCCTGACGCATGGACCGGGAACAGTCCGAGCGGGCAAGTGGAAATACTATCCATGGCGCGAAGGGACAACTGGACGTCGTCGCAAGAACCAACCACCGCCAAAAGTCGATCCGAATGCTCCCAAGGTGCAGCTATACGACACAGTCGCTGACATTGGTGAGAAGAATAACCTGGCGGTATCCCATCCCGACATCGTCGCGAAGCTGCAGGCTGCCTGGGAAGCACACAATGCTGAGCTAAAGGCCAACAAACGTCCAACCGCTCAATTGATTCGACCGAGCAACGCGGCATCCGCCAATCATCCTGACGTCAAGTCGTCTGGCAAACCAATCGATTGGACGAAAGCCAAAACCGGAGACATCTACCAATCACAGTCTGTAGAGAATGTCGTTGGCCAGCCGATCGCTATTTCATGTTCCGTCGAAGGCAAGAAGCTAAACGGAGTCATCCTCGCCCACGGAGGTCTTGTCACTGGTTACTCACTGTACGCGAAAGGCGGAAAACTAATCTTCGCGTTCCGCCGCACAAACAAGGACATCGACCGCATCGAAACTCGACTCGGAAAAGTAACGACATTCACAATCAAAGCAACCGCCGAAAAGAATCAACTTTCGATTCAAATTAATGACGAGCAACCGGTGACAGCAACTTCGAAAGGCCTGCTCCTCAAGCACCCTGCCGAGGCCCTTTCGATAGGAAAAGACAGTCAAATGTCCGTCGACAATCAAGCACCGACTCAACAGTTCAATGGCAAAATCAGATCGATTGCAGTAGAGGTTGGCGAGCTTGAGAATAAATAGGGCCAAACATCAGTATTGGCGGGTCAGGTTTTGTGTGACGACAGCGTGCATTGCTCCACTTTTTGAGCAATCCTCTTGAAGTCGTCAGGCAAAGCCTGACCCGCTCGCTTTATCAATGAATGTGGAACTCATGAAAACACTTACGTTACTCGCCTCACTGCTCGTCGTCGTGTTGCCAACGTTCGCGGATGATCAACCCGCTAAACCTACTCCTGCTAAAGATGTCGTTTCATTTGCGGGTCAGTGGTCGACAAGTTATGGCGTTTTGACGCTCACTCAGAACGGCGTGAATGTCGAAGGCAATTACCGATTGGGGACGGTCAAAGGGAAAGTCGAAGGTCGTGTATTGATTCTTCGTTACAAGGAACCTGGCGCGACCGGCGAAGCCAAATTCACCATCGCGAAAGATCGCAAATCCTTCACCGGTGTGTGGCGACAAGATGGAACTGAGGAGTGGCTCGTTTGGAATGGAAAGCGACGGGAATCAAGACCGCTTGGGTTCGAGGGACTCTGGGAAACGTCATTCGGTTTGATGCGTCTATCATCAGGTGCCAAAGGCGTGCGCGGCGTCTACGAGTATCCGAGCGGTAACGCGACGATCGAAGGGGCGGTGAAAGATGGGCGGCTGAACTTTCGATACGAAGAACCAGAAGCCAAAGGTTCCGGCTGGTTCGAGCTTTCCGAAGACAAAATGTCGATCAGCGGCAAGTGGCGACCCGATGGTTCGCAGGCGTGGCAGACGTGGACTGGAACCCGACGCATGCCAAAAGCCGGTCGAGTTTGGCTGGTTATCCTCGAGGCCAATTGGGAACGCAGCATCGAAGAACCAGAGTATGCCTTCGGTGACATGCTCGAAAAATATTTCACGATGGCCTCGGCGCGTCACGTCTCGGTGCGACATCGATTTTTTCATGACGCGACCGACCTGAAACGGTTTTGTGAAAAAGTTCAGTTCATCGCCGAGCCGGTTGTTGTGCTCATTTCAACGCACGGAACATCGAAAGGAATCACCGTCTTTGGAAAAACAATTTCGGCGGACGTGATTGCCAAAGGTCTGGCCGGTGCTAGCAACGTCAAATTGCTTCATCTGTCGGGCTGTGGAATGATGTCGGGCAGTTATCCTCGGCAAGTTCATACGTTGCTGAAAGACCAAGCGACGTTTCCGATCTCCGGCTACAAGACAACTGTCGCTTGGGATGCGAGCGCGTTGGGCGACTTCACGTTTTTGTCGCTGCTCTTGATCCGCGGACTGGAACCGGATGCGGCCGTCCGTCAAGCGATCATCGCATCACCATACCTCGGAGAAACACAAGTGCGAGGTTCCTCGTTCCGCCCCCTTGGCCTGAACGTGCTGCCACCACCCCAAAATTAGCGTGACGTTGTTCATCGACATGAAGGTTCACTCTACTCCACCCCAGGCATCTGCTGCCTACGCCGCTAAGAACTTTTGCTTCGGCCTGAGTGAGTGACATCAAGAATCTTCCGCGATGGCCGGCGGTCGTGACTGGATGCCGGCAATGACACTCGCTGGGCGGTGGTTGGTGATGATCTCTTCGCGGCCGTTGTGATGGTAGACTAGCTTTCTCCAGTCGAGACCGAATTGGTGTAACAGCGTCGCCTGATAATCGTTGGGAGTGACAATGTTTTCCACCGCGTGGTGGCCGAAGTCGTCGGTGTTGCCGTAGGTGATGCCCGGTTTGATGCCGCCGCCGGCGAGCCACATGCTGAAGCCTTGCCCATTGTGGTCGCGGCCAGACTTTTTCAAGCTGCCTCGATCTTCGATCACTGGCAAACGGCCGATCTCGCCGCCCCAGTGTACGATTGTCTTGTCCAACATTCCGCGTTGCTTCAGATCCTTGACCAAGGCCGCAACGGGTTGGTCCGT
>PBMZ01000034.1 GCA_002722955.1 Planctomycetaceae bacterium | reverse complement strand
TCGTTCGAGAACCTTGATGATGGCGAGAGCGATACGGACACGTTCACTTACACGGCGACTGATGGTGACGCGACCAGCAACACCGCGACAGTTACCATCACCATCAATGGTGTGAATGACCCTGTTGATGCCATCGATGACATCTTCACAGTACCGTTTAACGCGATTCTGGATATTGCGGCTCCGGGTGTCTTGGACAACGATGTCGACGCCGAAGACACAGCGGCCGAGCTAACGGTTAGCCAGGTCAACGGCAACGCTGGCGATGTTGGCCAAACGGTGACACTTGGCTCTGGCGCACTTCTTACACTTCGTGCCGATGGTAGCTTCCTGTATGACCCGAATGGCGCCTTCGTGCTTGGTCCGGGTGAAACCGACATGGATAGCTTCACTTACGAAGTCACTGATACCGATGGCGCGGTTGATACAGCCACCGTCGACATCACGGTTGTCGAAATGAACAACCCGCCGAGTGCAGAAGCCAATGGTCCTTACACGATTGATGCGGGTGTGGACTTGGTGTTCGACGCGACGGGCTCGTCGTCGAATGACAATGGTCAGCCGTTGACGTTGAACTTTGATTTCAACGGCGACATGACGACGGACTTCTCGACAGTGTTCGATCCGATGAGCCCGATGATCACGATTCCGTGGTTGAATATTGCTCAATCTGGTATTGGCGTGGGTTCACATACCATCACGCTGACAGCAGATGACGCTCGCGACACGGCGACGGATACGGCGGCGTTAACGATTAACGATGACTTCCAATTCGTTTCGGTTGCTGACGGCAACGCCGACACTCACGTCGTTACCTTGGAAGGCACCAACGGCGACACCATTGTGATTCGCAACGATGGAGTCATCGTCAGCCAAGTGCTTGTCGCTGGACTGGATACGCTCAACATCACTGGTAGTTCGGACGACGACACCTTGGTCACCGACTTCGTTGATGGAGCTCCAACGCCGACCGGCGGAATTATCTTCGATGGCGGTGCTGGTAACGACACGTTGCAACTTGATCCGAATGCGGTTGCTGCAACGAACGTTGACCACGTGTTTGATAGCAACAGCGATGGTAGTGTCAACATTGATGGCAACATGGTTCAGTACCTGAACCTGGAGCCGATCTTCGACAACATGGTTGCTGCGAATCGATCGTTCCGATTCTCTGGTAGTGGCAACAACAACGTTACGTTGTCCGACGATGGTACAGCTGCGAACAACGTCTCGATGATCTCGAGCGTTGCTTCCAGTGAGACTATATTCTTCGTTAGCCCGACTGCGACGTTGGATGTCAATGTTGGCAGTGGCGACGACACCGTGATGGTGATGCCCATCGATTCCATGATGACGACCACGGGTACGATCACCGTGATCGCCGGTGCCGGTAACGACATGGTGGACGCGTCGGCCGCGACCCTTGACATGCGGTTGTTCGGTAACTCGGGCGATGACACGTTGATGGGTGGAAGTGGTAACGATCGCAGCCTGGGCGGCTCGGGCAACGATTTGTTGATTGGTGGCGATGGCAACGACGTGTTGAATGGCCAAGGTGGCCAAGCCGATACGATGAACGGTGGTCTTGGCGATGACACGCTTAAGGGTGGTCAAGGTGCCAGCGACACAGCTCAAATCACCGGCGACGTGACTTCGATCACCGACACGAGGATTAACTCGACCGATCAAGGTAACGACCGACTGGTCAGCATCGAGTCGCTCGACATCACGCTGAACGACAATGACAACAACATTGATGCTTCTGGATTTACTCGCGGCGGCATCAACATCAACGCGATGGGCGGTAACGACACGGTCCTCGGAACTGCGTTTGACGATACGATCGACGGCGGCGACGGCGACGACTCGCTACGAGGCTTGCAAGGCAATGACGTCATCAATGGCGGCATCGGCAATGACAAGCTCTCTGGAAACGCCGGCAACGATGTCATGGACGGCGGCGATGGCAACGACAAGATCTTCGGTGGCTCCGGTAAGGACAACATCTCTGGCGGCGACGGCAACGACACGGTCTGCGGACAAGGTTCCGATGATACGATGAGCGGTGGCGACGGCGATGACATCCTGAACGGCAGCACGGGCGACGACGTCGTCAACGGCGACGCTGGCAACGACAACATCAACGCTGGTTCCGGCAACGATACTGCTCGCGGCGGCGCCGACAACGACACGATCACCGGCAGCACTGGCGACGACAAGATCGGCGGCGATGACGGTGACGACAGCCTTGTCGGAGCCGGCGGCAACGACATCATCTCCGGTGGTGACGGCAACGACATCTTGCTCGGCCGTGACGGAAACGACCTGCTCGTGGGCGGCGATGGCGATGACAAGATCGTTGGCAACGCTGGCTCGGACACGCTGCTGGGTGAAGGCGGCAACGATGCGATGTTCGGTGGTGCCAGCAAGGATATCCTGATCGGTGGTGACGGAGCCGATAAGCTCAACGGTCAGGGCGAGACGGATACCATCAATCCAGGGACGGGAGCCGACACCTTGGTTGGTGCCGGTTCGGATGTCGTCGACAACACGTTTGCCTTCAATCTTGGCACGTTGTTGGACGACCTGATGTAGGCGAATCATAATTGTGACGACTCGACGGGCGGTGCTCTTCACTGAGCATCGCCCGTTTTTTGTTCTTTGCCTAGACGCGGTTTAGATGCCCGGCTTCTTGGCGAAGCCGGGCATCTGTTGGGCCTTTCTCAATCCAACCGGTGACCGTGATCCCGGAAGTGCAATCTTGATGTCGATTTGCATCATGCGTTGCGTGAACTATGATTAGTACATGTACAGTCGCATTTGTGTGTCCTATTCTGCATGAGCTGCGCAACTCAAGTTGCGATAGGACGTTATGTCATCGCGCTCAAGATTGTACGAAAACGTTCGAAGTCCCAGCTGATCAGTCGTCCCATAACATCTTTGACCGGTTGTTCCGATCGTGTTAAGATAGACGATTGTTAGATTTATGCGGATCAACTACCGCTTGCGGGCCTTCGAGAATCACTGTTTACATTTCATTTCGATGACGCTTTCAGGCGTTCTGAAGCCTCACAGCAAGATTCATCGAGGACTTGGATGGATACCGATACGAGGGCCGTTGACGGATCATCGTCTGGCTCTATGGAATCCAACAAAAAGAAGAGCTACCCGCAAGAGTTCGGCAAGTACCTACTTCAAAAGAAGCTGGGCGAAGGCGGTATGGGATCGGTCTATCTCGCCACCGATACCGAAGTCGAACGGGAAGTCGCCCTGAAAGTTCTGCCTAAAGAGAAGGCATCGAACGAAGTTCTGGTTGCGCGCTTCAAGTCCGAGGCTGACGCGGCAATGCAATTGCTGCATCACAACATCATTGCTGTTTACGATTCAGGTGAATACAAAGGTTATCTGTATATTGCCTTGGAGTACATCAAGGGAATCGACGTGCTTGAGCTTGTCAAGCAACGCGGCTTCATCGCTCCCAAGCGGTCGTTGGACATCATCACGCAAGTCGCCAAGGCGTTGAGTCATGCTCACGAACGAAACATCGTCCACCGGGACATTAAGCCGTCGAACTTGATGATCCAGAAAGACGGCACCGTCAAGTTGGCGGACATGGGATTGGCTCGTGTGGTTTACGAGACCGAAGATGCTGGCATTACCCGCGATGGTACAACCGTTGGCACTGTTGATTACATGTCGCCCGAGCAGGCGCGGTCCAGCAAGTCCGCCGACATTCGCAGCGATATCTACTCGCTTGGTTGCACCTGGTATCACATGGTCACGGGACAAGCTCCCTTCCATCGAGGTAGCTTGATCAACCGCTTGCATGGTCATGCCACCGCAGCCCGCCCGGATCCTCGAGCCAGTAATCCTGAGGTGCCCGAGGCGATCGTTGAAGTCATGCATCGCATGATGGCTCGCAAGGTTAAAGACCGCTATCAAGATCCCGGCGAGTTGGTCAGTGATCTGGAAGCGATTAACCTGGAAGAGCCCGACGCTGACGAAGCTGAAGTCGATGAGCACATCGAACAGTACGAGCCGGAATATGAAGAATCCGACTACGTAGACGAATACGCCGACGAGTATAGCGAGGCCGCAAGCGAAACCGACTATGCGGGCTCGTCCACGGAATCTGTACCGTCGAAGCCGAAGCGCGACAAGAGTTCGAAGGCTAAGAAGAGCACAATCAACCCGATGATGATCGGCGCTGTTGTCATCGGTATCGCCGCGTTGGCTTTCGCTGGCGTCGCGATGATGAATCGTACTAATCCCAACGAGATCGCTGCAGTGCCACCACCAGCCGGTGACGGGACACCAGGCGACATCGATAACAGCGATCCACCAGGGACACCGCCGGACGAGGATCCTGGCGACGTCGGTCCGTCCGATCCTCCCGAAAATCCACCTGTTGAGGATCCCGAAGAGGTGAAGCCCGTCGAAGTTAAACCAATCCAAAAGTTTGAGTTGGCGTCGCGGCCGAAGACTCGACTGTTACTGCCCGCATTGAGTTTTGTTGGTCGGGACGACAGCGAAAAGCAATACTTGCCGAAGTGGTTCAAACCAGGCTCGTCGACCGAGGCAGCGGGCCTGACAACGCTTGAAGTGAATCGTCGAAAGACCTTGAAGTCTCAGCATCGAACGCTCGACTCTGCACTATCAAGCCTGCCGGATGCTGGTGGAATTGTTGAAGTTCAAGGTGCGGGCCCATATCTGTTGCATCCGCAACAGCTTAAAGAGATGGCTAATGTCGTGATCCGAAAGGGTGTCGGGGCGAGGCCGCTGGTGGTCTTGATGCCGGATTCGCAGTCGGATAGCGACGCTGTGCTGGATGTGACCGGTGCGTCGTTGACACTTGAGGACATCGACTTTGTCGTGATGGCCGATCGTTTTTCCGGGCGAGGCATCACGTGGTTCTCGTTACATCGCAGCGATTTGGCAGTCGGCCGTTGTTCGTTTCGAGCAATTGGCGACTTCGCGAAAGACTCGACAATCTTCGCGATCGAACAAGACATCGAACGCGCCAGCCAAGTACTGCTTGATCGCGTCTTGGTCCAAGGCAGCCGCTTGCAAACCTTGGCGGCGGATACGCATTCGATTGACTTAACGGTTTCCAACAGTTGTCTGTTGAGCGACGCGGGGTCGAGCTTGGCGTTTCATTCACGAACGCTTACGAAGGCGGAAGCTGACGACGCGGCGCGATCGATTCGCATCCTGTCATCATCGATCGCGACAGGTGGAACTCCATTTGAGTTTGCCAATCCATCGGGATCAAAGTTCCCACCACGAACAAACGTAGCAGTCGTGAATTCGATCGTGTCGCCACTGGCAGGATCGTCTAACTCGGCACTGATTGCTGTCGAGAATTGGCCTCGCGTGGCCCTACGATCGGCCGGAGAAAGCGGTTTACGAAATCTTCAATGGTTGACGCTGGCCTCGACATACGGTGGTTGGTCGTCACTGATCAGCACGCCGTCTTCAACCATCGTTCGCGATGCCAGTAGTTGGTGGAATCTTTGGCAAGGTCAGGCAGTCGTCGATGACGCCTTTATCAAGACCAAGTGGGAGAAGCCGGATGCCAAGATTGCTGAATGGAAGTATCAGCAGTTCGAATCATCGAACCATCCCGATGTTGCAGTCAGTGGCACTGATGGCAACGCTGTCGGAGCATCAACAGGTGCCTTGAAGACAATCGATTCCGACTCGCTCAAGCGAACGGTTGCGTTCCTTGATCAACCGCAACCTCGTATCGAGCCAGCCGACTCAAACAAGGTCGTCGAAATCAACATGCGAACTCAAGATTTGGGTCGCATCATTCAAAACACACCTTGGGAAGATGGTACGACGTTCATCGCGACTGGTTCTGGCAATGTCCGGCTCAGTCCGTTTCACGTGCGTGACAAGTCGTTGCGAATTGAATTCAAGCCTGAAGGCGAAGAATTGATCGTGCTGGCTTCACCGAGTTTTGCCGATGACACAGACGATGTTGCCCTCATGTCTGTTTCGAGTGGCGACATCGAAGTCATCAACGGTAACTTTCAGTTAGCCACGCCGAAGAAAAGCTTTGTTTCGAATTGGTTCTTGAAGGTGCATAACGGAAATCTACGTTTGCACAACACGCGAGTGGTTGGCTCGATGCTTCCCACCGACCAGTTTCAAGGTTTGATTCGGTGGACACGCGGAATGAACCGGAACAACTCGTCGAACGAGCGACAATCCGGAGCGATCACCAGTTGTTTCTTGGCAACGACTGGACCGTTGATGAGCACAGAAGTTCGCAACAGCGATTTGGTCATCCGCAACAGCATGTTGATGTCGCTCAGTACGTTGTTGGATTTGAATATGATTAGTATCGACCGAGAGATTCGCGGTGCGATCAACATCAGCCAGTCGACTTTGAGTGCTCGAGAGAAAATCTTTAGCGTCCGATCGAATAAGCTCGTCCGCAGTTCACAGTGGCCACTGCGCATGTTTGTGACCGAGTCGGTTTTTGCGCCGCCGGCGGGTGGTAAGCCTGCGGATCTGACATTGATCCAAGCAAGCAAAGCGCTCACAGATAAGAATCAGATTGATTGGCGCGGATACCGAAACGCGTTTGGCGGCAAGATCAAGTTCTTGTTGCGTGACGAGTTGGAAACGGGATCTCGAGTCAAATCAGACATCGAAGCTTGGAAAGAGTTTTGGGGTTCTGAACGAGCGATTGAGCCGCAATTTGACAGCGCCACACTCTTACCAGACGCCGATGTCGACCTTCGAACCAACTTAGATGCTGACCACTTCAACCTCAACAACGCTAGCAACGCGGCTTCCTGGGCTGAGGGAAATAATCCCGCAGGCTTTGACGCAGAGAGCTGGGACGTCGACTGACGACAGCGGGGCTCGTTCAGAAACGACCGACTTAGCCTATCTATCGAATATGCCACGGCTCGGTTAACGGCTTGGCGCCGTTTAGTTCAGCGTAGCCGATACCCGTCGTGCCAGCCGGATTCTTGCCCACATAACGCTCATCCATCGCGTCAGCCGCAGGTTGCCATCTGACGTCGCATGACAGACGTGCTCGACCGATCTTCGAATTGTTATCCAACGTGCCATGCAGGATTGTCATCCCAAAGGCAATCAAGTCACCCGGTTCGAAATCCGCCGTCAAGAATCTGGTTCCGCGATCACGTACGAACGAAATCGAGTCGTCCGTGTATTGGACTTTGGGCGAGCTTTTGGAATCGTAGTCGATCTGTTTCATGTCGTTGATCAAGTCGTCGTAGCGATTCGAGCCCTCGACAACGGCCAACGCCCCATCAGTCATGGGAATTGGCCCGAGTGCTGTCCAGACGGTTACAGTCCGCTCAGAGCCTCTGGCGAAGAATGGCCGGTCATAGTGTAAGTGAGTGGATCGTCCAGGCGGACTTGGTCTCAGAAACAGGTAATCCTGCCCCCGCGCCGGCTCTTGAAAAATGCGATCCAAGACGGCTTGCATCCGCGGCCCATGCGTCGCTTGGCGCAGCAACGGTCCCCCGCGCTAACGGACTGCCAGAAAGCACCAAGATCGGGGAATAGATCTTGCCTGCGACTCTTGCCACTGAAGATTCCGTCGATGGGGGGATCTAGGATTTCTTCGACTTCCATGAGGCGAGTGAAGACCTCTTCGCGGGCCTGCATGACCTCGGTGGGATGCAAGACGCCTCGCAAGAACAGATAACCGTCTTGGGCGAGACGCGGCTCCAAATCGGCGTCTGGCAAGGATGAGCTGTCAACGAACTCGCCAACAAGCTCTGCGGGTACGGGAGCCCCCTGAATTGTCAAATTCACCATATCAAATCAGCAAAAAAGGCGATTTCGTGAAAAAACTTCAAAAGTCGAATTGTCATATTTTCAAGAAAGTGTTATCAAGCCCGCTCGCAATGGATTGCGAGGCCGATTGACTCAGTTTGAGCGGACCCGCGAACAATCTCAACCCAAGTCCCAAAGGAGTGGAAGACTTGAGTTCAGCTGCAAACAGACTGCGCGTTTTATTTGTTGATGACGAAGCTGCAATTCGCGAGGTCATGAAGATCGAGCTGCCCAGGATGGGGCACGACTTGGTTGTTTGCGAGGATGGCGAAGCGGCGATTAAGGCGTTGGAGGAGCATACGTTCGACGCGGCTATCGTCGATCTCAGAATGCCTGGAATCGACGGCTGGGAAGTCGTTGACGCTCTCAATGAGACCTCGCCCGAGACGCAAGTCATTATCCACACCGGGCACGGCAACATGGAAGAAGCCATCCAGGCGATCCGTCGCGGTGCCTACGACTTCCTGCCGAAACCGTGCATGCTCTTTGACATCAGCACTGTTCTGCAACGCGTGGCTGATCGTCGAGCTTTGACGCATCGAGCCATTGCCCTGGAAAGCCGGCTAAAGGCGGTTGAGGGAACGTCGAACTTGATCGGCGACACACCCGCGATGGAGCGTGTCAAACAATTGACCGAACGGATCGCACCAACGGACTCAACAGTTCTGATCCTTGGCGAAACTGGCACGGGCAAGGAATTGGTGGCTCGGCGGATTCACGAACTCAGCAAGCGTTCGGACATGCCATTCGTCGCCGTCAATTGCGGCGCACTTCCTGAAAACATCGTCGAAAGCGAATTCTTCGGCCATCGCAAGGGGGCTTTTACGGGTGCGGAGTCAAATCGCAAAGGACTCTTCGAGGTCGCCAATGGTGGCACGTTGTTCTTGGACGAACTCGGTGAACTCGACAAGACCATGCAAGTCAAACTGCTGAGGTTCCTCGAATCGGGTGAGATTCGAAGGATCGGCGAGAATGAAGCGTTCAACGTCGATGTGAGAATCGTTGCCGCCACGAATCGTCCCTTGCAAGACATGGTCAACGAGGGCAGCTTCCGCGAGGATCTATTCTTCCGCGTGAATACGTTTGAGATGCACTTACCCCCGCTACGTCAGCGCAAGGACGACATTCCCGAGTTGGCGCTGCATCTGATTGCCAGAGCGTTGAAGCGGCCCAATGTTGACAAGAATATCTTGCCGCAAAAGACGATCGATGTCTTGTTGGATCACGAATGGAGTGGCAATGTTCGCGAGCTTGCGAATGCTTTGGAACACGCGATGATTTTATGCGACGGTCAGTGCATTCAAGTTGAAGACTTGCCGGCCAGTATTACTCAAAACAAACCATCATCAGCTAGCGGCTTTTCAATTCAAAGCTTTGGCGGTCCGAAAACGCTTCGCGAAATCGAGATGGAAGTGATCTTCCAAGTCCTCGAAAAACATCGTGGCGACAAACCCAAGACGGCTACGGAATTGGGAATCGCGTTGAAGACCCTGTACAACAAGTTGAATCAATACATCAGCCAGCGCAATGTTGCCTGAGTCGCTGCGGCACCTATAGTCGAAGCGTCGTTTAACCCGTAGCCGTAGGCGAGGAGCATGCCAACAGCCCTTGCCTACGGCTATGGGTTAAACGAAGACGGTTGTATGTCCACCCTTCGTTGCGCATAAAAAACGGCTTGGCGGTTTTCACTGCCAAGCCGTTTTAGTTTTCAACGACAATGCAATTATGCTTTGCGAATGATCCCGGTGAATACACCCAGGATATCGAGCTTTGCAACTTGCTTGTGTTTTTTGATGGAAGCCTTCTTACCGTCCAGAGCCACAACCATGTCGGTGTCACGATATGATTGTTGTTCGCGAACGACGATGTAGTCACCCTTTGTGATTTTTTGGCTTGCCAGCGAATCGTCCTTGGCTCGATAGCAAACATGACCCTTTGCCATCAGGCTGCTGAAGTCGATGTGTCCGCTCTCTTTGAACGATGTGCCTTTGGTGGCGGAAATCTCGCCAACTTGCTTCAGTTGAGTTGAACGTTCGGGATGGTCTGCCAATTGAATCGCGCGTGACATATGAGACTCACGCGTGATCAGACCTTTCTTTTCTAGGGCCTTCAAGTGGCACATGACGCCATTGGGTGAACGAATTCCAAAATGCGCCCCGATTTCGCGGACGGTGGGACCGTAGCCGCGGTTCATAATCTTGTCATGCAGGAAGTCATAGATTTCCTGTTGACGTGGAGTCAGCATCTTGGTTTTTCCGGGAACCATGGATCTCTCCTTTCATCAGAGTTGTGGAATTGCCGTCAACAAAACTCAAGATGCACAGAGTGACGACAATTGATGTGCGCAGCAACCCCACGGCGATGTTAGGATACCGAAAATTCGAGCTATTTTGGCACGCCATCAGGTCTGTTGACAAATGCCGGCTTAACAGGTAGCAAATGTCAACTGCGCCTCAAATAGGAGGTCGATGTTCGCCTTTTCAGTGCTGGAAATCAAGCGAAATTAGATCGACAACAACGCACATGTCGAAAATCGCGGCAAATTCGTAGACATCTAAGGCATCTCAACGGATGCCCACATGCGCTCAAATTCTTCCTATTACGTACGGCTGAGCAGTTAGCGCAATGCCCCCGGTAGCAGCTTGCAGGAACAAAGAAAGCCTATTCTCTTAATGGCTTTAGAGCGAAGCATCTGTCTGGCTGTGGTTCGCGTACGTGGGCCAATTGGGCTGGTAATCGTCGCTTTGATCACCCCAAGCGTGCCAGAGTTCGTTTCTCTTACCCCTGGCAAACAGCTCCAAGTAAGGGCCTTCGCTGCATTGCTCGATCAAATCGTAGAGTTCATCTGGCTTTCGCGAGTGTTCACGTTTTCGCGACTTGATGATGTTGACCTGACGTCGGCCTGGGGCAAGCGTTCGCAGTTGACCGCGAACACCAAATAAAATCAACTCAGTTGTATTTCGAAAATAAAAGCCAACCCCTCGCCCGTCGGGGCCACCGTCTTTCCGAATCTTGTGCCAAACCAAGTTCGTCTTGTACGTGAAGCCCCATGCCTCCATGACCTCAAGACCTTCACGCAAAAGCGCGTTGGGAACCCAGAGATACAAGTGAGACTTTTCCGCACAAGCTTCAGCAACGGGGATCTCGCAAATCTCCGGAAGTGTCAGGGTGGCGTATCGGCTTAGCCGTTTATGTTCGGGAGCCATCTTGCCAGTGCGATTGCTGAATTGCCATGGCGGGTCGGCCAGAATCGTGCCACAGCAAAGATCGCCGCAGGTTTGCAAAAAATCAGTGGCCGCTGAAATCACATCCGCCATTGGATTCCCTTCACGTTGGACTGTCTAGAGCATTGCGGCTAATGATTAAACAAGAACTCGCTTGAGTTTAGCAAGGCCCAAAACACGTCGGCGATGGCTTGCTTGGAATCTTTCTTGGGCCCACCGCTATCGACATATTTGGTCAAGCCTTCCGATTCAGCCTTCGTCGGTTTGCGGCACAAAGCGGCTAAGAACAACGTCTCCACTCGATCGGACGTCGACATTAAAGGAAAGTCGACGACTGCCGCCAGTGTTCGACTCTGGGCAGGATCCGTCGCGTCGGCAATGAAGCTGCCGTTCATCATCGACAGAGCTTGCAAGATCGTCGTCTCGCGCTCAATCACGCTTTCCTCTTGATTGTTGAATTGCTCTAAGAACAAAGTTCGCGCATCAGGGTTCTGCATCACGAAGGCTCGATTTTGTAGATTGAACGGCTGATAAAAGCCTGTCGCTGAGGCAACGCTATCGAAGAGTTGTTCCGGTGTGAGCCCTTTAGGCTGCATCCGAGAAAACATCTCCGGCTGATCCTGTGATTCGTGAGACATCCGGCTGGTCAACTGGTATGCCTTTGTTGCCGTGATGCTGCGGATGATGGACTTCACGTCGAATTGATTGTCGACAAGTTGATTTGCCAACAACTCGAGGAGTTCGGGAAACAGTGGCGGGTTTTCCTCGCTGAAATCGTCGACCGGTTCGACAAGTCCGCTGCCGAACAGATGCCCCCAAACTCGGTTGACGGCCATTTTCGAGAAGTACGGATTTCTTGGCGCTGTGACCCATGCCGCTAGTGCTTCGCGCGATCCCAGGCCGTCACTCCAGATGGGAACGCCGCCGCCCAAGTACGATGCTTCGACCACTTTGTCGGTATCGGGAATCGGCAACGATCGCCGCGACTCGTCGACGTCAAGCTGCAAGTTGAACGCATTCGCTGCGTCACCCCGTGGCTGGACGCCAGCGAAGAAGGCCGCGAAGCCCCAGAAGTCATCTTGCGTCCACTTGTCCATGGGGTGGTCATGGCACTGAGCACAATCGATTCGCACGCCTAAGAACATACGTGATGCGGCAGATGCGAGATTCTCGGCCTTAACTTGCTTGGCCTGATAAAACGCCAGTGGTGTTGGATCGCCTTGACGCTGCAATGATTCGGTAATCTGTTGTTGGCTCAGGGGCATCGTCAAGATTTCATGCACCATCTCATCATAGCGGACGTCATCGGCCAACTGCTTGCGAACCCAAGCGTCGAAACTTGGCAGCAGAAATGCCAACTGTGGATCAGCGGTCGCCTCGGGGATCAACGCTTTAGTCCAGACGTTGGCAAAGTTGGTGACGTACGTGGGACTCGCCAACAATCGCTCGACGGCTTTACGCCGCTTGTCCGGACTGTCATCTTTCAAGAACTGGCGAGTCTCGGACACCAACGGAATTCGGCCAGCGATGTCCAAAGACGCGCGGCGCAGAAACTCGGCATCACTCGACATTTGGGCGGGAACGACTTCTTCCTTCTTCCATCGCTGTTCAAGAATCGTGTCGATCTTCTTGGCGATGTCTTGAACACCATCATCTTCACTCTTGCCCGTCAACGGAAAACTGAAGACCGCGACTGTGAAGACACAGGCGAAGTAATTGCGGAATCGAAGAATTCTCACGGCAAGCCCCTTAAGCAACGAGACGTTACAACCTCAAGATCCTAAGCGGAGATGAAACTTGGTTCAAGCACGTAATGCGGCAGAAACGCTTTCAGGAGCCTGGCTTTTGCGAAAAGCCGGGCTTCTTTCCCCAAACCGGCCAAGCCGATATTCGTCGTACCCACCAAATCCTTAGGAATCCAGAGCAAAACCCGTTAGATTACGTGATCGATTGTGATCCCATTTTCGTTCACCATTTTCACATTTGGCATTTCTGGTCGTCTTCATAGATACGCCTCAATGAGTCCCAATTCCGACAAGCAAGTCGCCTCAGAATCGTTGGCCTGGCTTCCCGGCTTTGAACTTTTTTGCCTGGTCACCGGTTTAGCCGCGACCATCATCCAGCATGGACTGTTCCGTCTTAGCTCTGGCATCCATTGGGAGATGGGATTTGTCGTCATCGCGGCGATGACTGCTCGCAGCGTCAGTCTAGGTTATCGTTACCGCGTCAATCGACAGGCCAAGGAGTTTTTGCTCGAGCATCAAGTCGACGCGGCGATCATCGGATTGTGGTTGCTGCTGAGCCTCGCCACATTGATCTTTGGTGGCTTGATCGAGTTGCCCGGTTTCGACACGTGGCTGTCAAAGTTTTTGCTGGTGACAGAGTTCTCGATCACGCTTCGGGGCGTTGCTGGAATCGTATTGATCGTTCGTCGCATCACGGCGGGTGGAATCAATCCCACGCTCATACTTGTGCTGACGTTTGTCGTTTTGGTTGGCATCGGGACATGCTTGTTGATGCTGCCGACGGCGCGATCAGAGATGGCGCCAACTCAAGACTTTGCGACACGATTGCGAATTGCTTTGTTCACGGCAACCAGCGCAAGCTGCGTGACGGGACTTGCCGTCGTCGACACTGGTGGTCCGCAAGCCTACTGGAGCCGGACAGGGCAGACGATCATCATGTGCCTGTTTCAAATTGGCGGACTAGGCATAATGACCTGTGGCGCGTTCTTTGCCGTCGCGATGGGAAATCAACTTCAAATGCGCGAGCGAGCGGCGCTGCGTGACTTACTGGAATCCAGCACACTCGGCGGCGTCCGCAAACTGTTGTTAGCCATAGTTGGCTTTACGCTATTGTCCGAGGTCATTGGCGCCATCCTGTTGTCGGGTTTATGGGCTGATCAACCTTTGGGTGAGAGGATCTATTACAGCCTGTTTCACTCGATCAGTGCGTTTTGCAATGCCGGTTTTACGTTGACCAATGACAGCTTGATGAGTTACGGCGATCGCTGGCAAGTTTGGTTTGCTGCGTGCTCGCTGATCATCACCGGAGGTCTCGGATTCGCCGTCTTGCACAATGTAATTCAAGTGTTGATCGGGAAGCTTCAATCTTTGCGGAAAAAGTCGGCCCTGAATTTGCCCGGCAAACGAGTTCGCCTGACGTTGGCTTCTAAGTTAGTGCTGTTGGCAACTGCTGGCTTCTTAGCGTTCGGGGCGATCGGCTACTTCTTGCTAGAGTCCACTGGTCCGGATCAGTCCAAGAGCCTGCTCACTCGCTTCAACGAAGCGTGGTTCCAGTCGGTCACCTTTCGGACGGCGGGATTCAACACGGTGCCTCATGGCGAGATGCAAACTGCAACGAAGCTACATGCGATTGCACTGATGTTCGTTGGGGCCTCGCCCGGTTCCACCGGCGGTGGCGTGAAGACCGCCGCGATTGCGCTCGCGATTTTGGCACTGGTGTCGATCCTCAAAGGCCGCCGCCATGTTGAATTCCTGGGCCGACGAATTCCCGACGATCAAGTCAAGGGAGCGTTGACCATCATCGTGCTGGGAATGATTGGAGTGATGAAGATCACGATTCTGGTGGTTTTGTTTGAGCCTGATGATCGAAACTTCATCAATATTTTGTTCGAGTCTGTTAGCGCATTCGCGACAGTCGGTGTTTCGACGGGCATCACACCAACCCTTTCCCCGCCCAGCCAAATTGTCATCATCGTGGCGATGTTCTTGGGCCGAGTCGGTCCATTGACGGTGTTGATGGCGTTGGGTGGGCGTACGGAAGACGCGCGCTTCGAATACCCCGAGGAACGTGTAATTTTGGGCTAGTCACCGGATAGGACGTTTATGCTCCAGCAAACTGGATTGCCGCTGCTGCACAAGGGATTGCTCGAACAAGCAAACCGGCGGCGTACGTACGTGATCCGTGTCACCTATTCCGTCTTGCTGTTCGGACTGATTCTGTACAACTTCCAGTCCGAACTTGCAGCGTTGGCGACTCAAAACTCAATTAATCTTGGTGTCGGTCAACCGCTCTTTGAGCAAATTTTCGTTTGGCAAGCGGTTGGCATCTTCGTCTTCATGCCACCACTAACCTGTGCCGCAATTGCTGGCGAACGTGAACGTGGCACGATGGATATTCTATTCACGACGAAGCTTAGTCCAGCCCACATCATCATGGAAAAGACCTTAGCGGCACTCATGCCGATGTGGTTTCTTCTGCTCGTTTCGATGCCGATAACAGGTTTCGCCTACTCACTGGGAGGGGTGAGCACGCCGGAATTGATAGCAATGCTGATGGTGCTGCTGATGCAAACGATTCAGATGGCGATCATCGGAATCTTTTGTTCCGCGAAATGTTTCTCCGTTGCCAGAGCGTTGCTTCTGACTTACTTCTTGCAGCTTGTCGTGTCATCGCTTGGCGGTTGTATCACGGGCGCGTTTGCCACTGTCGGGGGGCCAGCGGGCTCGCCATGGGTCATGATGCTGGTGCCGGTTATGATTTCGACGTTAGTCATCAGTACCATTGGATTCAAGATGGCGATGACTGCTTTGGTGGAAGGGCAAACGCTACACGCGTACGACATCCGTCGAGACCTGTTGTATGACGCAGGAGCTTATGTCTCCGAGAATTGGCTGGATAGCGTCTTTCGTGGATTGATCACCCGCTCGCGGGCCTTGCCAGAAACCGATCCTGTCTTGTGGCGTGAAAGATTTCGACGCTGGAAGATGAGCCGCTCAAGTTTTCTATTGTCCTACAGCATTCTGATGGCCGAGGCATGGTTGCTGTTGATCATGCTTGAAGTTGGCCATTCGCAGAACCCATCAGGCCGACTGGCATTCGGTGCGGCCTTTTTCTCGTTGATCGCGATTCCCATCATTTGCTCCAAGAGTGCTGGCGTCGCCACAAAAGAACGCCAGGCTCAAACATTGGAGGTGCTGGCATCCACGCCAATTCCTGGCAAGGACATTATGCATCAGAAGCTTTATGAGGTCCGCAAGTCGATTCAGTATCTACTGATCCCCGTAGTTTCGATCTTCATCTTCGAGTTCTACTGGAAATCTCAGCGTCACCTCGACGAACTCGATTACATCATCTGCGCAATTGTTTATCTGGTTGTGTTGCCACATCTGCTTATGTGGTTTTCCTTTTTCTTGACGGACAAACTGCGTACGAGCGTCAGTGCAATCATGGTCTCGCTGGCCGTTGTTGGAATCTTGTTGATTGGGCCACCGATGTTTGTGGAGCATCAACTGCAGCAGTCAAAAATTGCTACTTTGAGTGGTCAGATTGCTACATCGTTGAGCTTGAGCCACATCTTCGACTACTTGTTCTCGACCAACGCCACGAGGTCGCGATTTATGAATGCATGGTTTACACCATGGTATTCACTGGCATTCTACGGAACGGCCTGGCTTGTACTTTCTCGCCTCTACCTGATGCGAGCTGATCGATTCTTAGGGCGGCTGGGTCCGAGAAAGCGTTAGTTTGTTCAGACAACTCGACTTACCTCTGCTTTCCAAAGATTTGCTTGAGCAATCAGCGCGGCGGCGGACTTACGTGATTCGAGTTGCCTATGCGCTGTTGCTTTATTGCATCATGTATTTCGTCTTACAAACCGAGGTTGAGGCGGTTATTCAAGGTGGAATCACGGGAATCGGTGCTGGCGGGCCGATCTTCCGGCAGACTGTTCGTTGGCATTGCCTTGGAATCTACTTGTTCCTGCCCCTGATGACCTGCTCAACAATCGTTGACGAACGTGAGCGCCAAACGCTCGACGTGCTCCTGACAACTCAATTGAGTCCGTGGCATATTGCCTTAGAAAAGCTATTTAGCCGCTTGATACCGATGACGATTTTGTTGGTGATCTCGTTCCCGGTCTTGGCCATCGCTTATTCACTTGGCGGCGTCTCGCGTGGTGATTTGGGTTCCGCTGCAGTCGTTCTTGTCATGATTGCCATGCAGATTGGTTGCATTGGGGTCGCTTGTTCCAGCTATTACCTGACCGTGCCGCGAGCTTTGATCGGAACGTACTTTTGGAGCTTTCTGAGCTTCGTTTGCCCAACACAAATCTGCGCGGCCTCGTTGTTACAGGTGGGCGCGATCAATCTTGTCCTGCTTGTGCTGAGTATTCTCTACACGGCCGTTTTCTGTTGGTACTTGCTGAAACGAAGTGCCGAATGGATCGCGAGACCGCCCAAATTTCAGGAGTCCAAACGTGAGATTGTCTACGGGGCAACGGGGTACAAGTTCGCTGGGTCCTTGCTCAAAGCATTGCCCGAGGATCAGCCAGTTCTGTGGAGAGAAAAAGTGCGCCGCTGGTCCGCGGGACTCGACAACTTGACGATGAAGATGGCGCTTTGGGTTTTCCAGACATTCCTGATGATACATTGTCTCGCCATCGCTAGTTCCGACAATCGCGTTGGCCAACTCCACTTTTGGGCCGTCTTGTTTTCGGTGGGGGCGATTCCCATGATCTGCTCGAAAACGATCACCGCAGTCACATATGAGCGTCTGCGGCAGACGATCGATGTCCTCGCCGTCACGCCAATTAGCTCGCAAGAGATTCTCAATGGGAAACTTTACGAGCCTCGCAAGACGATCCAGCTGTTTTCAATACCACTGGTCACGATACTGGCCTGTGAGTTGATTTGGCGGGACCTTCGTCTGAGTGAACAGATTGATTACGTGCTGGCGGCGGTGACTTACACGTGTGTCTTGCCCCGTTTGTTCATGTGGATCAGCGTGCTGGTCACCGTGTATGTTCGCAACCAAGCCACATCAATCGTAGTCAGCGTACTCGTTTGCGCGATGGTCGTGCTATACGATGAAATACTTCTTGGGGGCAGGCCCTCTGCAGGATCTGCGAGAGTCTCGCCAATTCAACTATTCGAGACGTTGTTCCTGACCGTCGGCCACTTTAGGACTGGACGCGAGAGTGTTTTGCTGAACGTTATAGCGCATGGCGCTTTGTGGCTCGTGGTTTCTCAAATAGCCTTGCGCGATGCCAGCATGTTCTTTGAACGGCTTGAATCAAAGTGGCGGAATCGGTCAACGAAACGGCAATGACTACTCGACCGAAACGACCTCGATCTTCATTTTGCCCAAGATGTTGATCAGCGGTACAAACGTCGTCATGGGGCTGGGTTCATCGTCAGAGAAGCTGGATTGAGCCAATTTGATATGACCGGCTCCGATGCCACCCTTGCCCAATGTGGCATCCAAGGGAATCCACTTTCCGCCCAAGTACGCTTCCGTCCACATGTGGCCGCCGAACTTCGACAAGCGGTCGACATAGACCATTCCGACGGCGACTCGCGATGGAATTCGTTTGGCTCGCAGCATGGCCGCCAGCAAACATGCGTGTTCGGTGCAATCGCCTTCCAGACTGCGAGCGACCTCGCCCGCGGATGCCATGGCGGTTGAGAAGTTCTTTTCGGTGATCTTGTCGCGAACGTACTTCTCCATCTTGAGTGCAATCTTGGTCGCATTGACTTCTCCACCCGCGGCGCGATCGGCATGTCGGACGACTTCCGAATCTTTGGACTGTAAGAACCGCGATGATTCGAGGAACTCGTCGTCAGTCTTCACGTTGCGTGGGTTGGCATCGGGGCGAAGTGAGATCACCGTCACTTCAGCAACTTCCTCGCTGACCTTGCGTACCTTTTGAGATTCACCAGTCACCAGATACTTCGTCGCGTCTTCATCGGGCGTGATGACTCGATAGACGACTTTCTTTCGGCTATGAGCATTCTCGATTCGCGGTACTTCGATCAACGTGCCAACAGCCAGGTCCAATTCACTGCCGGCGATCTCTTCCAATGCGACTTCTTTAGGAACGGTGAAAGTCACCAAACTGGTGCCAAGAAACGGAGTCTCCGTCTTGATGCTGTTGCCTTTCTCGTCCATGTAAACCGTGACCGTCATCTGTGGCAAAATCGACTGCGTCATCGCAAGCTTCAGAGCCTTAATGTTTTTGCCCTCATGATTCTTCACATTGCGATAGTCGTCGGCTTTGACCTTGATGTCCGTTGGCTGTTTGAATTGAGTTTCGAAAGTACGGAACTTGCGAGTTTCTCCCGGCTTAATCGGTGGATCCATCAGCATGCGGTCTTGGTAACCAGGCGCCTTCAGATCACGGCTCCAATCGATGGTACGCTTGCTGGTGCGACCGTTGATTGTTTCCTCGAGCGTCAGTTTGTTGTCCTTGATCGTCCCAACCGTGCGATTTGGCTTGGCCGGCGGGTTTCTCATCTCACTGACGAAGCTGAGCCAATCACCGTCTTTGGTCTCCGTTGTTTGCAGCACTTGAATGAAGCGGATCGTTTGGCCGAATCGCTTCAATGTCATGTGAGATTCCGAGTTCATGACAATCAGCGTTTGCCCGTCGACTTCGGTCTCTCGTTGAACGGTGCGAGCGTAACCAACGCGGTCCTTTCCGATATAGATGACTTGCCAACTATCCTCGTCTTGAGTCTTCTTCTCGTCAGCTGACGCTGTGGCGAGCCACAATTGCATCGTCAATGCGGCAAGCACAACCAAACTCAAACGAGTGGCAACCTGATGATTACGAAATCGAGACAACAAACGAATCAGCGCATGAGGAATCATAAGGAACTCCGAAAACTGCGATATCTTTTGCCCGCAGAATTATAGAGAACTCGCTCTTAGGCGAACATGGACTTCTTGGGAAAGGATTGATCGAGCGATCACTGTCACTTGCGGGACTCTTTACCCGTGACTCAATTCGTGGTCACCCTGAAGCTAGCCACGCGCCCGGTTTTCGTCAATTAGCCGCCGCATCATCCACGAATATCCGAATTCGGCGATGCATGTTTCCATTTGGCTAATGACCTGCTCCATCGTTTGAAAGCGATCATCTTGGTGTTTGGCCACCATGCGATGGAAGATGGCTTCCAGTTCCTGCGGAACGTTGTCTCGAACGTCGGTGATCGTTGGCAGCGGATTCTCGCGGTGAGCGATCAAGGTTTCCATAACGGTTGTGCCCGCATACATGACCTCGCCCGTGACCAAATGATAAAACGTGCAGCCCAAGCTGTAGATGTCAGAACGTTCGTCGGCATTGCTAGAATTCAAAGCCTGCTCGGGAGCCATATAGTCGACCGTCCCCATCACCGAGCCCGTGACTGTGATCGCCGTCGTTTGAGTATCCTGGGAACCGGATTGGGAACTCGACATCCGCGCCAGCCCCAAATCGAGAACCTTCACCTTGCCGCTGGCGTCCATCAGCAAGTTGCCGGGTTTGATGTCGCGGTGAATGACGCCTTGTTCGTGCGCGTATTGCATTCCCTTGGCTGCATCGAGATGCAGTTAACAGCCGTCAGGATCGGTAAGGGGCCAGAATTCTTGACGGCGCGAGCCAAATTACGCCTGTTGACGAACTCCATGATCAAGTAGTGCTGCCCTTCATCCTCACCGCTATCGATGGCGCCGACCACGTTCAGGTGTTGCATTCTTGATGCGGCTTCGACCTCACGTTTGAACCCCCGAATCGCCGATTGATCGTTCATCGTGTTCGGTGGCAAAACCTTCACGGCGGCCACTGATGTGGAGTCTCGCTGGCGAGCCTTAAAGACGACCCCCATTCCTCCTTCGCCGATCTTGTCCAAGACGATGTATTCGCCGATCGTCAGCCTGCTGTCTTCACCGCAAACGACGGACGCTTGGTATTCCGTCAGTCGCTTTTGCCGCACTAGCTCGAACGCCAACTCTTCGGGCGAACCGAACGTGGCGGTGTCGGCGGTCTTGGCAATCTCGCTCAACTCATCAGTCGAAAAGATGCCACTGCGACCTAAGCGATCGGTAAATTCCTTGTTGGGATCGGTCATTGAGTCGAAATCTGAATGGAAGTTAATGCAGCTTGAACGGCAATTCGAACGCGTTCATTCTTGGAAGAGAGAGCGGCTGCCAACGCGGGCTTGGCGGGTCTCGACAATCCCTTCAATCTCTCCAAAATCGACGCCGTACGAATTTGTACATCGGCTGAATCATGTTGTAATAATTCGGCAATCTTCAGCACATATCCACCCACTGTCAAATTCATGGCAACTAATGCGTCAGCGGCTGCGTCAGCAATTCCCGTGTTGTTTCCAGTTAGCTTTTCCATCAGGTGGGGAATGGCAACAACCGACTGCTCACCCATCAGCCCAAGTGCGTGCGCCGCTGCCATGGCAATTGATGGCTGTCGGTGAGACAACTGCCGTATCAACGCCGGCACATACTCGCTAGCCGCCATACCGATTCGGCCCAATGCTTCACCTGCGGCTTCTTGAACTGACGCGTCTTTGTCAGCCAACCGTTCCATGATCTGCACGGTGGAACTTGCCGCCAACGGTCCAATCTGCCCCAACGCCAAAGTCGCCCCACGACGAACTTGAGGGTAATCATCGTTAAGGCGTCGTGTTAAGAGCTTCACGGCCGGAGCTGATGCGGGCCCAATGTTTGACAACGCCAACGCAACTTTCTCTCGGACACCCCAGTCCTTGTCGTTCAGTAGTTCGGTCAATTCGGGAACGGCTGTCGCTGCTGCCGGACCGATGCTTCCCAAAGCCTTAGCGATCGCAGCGCGGACGGCTCGCTCTTTGTCATCGAGATGTTGCATCAGTGGAATGACGGCGGGGTCGGCACTTGGCCCAAATTGGCAGATGGCTTCGGCAGCGCTGATGCGAACTTCCTCGTCCTTATCGAACAAGTTCTGAATCAGATCGGGTACGATTTCATCAGCGTCTGGTTCAATCTTTCCGATGGCCTTAGTGACGGCCTCGCGAATCTCGTCCTCAATGTGATTGACCAAGCTCAGCAAAGCCGGCACGGCATCGATCGCCTTCGGCCCCATATTCCCCAACGCGGTGGCCACGACCGCTGGAATTCCTCGCGAGTTGTCGCGCAACGCTTCGACCAAGTGCGGCACTGCTTCAATCGCACCAGGACCAATCTTTCCTAACGCTTCCGCTGCTGCCGCGCGTACGTTGGTGACAGGGTCTTTCAATCGGTCTATCAACTCCGGCGTGGCAGGTCGAGCCCCATGTCCGATCGTCGCAAGAATCTTCGCGGCAGCGGCACGAGTACGGGCATCTTGATAAGTGAGCCAGCATGTCACAATGGGAACGACGGGCTCTCCGACTTGGCAGAGTGCCTGGCCTGCGGCCTTTCGGACGTCGTCGTTTTCGCTTCGAAGTGCATTGGCCAGCGACTTCCACGCGCGCTCGCGTGATGAGTGTCCCAGATTCGACGCAGCAATCCGGCGCAATCCGGATGGGAAAATGGGGACCAAAAGCAAAACTTGCCAAATCATATGTCGAGGCTACTTGCCAGTGAGAGTTTGAATCTTCTATTAGTAGCCTATCATCTGAAACGACTTCGTTCGAGAGTTTTGTGCGGTACTCAATTGGAACAGGAGATAACGGACGTCGAGTGGCTCAAGCCGCCTTGAGTTGACTTCGTTGGCCTTCCGCCATGCCGATCACGTATTCCAGTCCGTCAGCGATCGCATGGATGTCGTCGTCAGACAATGTTGGGTGGACCGGGAACATGATAGCCGTCTCAGACAATTGAGCGGCCACCGGAAGCCGTTCTTTCGGACGGAATACAGGGGTGTCGAACACCTTTTCGCGATAGATTTCTGGGCAGATACCACTTCCGCAAGGAATGCCAAGACGCTGCATTTCTTGAACGACCGCGTCTCGAGACCACACGGCTTGAATCCATTCGGGCTGCAAGAACACATAGTACTTGTAGTAACTGTGCTGGATATGTGATTCGGGGATCGCCACATCCAAGGCGCTGTTGTCGGCGAACCGTTCGTCAAAGATGTTTGCGTGACGACGGCGAGCGGTCAGCCATTCGGGCAACTTCTGCAAGGCAACGCGTCCCATTGCCGATTGCATCTCGGTCATCCGCCAGTTGGTGCCGACCGATTCATGGAGCCAGCGGAAGACCGTGTTGTGTTCGCGATTGAAGCAAGCGTCCCAACTCTTGCCGTGATCTTTGAAACTCCACGCTCGCTCCCAAATATCGGCGTTGTTGGTTGTCAACATTCCGCCTTCGCCACCGGTTGTCATGATCTTGTCTTGGCAAAACGAGAACGCGGCAACATCGCCCAACGATCCGATCGCTTGCCCTTCGTAAGTGGCTCCGTGAGCTTGCGCGCAGTCTTCGATCAGTTTCAAACCGTGATCATCACACAACTGACGCAGCTCATTCATCTCGCAAGGCCAGCCCGACAAGTGCACGGCTACAACCGCTTTCGTGTTGGGTGTCAGCGCTGCTTCGACCGTCTCGGCGGTGATGTTTTGACTGGCAGGATCAACGTCAGCAAAGATGGGTTTGGCCCCGCGAACAGCGATCGCCGTTCCTGACGCCACGAACGTGCGAGCCGTGACGATGACGTCATCACCCTGGCCAATACCCATCGCTTCCAATGCCAATTCCAAGGCAACGGTCCCGTTCGCAACAGCGACACCGTATTCACAGCCAACGAATTCGGCGAATTCTTGTTCAAAGGCTTTTCCGTGCGGACCGGTCCAATAATTGACTTTTCCAGATTCCAACACGGACTGAACCGCTTGAAAGTCGTCCTCACCAAAAGCCGGCCAAGGAGCAAAAAGGCCATACTTCTTTTGAATCGATGGGTGAGGTAGCGTCATCGTGGTCATTGTTCAATCTTCCTTGATCTGATCGTCGCTCGCCTCTCTGAGTCGAGCATTTTTGACTCATGGGTCGTTTAACCCGTAGCCGTAGGCGAGGCTTATCGAACATCTCCTCACCTACGGCTACGGGTTAAACGATGACGAGTCACAGCCGCAACGTCTTTCTAAGCCGCTCGCCCTAAGCCGATTTCTCCGCGGAACAGCAGCAGCTTAAACGGTTCGGCTGCCTCATACCCGACCTCGTTTCCGTACACGGCCGCTCGCTGTCGAAGCGACTTAATGCTGCGTGGGTGAGGGTACTCGCGCAGCTCGTCTTCGTAGAGCTCCATGGCCGCTAACTTGGTATCCAACGTTTCACTGATGTCGACAAAGTAATTCGGACAAAAAATGGTCGTTTGAGTCCGACCGCCCCACTCGGTCGACGAATTCACTTGATAACTCAACACTTGCTTCACTGGTTGTCCCGGAATGGGCCGAGTGGCCACCATGATCGATTTGTAGATCAGTTGATGATCCAGGTTGATGTCGTCGCCGTTTTGTACGAAGACCGTGTCGAACTTACGTTCCCAAATCAGTTCCTCGAACGATCCGTTCAACCTACAGTGCTCGATCGTATCGAGCCGCATGTCGGGAAAGTCCCATTGAATGACTTCATCGGTGCCTAAAATGTTGTTGGCGTCGATCGAATCGTTCTGCTTACGCTTCAGGATCTCTTCATCGCCGACGTATTGAGCACTGCTGCCGTCTGTCACGATCACGACGGTGACTCGGCCGCCCGACTTCTTGATTAACGGAATCGTGCCACCGACGCCCAAGACCTCATCGTCGGGATGCGCGGCCACGACCAAAACGTTTTGCATGTTCATGCACTCTTCCTCCAAGTTGTATCCACGTCGGCTGACTTCAGTTGTCGCAGTTCTTCGCGTAGCCGTTCAATTTCGAGACGCATTTGAAAGATCTCGTCCTCAACGGCGAACCCGAACTTCTGACCGACGCGGAATTGCCGAGTGTCGATCGGTCCGTCGTCGCCTTCGATCTCACTGATCCACATCGGCAAGTCGCCCGCTTGGACCAACAGGCTTTGATGTTGTCGCAGCAAGATCTGTCCAGTCGTTCCGATGTAAGCTGGAATGTTGTCAAGATTGCACTTCCAAACCGTCAGACGTTGACCTTGATAGTACAAGTAGGCGCCTGGATAAGGTCGCGAAACTGCTCGTATTAACTTGGCGATCTGCGCCACCGGCTGCCGAAAGTCGATGTGACCATCGGCAGGAGTCCGCTTGCCGCGATGCGTGGCGATCTTGGCCGCTTGTTCGATTTCCATGATCGGTTGTCCGCTTGCGTGAGCCTCATAAAGCTCGACAAATCCTTCTCTCAAATTGTTGGTGACTTGTCCGTACACATCTTCGGCGTACGCATCTCTTGAAACCTCGAACCACTTCTGACAAAGGATCGGCCCCGAGTCGACTCCCGCGTCCATGCGAAACAGTGTCACCGCGGACTCGCTGTTGCCTTGCAAGATCGTCCACGGCACGGGAGCTCGCCCGCGGCCAATCGGTAGCGGCGAGGGATGACTGCCAACAACGTACTTCCTGGGAATGTTCAAAAGGTCTTCGCCAAAAATCTGGCTCCAACCCAATGTGTAAATGTAGTCGGCCTCCAATGCCTGAATTTCCGATAGTGTGGTTTCCGAGTTGATATTGGTGGTGTCAACGGTCTCGATTCCGTGCTGCTCGCAAAGTGGGTGCAAGTCAACATAGTCCGAGATTCCCGTTGACTGAGCCGGCGGCAACGTCACCAAACCAACGAGATGCGCGTTTGCGGCAATCAAGCCACGCAGCACATTTTCACTCTCTTGGTTCGAGCCAACGCAGACGATGCGCGGAGTAACCTGCGATTGTTTGTCAGATTCGTTCATGTGGCCACCCATTCATCATTCCCCTGAGGATGCGTGTCCGCTCGAAACGTGACGAGCAACAGCGCCGTTTCCATCAGAATCTTGAGGTCCAGCCAAAAGCTGTACTCGTCGATATACGACAAATCCAGCACAATACGTTCGGGCCAAAGCAGCGATGTGTTACCGCGAACTTGGGCCAATCCAGTTAGTCCAGGTTTGACGTCAACACGCCGGCGTTGCTCTGTGGACATTCGCTCGAAGTCCTCGGCAACGGTTGGTCGCGGGCCGACTAATGACATTGTCCCGTTGAGTACATTCAGGATTTGAGGCAACTCGTCGATCTTAGTTAACCTGAGGAAACCCGCCCCGACGAACACTCGTGGATCGTTGCGAACCGACACGGAGCCGGTCAGCGTTCGGTCAGAGTCAACATGCATCGTTCGAAATTTGAAGATCGAGAATGACTCTCCACCAAAGCCAATGCGTTCTTGCCGAAAGAAGATCGGCCCTGGCGAGAACACCTTGATGATGATGGCTGCGAACAAGAACAGCGGAGACAGCAGGATCAGCACCAGCAGCGCGATGCCAACGTCAAACACAGTTTTGATTCGAAGTTTCGTTTTGGTCATGGCTCGAGTGAATTGATCTGTTTTCTTACGACAGCATCTTTGCCCGTCGTACGGCTTGTCTTAAGCAGCAGCCTGCTCAGGTGGTTCTTGATGATTGGGAAAGCCTATGGTGGCGGGTGGATCGACATATCCAAGTTCCACCAACATGTTGCCCACGATCGGTTCGATCGATGACAGGGTTTCATCATCCAGCGCGCGGCGCCAGTTGCCGACACTCCGATTGGATACCTTGGCGACTGCTGTTGTTAGTTGTTGGGTGTTGGCATTGATGCCCAAGAATTCGGTGACTTGCCGAACGCTTTCGAGGGGCTCGCCCACGAAGTCCTCGTATCGCAACGGGAACACCTTGTTCGGGTCTAATGATTCGAAAGCCTCAACGGATCGTTGAACGCTGCGAACCCACTGAGTGGCACAAACTTGGGCCAGTGTGCATTCCTGAAGGCACTTGTTCATGCCTTCGAATTTGGGGCCCCAGAAGGCCAGCCGCTTCTTACCCGAAAAAGTGTGGTACAGCCGGTTCGCCAGATAGCGGCTTCCGTAATAAGGCACATCACGCCAAGGCACAAATCGCGCTTTGCGTGCGATGTATCCCAAGTTGATGGGATTCGACCAGCACTTCATGGCTGAGGGAACTACATCGCGGCCGTCGCGCGTGATGAAGACGAACTTGGCGTCTGGTATGACCTTGGCGACGAATTCGACACGCAACGAGTTCGCGCATGTTTTCTCGACCAGATGCTCGACGTGCAATTGGCGAACCATCTTGTCGAACTGACGACGTATATAGCGTTCGGTGGTTGGTGTTGCTTGTTGGACAGAGAACTCGTCCAACGGATGCGATGCGTTGCCGTAACGCCAGATGTAGTTGATCTCGTCACACGGCCAAGTCCCAACGCCTTTTAGCAAGGTTAGGACATCGCGCAACATGTTCGTGCCTGATCGCGCAGCACCAATGATAATTATGGGCTGGTGCATGGAGTCTCTTCCTTGATATCCGAATCCAGCAAAGCGGCGAATTATAGATCGAAGCGTTCGAGACTTGCAAGGCGCATTTGCCCGAAAGCGGTATCAGCCAACCATTTGTGGCGATTGCGTAAAGCACCAATGACCAAGCACCAATGACCAATGTAAGACTTCGAAACCGAGTCTTGCATTGGTCATTGGTGCTTGGAAATTGGTCCTTTCGGTGACTTCCACGTCTTGATGTGATGCACAAGCTGAGCGTTGGCGTTCGGCAGCGCTTTGTGCATTCGTGTGCTGAGTCGGCCGGGTGGATTCTCGCTTTGGATGTCTTTGATGTACTGCACCAACACGGATTTGGCGGCCTTGGGACCGTGCAACATAAAGTGCACCCAGGCCCATGATTCGCGGTAATCGGCCGACTTGATGTCCGTCAATCCGTCGCGCTGTTCGAGTTTCTGCAGCGATGGAGACCAACCAAAGCGAATCGACCACTTCAGTCTACTGTGATGTGGATTCTTGCCGGCTCGCTGTGTTGCGGGGACCTCGAAGTACTCGGCCAAACCTTCGTCCAGCCAAAGCGGCAAGTAGGGCAACGCGTTGTGCAACACCGCATGAGTCGACTCGTGGCGAATGTCGGTCTCGATGGAAAGCTGCCGATACACGTAGACACGGCTGAGATCAGGGCCCTTGACGAACAAGGCCCGCCGCTGCATGCCCTCGGGATGCCGCTGCCCGATGTGATGCATGTAGGTCGTGCGATTGCGAAACAAATTCAACTGAATCGGACCACTAGAGCGAATCGCCAAAGTGGACTCGACGTCTCTCTTTAACGCGTCAAGCTGCTTGATGAGAGGTTCGCTATCAACACGGAACTCGGATCGATATTGAAAGACACGCCCCCGATGCGAATCGATCCAAGCGTCGTCAGCTCGCACAGGCTCAGCGCCGAAGATTGCAACAAGAAACAAAGCCAAACCAATTCGACGATCCATGCCGCTCAACATCCATGACTTACCTAGTCAGCTCTAACGCGAACCGTCGCGAGTATAAGCATCACTCACAAGCGGTCAAGATCGCGCCGACTCAGTGCGTTTGAGTTACCGCAGGCTACTTCTGCTTGATCATCACGTGCGATGACGTCGAAGCGGTCGTCGGTGTCGCGTGCGTTGGCGCATTCCAAGTTTGATCGCACCATGCCATTAGATCGTCGGCAGTTGGCGCCGAGGTTGGGTTCTTCTCAGCCACGTCACCTAACATCGTCTCGGCGATGTGTCGGCCCAACATGCGGTAGGCTTCGAATTGATCGTCTGAGAAGAATTGATCGGCCGTCGTTTGATGCGGAAAGAATTCGCTCATCTCGGCATAACTGCGAACGTTGGCAGGTAACGGTTGATGCGACTTCTTTGTTTCGTGCAGCGGCGAAAGTAGCGAAGACTTCAAATAGATCAGCCAACCGGTTTGAGGTGCCCCCACAGAGCCGTCGGGATCCTGCATGTTCGCAACGGGTGGATACGTGATCTTGTCCACCAAGTAATGGGCTTGCGTTGGCTGTGGCGTCTTGCGTTTGTCTTGAGGCCTGAGTGGTCGTAGCCGATCCAGGTCGATTTCTACGGTTACATTTTCATCGGTGTGAATCTATCGGATCACGTTCGAGAGGGAACTGCAATGATAGGCCGGATCGCATTCTCCGTCGCAGGCGATGATCAAGCGGCAACGACGTTGAAATAAAGGATACAACCCCAGGTTGTCTCCCGTGTGCCCGCCATCAGAAAGATTGACCATCGACCGCCGATCCGTCGTCCAGGACGTGGCTTCCCAAAACAGATACAACGGCCAGAAGCGGCTGAAGAACTTCGACAACAATTCGTTGAAGCCGCTTGGCAAATCGCTCGCCGGTGGTCTGCGACGATCGCCACCAATTGCCGGAAAGTAAGCTTGGCGACCGTCCATCTCAGCGATCCGAGGATTCTCGAGCCATTGTCCCAAGCGGATATTGAACAGCACGGCAGCAAAGGCGACATGAAACGAAGTATTGGCCCCCATACCTGGCGAGGCCGCAGCTCCTGAAATCGTCATTGCGTTGGCAAGCCGCAGTTGTCCGCCGGCGTAATGATCGGTTTTGACGTAGCCTGTCGTCGTCGATCCGCAGAATTCTCGCGAGAAAATGAAGTGATCCGACTTGCAATCTTTTCGAGCCAAGTCGCGGCTGCCTGCCAGGTTCAACGCGGTCACAATCAGATGGTAAGGCGCCGGGTTATCTGTCTCACCTTCTGGTAGATGTCGCTTGTGGAGGTCTTGCAGCTTCAGGTCATAGTCGTTTCGCATCACTCGAAGACCGTCGTCTGGAACGAAGGATTCGGTTTGCAAGTAAGCGGCTGCCAACCGGTCACGATAAAAGTAATGCAACGAAACTCGGTTGAAATCAATCAAGTAACCCAGCACGACAAACACCACACCAGTTACAAAAAAGAAGTACATCGGATCCATGGCGACTTTGCTAATCCAGTCGCTGCAAATTGGAATCTTGCTTGGTAAGGCGAAAATGCCAACCACGAAAAACGTGCTGCTAACGATAAACAGCAGGACCGATCCGCCTAAGCCGATGGTTATCGCGATTCCCTTGAGCCAATCGAGTGTGTTATCGCTCTCGGACCCACCCGAGCTCTTTTGCGAATGGTTGCCCAAGAAGCGACCGGTCACGAGCGACGTAAACATCGCCGCGATGTCCGCATAGGCGGCGCCTTGGTGCCCCTTGAAAGCCACAAACAAAACCAAAAACAGCGAGCACGCCAAGCTGACCACCACGCTGTAAATACCGACCCCAATCGAAGCTTCCCAAATCGAACGATTGCGAGGCACCCAAATCGACCGTCTCACACAGCTCTCAAAAGTGGCGATCACGCAATAGGCAAGGATCTCGCCAACCAATATGCCCGCGGAAAAAAGCAATGGGCTGAGCAGTCCTGTAACGACTCGTTCGGCATTGGCCAGGGCGGGTAAAAAAGTGTAGGCAAGCAACACAAAGCAAAGGATTGCCCACACAGTATAAGCTTGAATCCAGGCACGCTCGCCGTGGTTTTCACGTGTTTCGCCCGTGTGTCCAGGCCAAAAGCTATGGGGTTTCACCCGTTTTGTGATTGCCAAGAAAAAGACATCGAATCCTGCTGATGCAACGGCGCCGATTCCGGCGAACCAAGCCAAGATTTCGCAGTCGATACACGCGATCATCTCGGGCAATTTCTCATGAGTCATCTCGGGCAAGAATGCCCACATATTTGTGCCAGCCAGACACGAAGAGATCCACATCAGTATCGCCGACAAGAATGCGATCGTGACGAAGTACGTCAAGAGCGTGCAGATAAGTCCTGAAAGGATAGCACCAGCAACTCGAAGTACGTCGCGATGCAAGATGCCGCTGCGCAGAATCAAGAAGTCGCCGTGCTTGCGCAGGTGATGCATCTGCGTGGTTTCCGACAATGGAAAGCGATTGCCGACGTCAAACTTTTCTTTAGCACCCCAATGCGGAGCATAAGGATCGCTTGTCTCTGAGACTGTCATGCACGCCGCATGATAATTGCCTTGCTCCGGTTTTTTTGCCGACTCCGCATCGGAAGCGTACAGTGCTGAGTCCTCGGGAATCGTCAGCAGTGAACTCAGGCAAGAGCCAAGATAACCTCCCCCGGAAACTGTGCTCATCAAGTCAATGTGTCGAAACACACCCGACTCGGCGAAGGTTTGGAGAACTCCAAGATTCAGCGTCGCCGACCGAATCCCTCCGCCAGAGATCCCGATGCCTACAGGAAACTTTGTACCGATGGTGTCAACTTGAACATCAACGTTCATGTCTTTAGGGAAGCCGTGTTCATCGAATTGCACTTCGACGGCGTTTGCATCGGCACTGGTCTCATCGGGCGTGGGCGAGTTTTGGTCTTCAACATCGGCTGCTTGGCGTCGTCGGAAGATGTATTTCCATTCCGCTTTGCGCACTTCAGGTGGAAGCGTATAGCGGCTTGTTCTCGTAACTTCAGACATGAAGGCGCAACCGATAATGAATACACGAGGCGTGCGCAGTAGTATCGCACGCGAAAGTTCCAATCATTCAGCCTAGAGGGACCTAGGACTGAGTGCAAAGCGATTCTGCAAAAGCACATACAGAATCCTTAGTCGCAGGTGGCGTTACCCAAGATTGGTGGAGAGTGAATTTCCTTATGTCATGATAGTCTGACAGGAGAGTAACTATGAGCAAGCGTCGAACTTTTTCT
>PBMZ01000033.1 GCA_002722955.1 Planctomycetaceae bacterium | reverse complement strand
GTGGCCGGGAGACTCCAGCAACGTGTCAATCAGCTTCGCTCGCCGATCTGTCGACTCATCCGCGAGATACTTCGTTAATTCCTTGTGCGTCGGAATTCGGCCGATCACATCGAGATAGACGCGTCTGACAAACGGTATCTCGTCCGCCGCCGCATTGGGCGACAAACCATGCTTCGCCAAGTCGGTCAAAATGATCGCATCGATTTGACGTACAGGATCTTTGCCTGATTCCGCGGGCAAACTTGCTCCGACTCCCATCGCGAGCAAAAAACAGATTGTTTGAATAAGCTTTCGCATTTTTAAAGTCTCGTTCTACTTACTTAGTAGTTTGTTGTTTTCCTGCTCGTATTATTGGCAGAATAATGGGGGCAGAATGATGACAGACTGATATTATTCTGCCCCCATTATTCTGCCACATCCGTTTACGAAAGAAGGTTCTTGTCGTTGCACGTCGCCGTTCATTAACGTTTGGAATTCAATGTCGTGGTTGTCCATGTTGACCCATTGCATGCAAGATAGTTTTGTGTGGCCAAGGAATCGTTGCAGATGATCTTTCATCGTATCTTTTCCGCTCTTCAGTGCGGTTAGAGCTAGAGCCGTGTCGTCTGCAAGCAGGCAGACTTCGTGAGTTCCCAGTGGAATCTCGCCGTCGAAGATCGGAATTCGCCGCAACGCAACTTCAGGTCCGCCAAAGAAGTGAACGACGGCCTCTCGGTACAAGTTCGTCTGCAGGAATGTACCCCAGTCATTGAGCAAATCCAGCAAGAGTTCACGGAGTCTTTTACTTGCTTCATTGAATGATTCCCAACCCGATTCGCGGATTGTGAATTGGCGGCGTTCTGATAAATCGAGAGTTGTAGAAACAAAGTGTTTTTCGACTTTACCAGGCCGCAGGTTGACCAATAGACCGTGATGCATTCCCGCAAGCGTCAAGTAGTGCAGCGTTTGTGCATGATAAGCCTTGTTAAGTTTCTCGACCGTCTTTGCCTCAACCATCAATCCGTAGGCAAAAAGCAAATCCATGTAATAAAGTTTCTCGAAATCACGATGCCGGACTTTGATTTCCACCTCGCGCCGTGCCGGAACGATCTCTGTCTGTTCACATCTTCTTCGAATTGCCTGCTTATAAATCTCCTCATCCATCAACCGGCCCAAGTCATTGTGAACGCCAAAAACAATCCCAATCACTTTCTCAGCAAGCGCATGAAACTCTTCTTCCGAAAAAACACGAATCTCGGAGTCTACTTCAATTGGCATCGGTCTATTTTTTAATGGCAGAATAATGGGGGCAGAATGATGACAGGCTGGTATTGTTCTGCCCCCATCATTCTGCCACGTTTGTTTCCTCACTTACCACGACGCGGATTTGATCGACCGCGGAACCTGCTGACAAATCCAGCGATAACGTGCGCCGGTTCTCACTGAGTATGACCAGATCGCGTTGTAAATTCGGCGGATCGTCTGGTCGCATTGGTTCGATACCTCGTAGTGAATTTCCGTAATCACCGTGAGGATGCCCCAGTAGATCATCCGAGGCAATCAGTTTGGTCGTCTTGACAATCAACCCTAGGATGCGCTGGTCAAAAGTAACTTGACCAATGACCCGCGATTTGTCGGCTTCGGCGGTGGTGAAACTGCCAACCGGATTGAGCTGCAATAAATAACTACGAACTTGCTGTCCCGCCGGCAAAACCGGCTGTTCTCTCCGGCGAACTTTCTGATACTGCCCAGGCTTGGCAACATCAACCTTCACGTCTTTCGGAAGGACCACTTGAGACCTCTCAGGGAAGACGACAATCGATTCACTGTCCTCGTAACGCCCTGGTACAAAGTCGGGGCCCGGTGAAACGAACTTCATCAAACCGGTCGCTTGCAGCACACCCGAGGTCACTGGCCAAGCTTCCTCATAACGATTCGTCTTATAGGCGACCGCTTCGATTTCGTCCGCCTCGGAACGAGTGCGAACCGCGCTGCCTTCGCGCACTCGCTGGGTTGAATCCGCTTGCGAGTCGCCCGCAAGACTCACCTCGACTTCTCCTTCGAAGACACAGACATCCGTTTCACCATCCGCACCAACTGTCACGCCGAAAGCCGTCCCTAGATCAACAACATCCAACGATGGTGTCAAGACTTTAAAACCGATTGCAGATTCGGGAATGTGAGCGGTTAAGATCCCGTTACTCAGCCGCGTCCGATCGGTGGACAGTATTTCAAACCGCGCCGGACTTTGGAGTGTAACGGTCGCTCCATTGGCAAAATCCAACCGTGCAATACCGACGTCCAATTGTAGAACACCCGTACCGATTGCGCCACCTTGCGATCGCTGCTGGTTCGCCCAACGGGCATTCGATTGATAGGCGATTTTGGCGATCGGAGCACTCGGTTCGCTGGGACGAAGGAACACGATTGCCAACGACGCCACTGTCGCCAGTGCGGCCACGAGCATCACGTAGCCGAGCCGTGTTCTCCGACGTCGGTCGGAAGTTTTCGAAGACGGTTTCAACTCGGTTTCGGGTATCTCCAACGCACTGGTGGCCACGTGAGGTTCGGACGCTGGAAACTCATGAGACAACATCGCATCGAATGCCGTCGCCTGAATGAATGCCGCCCGTGCTTCGGCGTTCACCTCCAATCTCTCGGCAAGTCGCTTGTGCTGATCCGGCGTGAGATCACGATTCGCAACCGCTTCCAGCAATTCGGCTAGTTCATCATCAATCGTCGGAATCAGCTTAGACATTGGCCGCCTCCGCAAGCTGCAATTCGATACAAGCTTTTAACGAACGACGAACTCGAAACAAAACTTGCTTCAACGCTCCGACAGTCCTTCCGACTTCAGCGCTGACATCCGCAAGCGACCGTTCATTTTCATAGTGAGCACGAACAATCTCATTATCTTTTTCCGGCAGCTTTTCTAGGCAGCTTCGCAAGGCGGCATGACGTTGCTCAAAATCCGTCAGCAACGGTTCGGCCTCGCTGGCAAGCGTATCAACCAGTTCAGAGGAGAACCCCAGCCAGTTTCCACGCTTCACCCGTTTGAAGTGTGCAAGCGTCTGCAGGTAGGCGATCCGAAACGCCCAGGCTTTGAAGTTTGTTCCTTCACGAAACTCACCAACCTTTTGCCAGAGAACAACATTCGTCTCCTGCAGAATGTCCTGAGCTTCGCTACGGTCCGGATGCAGCGTGAGGATATAAGCCAACAGCGCAGCCTGATGATGGCTAATCTGCCGAATCGTGTCCGCCGGTGAGTGTTGATCGCTGGTCATTACATGAAAATAGCCAAAATCACTCAGCGGTTAGGGACAAATCAGAGATTTTTCTTCAGGAGTTGGTTTGAAGAATTAGCCACTCATGCCCACACCGAACTTGCAGTGCCGTCGGCATCAGCGAAGCGATCAACCGCGGCACCCGCGTCCTGGAGCATAGTCGTCCAGAGATTGGCCAGCGGTGTGTTCTCTTCAAGAGCCGCTCGGTGCTGTCCGTGGGTTAGTCCCTTGAAGCCACTGCCTGTCAGCAGGCAGGGAATGTTCGTGTTGCGATGGGCGGTGCGAAGACCGCCGCCGAAGAACACGAGACTGTTGTCGAAAATCGTTCCTTCTCTGGGGAACAGTGCATTAACACCCAAACCAGTTACGGGCGGGGCACTGAGCACTTGCTCCGCAGTCTGGCCCATGACAGTGTGACCGACCCCAACGGCACGCATGGAAGGGTCGGTCAGGAAGATATTTTTCTTATGATTCTGTGCGGCATAGCGGTTCGCCAATCGTGCCAGTGTCTCTTCCTCATTCTCGGCGGACAGACCGAAATCAAGGTAATCCCCATAGCCCGTAGCGCCGCTCCGCGTCGTCAACCGGATGACCCGCAACCGCGACTCGGCTTGCAATCTCGGTTTCCTGACGGTCAGCAGGTCCAGGGCGACTATCTCGTCCGACTCTGAGTCAGCGAGGGCTTCCGGCAGGTTCAGGATCGAAAGTGCGGGCAACACCATTATGACGAGCTGAACGCGCCGCTGCATCCTTGTCTTCTTCATAGGGGCACGCCTGCTGGAGCTGGATGTAAGCGGCGTTCTCATTCTGCCTTCTTTCTCCGCTTCATTGTCGGAGATGGATCAACCACGGTTTCGAGACAGGCTTTAAGGCGTGCTTGTAGTTGCGCGGCCTTGTCGGCGTGCGTCGTGAACAGATCACGCTTCTCGGCGATATCCTCAACGACATTGAAGAGTCTGGCCGATTGGATTTCGCGCTTCGTATTCACCTCTGCCAGCAGCTTCCATTTACCGTCCCGAATCACAGCCATTCCCTGCCGGGGTCGAGAGAAAACCAGGCCATCGATCGGGCGCTTCACCGAATCGGTTTCCGGATTGGAAAACAGAGCGACAAAGCTTCCTCCATCGAGTTCTTCGGAGAGACTGCCTTTCCCGCCAGCCAACTCATAAAAGGTCGGCAGGAAGTCGTAGCCTGCCACTGGGACTCGACAAACCGATCCCGCTTTGATCGAGGGGCCTCGAACCATCAACGGAACGCGAATGCCGCCTTCGAGCAGGGAATGCTTGGCACCGGACAATGGAACATTCGGCGCAGGACTCTTTGGATCACCGCCGGGAACGGTGCCGCGTCCTCCGTTGTCCATCGTGAAAACCACATAGTATTCCCAGAGCATCCAGCTCGTCTAGGAGCCGGCGAAGGCGGGATCGTGTTGACGAACGATGACTAATCATCAGGTCTCGAATTGGACGAATCTTTCACCTGAGGTACAACGACGAGCGACACCAACGCCAACACGTGCCGAGGTCTGAGACTGCAGTTCTGAAACACAGAGGCGATCAGGTCGCTGAGCTTAATGTATCTCAGCACGTCCCCGCTTTAAGATCTGGCTTAGGGGAACTCCAACGACATTGCTGACTGTCGTTGTGCATTCGCCGATTGCTGTCGCCCACACCGACATCGTTTGAAGTGATTCTTGATGATCGCGGTCGCCATTTCGCGCCGCATGCTGCTGGAAAAGCCAACGCCGTCTGGTACACTCCACGCTTGTACCAACATATAAACGCTGGTTGAAGCAAACAGCTCTCAAGGAGATTCATCATGCGAACGACAACGATAGCCTTTCTTCTATTGGCATGCTGTATCAATGGCTTAGTCGCTCAAGATGCAAGAGTCGGAAAGGTCCGGAATCTGCGCGACGCGTATCATCCCTGGGTGCCTCCAACCACGAAAGCCAAATGGGAAGCGGAATCGCAACGACTTCGCGAGCAGACCTTGATCGCCATCGGGTTGTATCCGATGCCTCAAGAGACGCCACTGAAGGCCGTCATTCATGGAAAGATCGAGAGAGACGATTACAGCATCGAAAAGGTTTATTTCCAGAGCATTCCAGGACACTACGTCACCGGCAACTTGTACCGGCCGAAGAAAATCGATGGCAAGATTCCCGTCGTCTTGTGTCCTCACGGGCATTGGAGGAACGGACGATTCTACGACGCCGGCGATAACGCGGCCAAAGCTCAAATCAAACAGAAGGCCGAGCAATTCGATTCAGGAGCCCACTTTCCGCTGCAAGCTCGGATGGTGCAGTTGGCACGCATGGGCTGCACCGTCTTTCATTACGATATGGTCGGGTATGCCGACAGCCAAGGCGTCGATCATCGCAGCGGGTTCACTGATCTTACCTCTGCGAAATGGGGCATCAACGTCATGGGTTTGCAGACATGGAACTCGATCCGCGCATTGGATTTTGTCGAGACGCTTCCGGAAATCGATATGGGCCGCATTGCTGTGACCGGTGCCAGTGGTGGCGGAACTCAAACGTTCATTCTGTGTGCACTCGACCCGCGCCCGGCCGTTGCCTTTCCTGCCGTGATGGTCTCGACCAACATGCAAGGCGGCTGCGTTTGCGAAAATGCTCCGTATCTTCGACAAGGCATCAACAACATTGCCTTTGCCGCGATGTTCGCTCCTCGGCCGTTAGCCATGAGTGGAGCCGATGATTGGACGATCGACATTGAAACCAAAGGCTTGCCGGAGCTTAAGCAAGTTTACTCGCTGTACGACAAAGCCAGCTTCGTGCACGCCAAGTGTTATCCTCAGTTCAAACATAACTACAACCAAGTCGCGCGCGAGATGATGTTCGCGTGGTTCAACGAGCATCTGAACCTGGGCCTCAAGACACCGATCAAGCAAGCCGACTTCGAACCGGTCGCGCCCGCGGACTTGTCTGTGTTCGACGAGCAGCATCCTGTCCCAAAAGATATTCCCAGCGAAACGGCCACTCGCGACTATCTGATCTATCAAGCCAAATCAGCTTACGAAGCGCTGATCCCGAAGACTTCTGATGACGTTCAAGCCTTTCAAAAGTTCCTGGCACCGGCGGCTCGCGTTTTGTTAGATCGAGACAGCCACCAAGTCGAGATTGAACGACAAGTCGATTCGGACGAGTCACGTTACATCATCGGCCGCAAGGGCACGGGCGAGAAAATTGCTGTTGCTGTCGCTGGCGACATTAAGAGTAAGTCCGCAGTCGTCTGGATCGACGAAGCCGGCCGAGACGGTGTCGATGCCGAATCAGTCAAGAAACTTACGGATGCCGGCAAACTGGTCATCACCGCCGACGTTTTCTTGACGGGGAAAATGACTGCGGATGGTAAGCCCGCCGCCAGCCAAAAGGTTGAGGAGCGTTTCTTGGGTTACACGTACGGTTACAACCGCACGCTGTTGGCGAACCGTGTCCGCGATGTTGTTACGGTTTTGGCGTTTGCCAAATCGCTGGGAGCCGAACAAGTCGATGTTGTCGGTACGGGTGAAGCGGGAGTCTGGGCGGGGCTGGGCATAGCCGTTTCCTCGACGAAGGCAAAACGCGTCGTGATCGAAGTTCCTCGCGGAGTGAATTCTTCGAAGACAACTGGCGATTCGATGATGCTTCCCTCAGCAACACGCTACGGCGGCCTTGGCGGCTTGCTGTCGCTGGCAGCGCCAACGGAGTTAACCATCGCGACGTCGAACACCAGCGCCTTGTCAGAACTCGGCACAGCAAACGTCGTGAATCTTCTATCCGGCGGCACGACGACGTTGACGTCAACGCTGACGGCCAAGGATGTTGTCGCACGTTTGAGCAAATGATCTTGTCTTCGTTCAACCCGTAGCCACAGGCGAGGAGCACACCATTGTGCCTCGCCTGTGGCTACGGGTTAAACAAGTCAAAGGCTAATGCTCACTCCGCACACTTCCGAACATCAATTCCATCAGCCAGCCGTAGAGCAAGTACATCGCCGGCACCAAGAACAGCACGACGAACGTTGCGAACATCAAGCCGAAGATGATGCTGGTGGCCATCGGGATGAGGATTTGTGCCTGAAACGATGTCTCTAACAGGATTGGCGTTAACCCAGCGATCGTGGTGATCGAGGTCAACATGACTGGGCGGAAACGGCGGGCTCCGGCTGTCATCAGAGCTTCGCTTAAGGACTTGCCCTCACCCAGTTGCTGGTTGATAAAGTCGATCAACACGATTGAGTCGTTGACGACGACGCCGGTCAGTGCCACTAGGCCAAACATGCTGAACATGGAAATTGGTATTCCCATCAGAATGTGGCCGGCGACCGCTCCGATGAATCCGAACGGGATAATGAATAGGATGATCAGCGGCTGCATGTACGAGCGAAACTCGATCGTCAGCAACACGAACATGGCCAAGACGGCACAGAAGAATCCAATGAACATGCTGCGCATCGATTCGTTGGTTTGTTCCTTTTGCCCTTCCCAGCGAACTCGAATGTCGGGGTACTTGGCAAGCAGTTTTTCCTCGAAGCCGCCCCTTTGTTGAAGAGCGTCCGTGATCTCTTTCGCGTTGGCCGCTTTTTCCTCGATGTCGGCAGTGATCGTGATCGACCGCAATTGGTCCACGCGGTTGATTTCCGAATAGCCTCGTTTCACATCGATCGTCGCCAGCTCGGTCAACGGTCGCTCGGCACCATCGCCGGTGCGAACTCGGATGTCGTGGAATCCTGCTAGCGACTTTCTTTCGTCTTGAGGGTAGCGGACCATCAGCTTGACTTCGTGGCGGCCGCGTTGAAGCCGCATGACTTCTTGTCCGTAGTACGAGGCGCGGACGGTTTCGGCCAAGTCGGCCAATGGAATGCCCATCGACTCGGCCGAGTCCTTGATCTTCAAACGAAACTCCCACTTTCCGGGAGCCGAGTCATCACGAACATCGTAAACGCCCTTCTGCTGCGCCAGTTCAGCTTTGTACTCCTCGACGGCGGCTTGCAGCATTTCAAATTCTCCGCCGCTGGATAGCAGTTTGAATTCGATGGGCGGTCCGCCGGGGCCCATCTCTCTCGCGCCGAAAGTTAGCCTTTCGACGCCGGCAATTTCACCGCATCGTTGACGCCACTTGGCAATGATCTCGTCGCTGCGGATGTGTCGTTCATCAATGGGTCGCAGCTCGACCGAAACGTTGCCAACGTGACTTCCGCTTTTCAAGCTGTCTGGCCCGGACGGGCCTTGTGACGTCGTTTGTCCGACGGCTCGATGTACGACGCTCAAGACATTGAAACCGTCTTGTTGGTACTCGGTCGCCAAGTCGAGAATCGTTTGCTCGATGCGTTTGGTGGCCGCGCTGGTCACGCTGCTTGGTGTGCCATCCGGAAATGACACATTGGATTCGATGGTGTTGGTGTCCAGTTTGGGGAACACCACGACCGGAATGACGCCAGCTTTCACGAAAGCGATCGAAACAGCAAACAAGGCAACGGCTGTCGCGATCGGCACCAGCGGTGACTTTAAGCAGAAGCTCAATGTTGGCAAGTAGGCTCGCTCGATCAGACGATGCGTCAATTGTGTTGTCTTGCCATTGACGGCAGCGAATAACGACTCGATCCATTGCAGCGGCTTGAATTGAAACGGCATGAAAACCAGCGTCGCGATCATCGCCAAGCGAACGATCAGGAAGCCGATGCTCAGCCTTAGCAGCCTTGGCCATTGCCGAACGAATTGATCCGTGCGGTTGACCAATGTCAGCTTGACTTCGTGTGACAAGTGACAAGGCAGAATGAAGGTACTTTCGATCAGCGAGATGATCAGGATGGCAATCACGGCCATTGGCATGACCGCGATGAACTTGCCCATGATTCCAGAGACATACATCAGCGGTGTGAATGCAATCACGGTCGTCATCACAGAAGCGGCTACCGAATGCAAGACCTCGACAGCTCCGTCGATCGCGGCTCGAAGAAACGGCTTGTTTCGCTGTCGGTGTTCGTAGATGTTCTCGCCAATCACGATGGCGTCATCAACTACGATCCCCAACGCCATCAAAAACGAGAACATCGAGATCATGTTGAGCGATTGCCCCGTCATCAACAGAATTGCGCAGGAACCCAAAATTGAAACGGGAATTCCCAACGCCACCCAAAAGGCCAAACGCAATTCCAAGAACAAGGCCAACACCAAGAACACCAGCAACAAGCCTTGCAGCCCATTCTTGACCAGTAGATCCATTCGGTCACGAACGTCGATGGATCGATCTTGCCAGGTAAGGAACTCGAAGCCCGCGGGTAGTTGCTTCTCGTCCAAGTAACCTTGGACTTGATCGACGATTCTGAATAAGTCTTCCGTCGATGTGCGATCGACCGAGATTACCAGACCCGGCCGTCCATTGATTCGCGTGATTGACGTGATGTCGACGAACTCGTCGCGGACGACGCCCAAGTCGCCCACTGTCAGCACGACCCCATTAGGCTGAGTCAGCAGCGGCAACTTAGCGATTTCCTCGCCGCTGATTTGCTTGTTCTTGCCCCGCAGCAACAACACTTGAGACTCTGTGTTGAGACGGCCGCCGGGTAACTCAACATTTTGTCGCCGCACTAGCCGAGCGACATCTTGTAGCGTTAAGCCGTGCTGGCGAAGCGTACCTTCGGATAGCTCGATGTCGATTTGATAATCGCGGGCCCCCATGATGTTGGCTTGCGAGACCGCGGGAAGTTGTAGCAAATCGTTGCGGATTGATTCGGTGAGGTCTCGCAAGCGACGCTCGTAATCGGGCGCATCGGACTCTGGTCCCACGACTCCGATTCGGATTGCGGGTTGGCGAATTGTGACCTGCTTGACTTCGGGATCTTCGCTCAGCTCCGGGAAGCTGGGAATCCGGTCCACCTCGGAACGAACTTCATTCAAGATCTTTTGAACGTCGGGAACATTCGCTTCTAGTTCCAAGACGACGGAGCCGACTCCCTCGTTGGCCACCGATGTTTGCTTTCGAATGCCCGCGATGGGCTGTACGGCCTCTTCGATCTTTTGACAGATGCCCTCTTCTACTTCCTCAGGACTGGCGCCGGGATACGGAACGGAGACCAAGATCATCTCTAAGGAGAACTCGGGAAAGACCTCGCGCCGCAGCGAGAGCATGCTCATCAGGCCCACGACCATGATGCCGACCATGAGCGTATTCATTGCGGGCGAGTTGCGGGTCGCCCAGCGAATGACGGTATGCATGACGCCACCGTCGCGCTTCGTTTCGACTTGATCCGCGGCCATTACTCGCCAGCCTCCCGCACAGCCATTCCGCTAAAGGCGCTGACCAAGGGGGAGACCACCACGCGACTCTTCGACGTCAATCCACTGCCAGTCTTCACCAAGACGTCGCTACCGTTGGCGCTGACGGCTTCTACTTTGTGTAGCTTGAGCTGTCCATCGGCGATCTCCCAGATGACGCCACCCGGACGGAGCGCGTTTTCTGGAATACGGAGTAGTGGTTTGACCTCGGGCGTCTTGATTTGCACGCTGACGTACATGCCCCGCATTAAAGGCATCCGACGCGTGTTCGCGCTGCAACCTGGATCCAATGGACTGCATTTGCCATACGGGTCCTTGACGACAATTCGGCAAGGCGCCGTGCGAGTTCGCTGGTCCAAACCGAGCCCATCAAATCGGTCAAGCACGCCGTCCCAGAAGAACACTTGGCTTCCCATGTCGTAAGAAATCGTCACAGGGCGCGAGGGGAGTTTCGAAGTGTGCCTGTTTCCGTCCGGCTCGTTTGTCGTAGGCTGCTGAGGTTTCGAATCGGCGTTCCAGCCCAACCAGACGAGGTCTTCCATTCGCAAACCACAAAGGACTTCGACTGCCGACGTATCTTCGATCACAAATAATGGAGTGCCCTTTTGGACATAGCTATCCTGTTCCACGGCATCGTTGATGATGACACCATCAATGGGAGCGACGATCTCGCAGCGGGAGAGATCCAGCATGGCACGCTTCAATTGAGTCGCCGCAAGTGCGCTTGCCGCTACCAACCGATTCCGGCGAGCCGTCAAAACGCTGATGCGATGCTTCAAAACCAATCGAGCGTTTCGAGAACTCAGCTCGTTGACTTTGCCTTGGTCCACTTGAGCGTCCGTGGCGGCGTCCCGAGTGACCAGGTCGATGAGCCGCTTTAGGTCTTTGCCGGCAAGCTGAACTTGTTCGTCGGCCAATTTGACCAGTTCGCGCGTGTTGGCGATCTCCACATCAAGTTCGGCGATGTTCTCGTCGGCCTGAGTTCGCTCTTGTGTGAGCCGTTCGACTTCCAAGTCATAGTCGCGACGGTCAACTTGCAGCAGCACCATGTTCTTTTTGACAAAGTGGCCGCGCCGACAACTGGGACTCTTGAAAACGACTCGCCCGCCAACTTCTGTCGCGACCTCGATCTCTCGAAATGGGACGACGTTTCCATCGGCTTTGATTTCGAAGCCAGTTGAATGCAATGAGACGCTGGCGGTCTCGACCAGTGGCGTGGTTGGCGACGGCGCTGTCTCGTTCTCTTTGTTGGCTTCGCCGGCTCGGATAAGTGTCATGTATCCGGCCGCGCCAACGGCGACGATTAAAATCGGGACGACTAATTGAAGTACAAGGCCCGAAGGGGCCCGACCGCGATCGATGTTAGTCACCGTCGAATCAGCGGCACCCTGAGATGTTTCTTGATTTGGTGATTCATTTTCGGGCATGAGACTCAATCCCACACTTTCCAGGCAATGCCACTGGCATTCGTGGAGATCCTATTTCAATCGGTCAAAAACACCGTCAGAAGGCGTGACTCGGCTAGATCCCTGCGTTTCCAGTTCGATACCATTCGGTCGACTTACCAATAACTTACCGCACGTACCGACCAGAGAGAACGTCAGCTTGCGGAACTGACCAATCTTTCGCACCAGGAGATTCATCATGAAAGGTGACGCCAAAGTCATCGAGGCCCTCAACGGCGGGCTGACTATCGAATTGACGGCCATCAATCAGTATTTCATTCAATCGAAAATGTGCAAGGACTGGGGCTTCAATAAACTCGCCGCGCATCACTACACCGAGTCGATTGAAGAAATGAAGCACGCGGAGTACCTGATCGACCGAATTTTGTTCTTAGAGGGCGTTCCCGAGATCGCTCGCTACGACGTGATTCGTGTTGGCCAATCCGTGAAAGAGCAATTGGAAAACAGTTTGCAGCTCGAGCTTAACGCGGTCGCTGCCTACAACGAAGGCATCAAATCGGCCGTCGATCAAAAGGATGCTGGCAGCAAGGAGATCATGGAACGCATCCTCGTCGAGTCCGAAGAGAGCGTCGATTGGCTCGAAGCACAATTGCACTTGCTGGATCAAGTTGGCAGCGAGAATTACTTAGCCATGCAGATTGGCGGGTCAGCCGAAGAATAACGCATCAGCTGTCGTCTAATCGAGGTTGCTGGCGACCGGTTCGAACTCCTGGTTCTTTGCCGCCGCCAAAATCTTCTTGATCCGACCATGACAGGCTGTGCAGCCGCCGCCGGCGGTTGTGCAGTTTTTGATTTCGCGAACCGTGTCACAACCACCAAATCGCGCAGCATCCTCGATCTGTGACTTGGTCACACCGAGGCAATGGCAAATGACGCGATCAGTCGAGGTGGAGGCTTGAGACATCAGGGGGGATTATTTGGCGGGAAGAATGCAGACACTGAGATTCAATCTCAACTAAACACTCATTGTAACTGGTCTCAAACCTGTGTCAACCATGCGGCCAAGGTCATTTCCTCTGTTGTCCTGTATTGCAAAGCCTTTCTGCAAAAAGGCTTACGTTGTATGAGCGAGGTTTTCTGACGACGCTATGCCTTCAAAGTAGCTTCACTTTCCGAGTGATGAGCCTTTTGAGACGGCTTCGAACCTGGCGAGACATTCGCGACACCGATTCTCAAAGCTCAACTTGGAGCGTGATGGCTACTCTGGGCAATCTAAGACAACCCTTCCGGTTAGAAAGACTTAAGCCCCTTCATGGGCCGCTCGGAAGATTCTGCCTCAGGAAGCCGAAACCCTTGAGAGGGAGTGGTAGCTTTTCGCGCTCCCGGTGTGCTTACCTTGTGGATGCGGATTCTTGGAAGGCCGAATCATGTCACGTACCAGCTTTTCGGCAGTCGCGTTACTTGCATGTCTGGTTTTGAGTGGATGTTGCTCGTTTGAACGCGAGTGGCGAAATTGCCAATCGTACGCGCAAGACAGCGATGGCTTGGCCGGCTGCTGGGAAGGCACATGGCTGAGCGACTACAACGGCCACAACGGTCGCTTGCGAGCGGTTATCACCAAGCAAGACGAACACACCTACCACGCCAACTTTAAAGCCACCTATTGGGGCTTCATTCCCTTCCAATTCGACCTCCCCATGCACGTTCAGGAGCATGAGGACGGGACGTCGTTTGAGGGAACGATCGACTTAGGCCTTCTCGCCGGCGGCGATTTCTCCTACTCGGGCCAAGCTGACGCGACACAATTCTCGGCCAATTATCAAGCGGCAAAAGACTACGGCACGTTCATCATGACGCGGCCGGGAACATGCGTTGATTGCAACGAAGAATAGGCCGCGTCCGGTTCTCTCAAGATTCATTCGACGGACTCCGACGCTCGCTCTACGCATTGCGCGCGGAGCTTCTCGTTTAAACGGTTCTCCCCCTCGACAGCCCATTACTCGCAGAGTGATGGCTACTTTGGCAAGTCGCTGTTTCACAATTTCGTAGACACCGCCTAAAATGGGGTACCGCATGACTGCTTAGTGGAAAGTTTGCCAGAGTTCGCATGCTTCAAAGCCGACAACACAAGTTTCGAGATGACTCGTTGGCACTGATTGATTCCGTCGAAACAGGAATCGATCATGTTGTCGCTTCTATGACTGACCGACTGGTTGATGTGCGCCGCCACATGCACTCTCACCCAGAACCTAGCGGTGAGGAGTTAGAAACCACCGCATTCATCGCGTCGCAATTGAAAGGCGTTGGCCTGGAGCCTCGTCTTTGCAAGCAAGATATCGGAGTCGTCGCGGATTGGGAGTTTGGTGATGTCACCGATGAGACGCCTCGCCTCGCCGTCCGTTGCGACATTGATGCGTTGAGATTACCCGACCAAAAGGATGTGCTGTACCGTTCTCAAGTGACCGGAATCGCTCATGCTTGCGGGCACGATGTTCACACCAGCATCACTTTAGGTTCGGCGATGACTTTATTGCAATCATCGCTCAATGCCGACTATGCGAAAACGGCAGCGCGGCTTCGGTTTATCTTTCAACCGGCCGAGGAAACTTGCGAAGGGGCTCGCTGGTTGGTCGAGCAGGGTGTGCTCGACGGCGTCGATGCAATTCTTGCTCTGCATGTGGATCCCGAGTTGGATGTTGGAAAGGTCGGACTTCGCTCGGGTAGCTTGACGGCCAGTTGTGATGAAGTCGACGTCTTAATTGAAGGCAAGGGTGGCCACGGTGCTCGCCCGCACCAATCGCTCGATCCCATCGCTGCTGCGGCTCAATTGGTTTCGTCGCTCTATCAAGCTTTACCGCGTTCGGTCGACAGCCGACAGCCATCAGTGCTGACCTTCGGCAAGATCGCTGGCGGATCAGCACCCAACGTGATTCCCGAGTGCGTGGAACTTCGAGGTTCACTGCGAGCCGTTAACATCTCGACACGCGACAGCCTCTATCGCCGGATTCGCGAGGTCGCGGAAGGTGTCGAGCGAATGACGGGCACAAGCATTCGCATCCGCTTCCTGAATTCACTGCCATCCGTCGTCAACCATCCTCGAATCATCGCCGCGATGGAAAACGCCGCTCGACGTGTTGTTGGTGGCGAGAACACACATTTCCTGGACTTGCCCAGTATGGGTGGTGAAGACTTTGCAGTTTACTTAGAGCATGTGCCAGGAGCGATGTTGCGACTGGGGTGTTCGCCTGTTGGAGCGGCTCGGCGAACACTGCTGCATTCACCGTTTTTCGACGTCGACGAAGCTGCGATTGGTATCGGCGTCCGAATCATGACACGCACGGCCTTGCTGCTGGCCTCAGATGGTTTTAGGGGGTAGCTGACATGTCCAAACTGACATTCCGAAACAACGAATCCCCCACGATCGGTGTCGAGATCGAACTGCAAATGGTCGATGCCGAAACCTTTGCACTGCGCAGTTCGATCGAAACCGTCTTGGAACAGATCCGATCTCGCGAAGACTGCCAACCGTTCGAGGACAAGGTCAAGCCAGAGTTGATGCAGAGTTATATGGAGCTCAACACTGGCGTTTGTAAAACCGTGCGTGAAGCCGGTGATGACTTGAGAGCCACGTTATCAGCAGTCGAGTCCGTCACGGATTCGTTAGGGCTGAAGTTGTTGTGGTCGGCGACGCACCCGTTTTCATCGTGGCGCGAACAAGAGATCACCGAGAACCCACGATACCATCAGCTTGTCAACCTGATGCAAGACATCGCGCTGCGATTGGTGACTTTTGGTCTGCATGTTCATGTGGGTGTTGATACCGGCGACAAAGCAGTCATGATCTGTGACCGGATGTTGCGCCACTTACCGTTGTTGCTTGCGCTTTCCTCGAACTCGCCGTTTTGGGAAGGCCGCGATACCGGTTTGCACTCGAACCGCTCGAAGATCATGGAAGGCTTGCCGACGGCGGGGCTTCCGCATCAGATGAGGAATTGGAGCGAGTACGTTTGGCTGATCAACCACCTCAAGTCAACGAACTTCATCAATACCATCCGAGAGATCTGGTGGGACATCCGCCCGCACAACAACTTCGGAACGGTCGAGATTCGCATTTGCGACATGCCCGCTAACTTGGAGCAAGTCCTGTCGTTGACCGCGATGGTACAGTGCTTGGTTCAATCCATCTCGGAAGAGATCGATGAGGGAACTTATCAATCCGAGTACCACCCCATGATGGTCGCTCAGAACAAATGGCGAGCGACTCGGTTTGGCCCTAAAGCCCAACTGGTCAACAACGACGATTACAGTCAAGGCAGCGTCCAAGAAGTCACCGACCGCCTGATCGATTTGCTGACGCCCATGGGCGAACAGCTGGATTGCGTTGAAGAACTTCAGTCCGCAACGAAATTGCCTTCGAACACGGGCAGTTGCCAGCAACTGAAGATTTTCGAGCACACGAATTGCCGCACTGAGGTGGTCCGCCAAATGATCGAAGCCAACGATTGGCGAAATTAACGACAAGAGAAGCTGGCTTTCGCGAAAAGCCGGGCTTCTAAACGCATTCAATTCGATGATCATTGACGAGGTTTCTCGTCAACATCGCTGCGCAATCGAATTGACCGGTCAACTCACCATAGCGCCGGTCAGCTTGTATCGAGGCTACCGGTAAAACAGCGCAAGTTTTCGTGTGCTTTGCCGGGAAACTCGCTCCTGGAAAGCACGCAAGTGCTAGGCTGAAAACATCGAGTTCTATTCTGAACGAGGCTGCGCACCATCCGTGTGTTCGTCTCGATCACGACTTAGGGTAATCTGATGATCAAGCCTACCATCTCTCGCTCACTGAAACGCCTTGGCATCCTCTGCCTGGGATGCATTGCACTTACATGGGTCGACGCTAGTTCTGCTGACGCAGGTCTGAAGCGGCTATTTGGCAGTTCAGGGAGTTCCGGTTCGTCAGGAAGCTCTGGTTCTTCGGGTAGCTCGGGCTCATCCGGAAGTTCAGGATCATCCGGTTCCAGCGGCTCGTCGGGCTCAAGTGGTTCGTCTGGTGGTAGCTCGGGGATACGTTGTTTGGAATTCTGGTTCCAGCGGGTCAAGCGGCAGCTCTGGCTCGAGCGGTAGCTCTGGCAGTTCTGGGTCCAGTGGAAGTTCTGGCTCAAGCGGAAGCTCGGGGAGTTCTGGATCGAGTGGTGGTCGAGCATACCGGCCGCATCACGGCTTCTTCGGATCTTATGGTGCTCCTGTCATCATCCAACATGGTTATCGACCAGTCAGCCAACCGCAGCAGTTGCCACCAACGGTCTTGGCACCGCCAGCCAAGCAACAAGGCATCTTGAGTGCCCCGTTTTCGCCAGGTTCGATGCCTCCAGCACCGTTGCCTGCGTATGCCCCCGCTCAACAGCGTAGCTGGAATGGCAACGGACCGCCTCCAGGAACTCTTGGCGACTTTCGCTACCAATCGAAGCAGGCCGAGGCTTAAACCGGGTTCGCGATACCGATGGCTGTTGCTGTCGCGTATTCTCGGCAGTGAGATATCGTGATCAAGACGTCATCAATACCAAGAGACTTGGCCCGCTGGCCGGCTCCGCCATGCAGGACGACCATTGGCTGACCACTTTGGCTTGAGAGGATCTCGATGTCTTGCCAGCTGATGCCTTTGATGAATCCTGTGCCCAGCGTTTTCATGATGGCTTCTTTGGCCGCCCATCTGCCGGCGAAATGTTCGTTGGCGTGCTTGCGTCGCTGGCAGTATTGAACTTCGGTTGGCGTGTAGATTCAATTCAAGAACATCTCGCCGTGCCGCTCGATCATTCGACCGATACGTACGATCTCGACGATATCTGTACCCAACCCAATAATCACCGTCTGGTCCTCGGAGAAGTTGTCGCGTCCGACATAAATACAAGTCGTTTAACGCCCACGACTGGGCGTTAAACGAGTTCCCTAAATGATCAAGCTCCTCGCGCCAACGTGGCGAGCACTGATTGTTCCAGCAACGGGTCTCGACCGAGATTCAGCCAACTCGTCTTCTCTGGTAGCCTCGTCGGTTCGACGTTGCGAGCGACAGGCGAGCTTTCGCGGAAATTATCGCCACGAGCACTTGCCGGGCTACGAGGGATGTCCTCCAACTCTTTGAAGACCTCGACACCCACTAAGAAGCCGCCGTCAACGGGACGAATGTGGACAAAGCAGCGCCGCCTGACCGACTGCAAAGTGCTCTCCAACCGATTCTCAAAACCCACCGAATCGTGTTGCCAGGGTTCTATCAAGCTGGCACCGATTTTGTATTGCGTTTCAATTTCGCCGTCGAGCCGGTTTTCTCTGGCGATCTCGAAATTGAAGCTGTGTAGCACATCGATCGTCCGCTCCCAAATGGCTTCTTGATTTGTCCCGGGAACGAACAACGGGTTTGCTGCTGAGACGGGAGCTTTCAGAGTCGGCAGCGCCGCGCAACCAGCAATCGTCGCGCAAAAGCAAACCACACTTATTCGAAACAGGACCGCCATTCTCGGAGCCGAAAACCGTGGCTCTGGCGGAAAGATCAACCTTTGGTTGCGCATCCCTGCGTACCTTCGTTGGATATCCATCACTTTTGGACGGGGAGAGCGGCGTAGTGTCTCAGCATCACCCATTCTGGGCAAGGTCAGATGTGCAGCCTGAAACGGTAAGTCGTATAGAGGTCTGCAGATCGACAAAAGATGGCAATTTGGATATCTCCGAGCAATAATGAATCGGGCACCTTACTTACTCTGGCGTTACCCAAGATTGGTGGACAGTGAATCTCCTTATGTCATGATAGTCTGACAGGAGAGTAACTATGAGCAAGCGTCGAACTTTTTCTCGGGAATTCAAGCTGGAAGCCGT
>PBMZ01000032.1 GCA_002722955.1 Planctomycetaceae bacterium | reverse complement strand
TGAAGCGGAGAGGGTGGGATTCGAACCCACGGTACCCGTGAAGGTACACTGGTTTTCGAGACCAGCACATTCGGCCACTCTGTCACCTCTCCGGGAAGGTCACGCAAGCTCGCGAGCCGCGAATGGACTGGGAATGATAATCACCACTCCCGTCTGATTCAATCTCGATCACATTCTCGAGCAGCAATTACCTTTTCTTGGCATTTTCGGTCAATTTGGAGAACAAAAACCCTCAAGAATTGCATTTGGAAAAACGAAAATGGAATGAAGTCGCTTCTATTGACTGTGATCATCAACACGCTAGAATTCGACTCATCATTGGCAATTTGCCAATCCCAGCAATGGGGCCGTAGCTCAATTGGTTAGAGTACCGGACTGTCGATCCGGGGGTTGCGGGTTCAAGTCCCGTCGGCCTCGCTTTTGTAAGCCGTTGTCACCAAGTGACAGCGGCTTTTTTTGTTGGATCACAGTTTCTTCTACCGCTAACTTCGATGGGTGACGCTAGACCCTGACTCGTGTATCATCAATTGTTGGGCCGCAGACGTACATCTAATTTCGAGAAACATTACTGGGAGAATCTCGATGCGCAGCTTTGTGCTGACGAATCAACCATCGATTCGAGGGGCCATGGCGTTGGTTGCTGGGGCGGTGGGGCTTGCCTTGTTTCCGATTTCGCCCAGATCATCCACGATTGCTGCGCCTCGTACTGCGGCTGCTCGGAAGTTGGAAAAAGAGCTTGATGAGCTCAAGATCCCGCCGGATTGGGTGAAAGACGTTCGGCCTCGATGGAACGTCCGACGGCCTTGGAAAGAGGGGCGGCAAGAGATTCGCAGGCTGCTTGGAACGGGAAAAGAGTCGGATCGTCGCGAGGGGATTCGGCTGACGTGGGACTATTATCAGAAACGCGACATCGGCAACGGACACGAATACGCGTTGAACATGTTCCTTTCGGGAGAAAGACTGTGGGCGATTCACGCCTACCGGTGGTATTTGGGCAAGGGAAGCAAAGACTGGCCTCATGTTGGAATTTCTGACTTGGCGTCTTTGTACATAGGGTATGAGAATTACGAAGAGGCCGAGGCACTGTTGAAGCGTGGGCTCAAAATTCGAGTTCCCAAACGTGGCTATGCCGAGATGACGTACGCGGACATTTACGACGCAATGGGCGATCTCTATGTCGCTTGGGGTAAGAATCGATCGGCCGTCAGCAGTTACAACTTGGCAATCCGCTACTATAGGCAAGCCAAGCCACCCTACGGCGCCCACTTGATGCCTCGCCGGGCGAAGGGTGTTCAGTCGAAACTTGATTTGCTGTCGATTGAATCATTGAAGACGGCAAAACTAAAAGACGGCACTTACCGAGCAACTTCCTTGGGATACACGGGCGACATTCGACTTATCGTGCAAGTTCGGCAAGGGCGAATCGCCAACATCCAAGTTCAGCATCAAGAGAAGATCGACCAGAACGCCTGCGTGATTGTCCCGAAGGCCATTGTCGACCAACAAAGTTTGAAGGTTGACGCCATCTCGGGAGCAACCGTGACACAGGATGCCATCACTGTTGGAACGCTCCGAGCCCTTAAGCAAGCCGGACTGTGATCGATGTGGAAAACGATTTTCTAATGGACGATAAGATCACGATCGATGAGAATTCATCGTCCCTGGGTTTATCTAAGGGGACGAATTTTCCCGCCTACGTCTTAGCGTTTGAGGATGGTCTTGACTTCTACTCGCTTGACACTGATTGAAGCACTCCAGGCCGGAGCGGGGGGGCCTGGGAAGAGATGGATTCGATTTATCGGCCCATCGTCTATCGGTGGTTGTTGCGATACAACCTGCAATCAAGCGACGCTGACGACCTGACGCAGAATGTGATGAGCATCGTGTCGGGTAAGATTTCCGGATTCGAACACAACGGACACGTTGGTGCCTTTCGAAAATGGTTGAGGACAATTACCTCCAATCAAGCCAAAGCCTTTTTTCGATCCGGTCGTCTTCAGCCAAAAGCCACCGGCTCGACCACTTTTCTTGAAATGGCCGAGCAGCTTGGAGATGACTCCAGCCCAGTTTCGGCAGCGTTTGATCGCGAGCACGACCGATCATCATTCTCTATCTGATGGATCGGGTTTCGGCGGATTTCACCGAAAGTACGATGCAGATGTTCCGAAGTCACGTCGTGGACGGCTATGAGGCAGCGGAAGTTGCTCGGGATTTGAACGTCTCGCCAGCCGCAATCTATATTGCTAAGTTTAGAGTGTATAGGAGGTTACGCGAAAGTGCTGCCGATTGGATCGAAGATAGCGCATTTTTGTGAAAAACTTTGCTGCCGCCGCGCATTGCCTAATTAGTGTGTTGAGCAGTGCTCATCTAGCGAGCCACTGAACCAATCGGGCCTTCGATTGATTGATCCAACTGCACATTGGAGCAAGCGATTCTCAGGTCCACGATCGAATGACAGGGATTGTTTCGATTTGGTAGCGCGGAAATCCCGAAAATAATACTGCGTCGACCAACTCAGCGGGCTTCTTGGACGAGCACTCGACGTAATTGAATTCCAGAGGCCATTCTTGTTTCCGCTGCTATCCAATCTCCACCGTTAATCTGCATCCGCGTCTTCGCGCTCGTTGCAACTCGGCGGTGGTGAAACAGTGCAGAGTCTCACGTGTTGTTAGATCTTTTTCCCAGCGAGTCCGCGACCGACTATCGCGCGCCACCGGAATTCGGTTTGGCAGCAGTCGGATGCTGCGGAAAGTCGAGTTGCTTGAGCCTCGCGCATTGCTATCGGCAACACTTCGTGGGACTTACTTTGACGACCTGAATGGCAATGAAGCCGTCGATCCAGGAGAAGGCGTTGCCGGGATCGAGATCTTCTTGGACGAGAACAATGACCTCGTCCGCCAGCTTAGTGAACTGGGCACATTGACCGACGTCGCTGGGAAGTATGAGTTCTCGGGCCTGATTGGAAACGAGACTTACGTCGTCGTAGCCAATAACCCTACGGGATTTCAACAGACGAGTCCCATTGGAAGAGACTTGTTTCGCGCCGACTTCGCGGACATGCCCAATCAGCCGGATGACGACGGCTTTCGATTGAGCGACGTCGAAAGTTCATTGCTCTCAAGAATGCCGCCCGCTGGCGAGTTCTGGCAATTAACAGACCTCCGCCGCGACGACTTCGATCACTCCCACGACTTTTCGGCCTTTTTTGGCCGGATTGAAGGTGGGCCGCCAGGCATGGGACCACCGCCGGGTATGGGGTCGCCGCCTCCCGTAAATGCCAGTGTGCCGCCTCGAGCCAACGGTTCGTTGTTTTCCCCAAGCATCGACTTGCGGGATTTCTCTTCCGATGGACCGACACAGATTGAGTTGCACTTCAATTCGGCTTTCGTGTTTGAACCAGGCACACCGCTCTCGGCGAATTTCGAAGCAACGGTGGCAATCATTACGCCGTCCGGGCGTACGCGATCGATCGAGAACGACGAATTGGCGCCGATCTTTAATCCAGACGACACAATTTCCTTCCGCCCGATCGCGTTGAACATCACCGAGTTCGCCGGTCAGCAGATCAATGTCGAGTTCTCGTTCGTCTCGAAAGAGAGCCCGCAAATGGTCGAGGCGCTGGAAGGTTGGTACGTCGATGACGTTGCCATCGTGGCGGTCGAAGCTCCCGAATTTGGTGAGAATCACGGTCAACTGATTCACTTGAACCGTCAAGACAACGAAGAGGACATTCCCAACGTTGACTTCATCGTGCAATCGAACCCGGGCGATCTTGCTGGCACGGTCTTGTACGACGTTAACAGTGACCCGAACCTGCCGACATGATGGATGGGCCCGACGATGAAGTTCTCGAGTTCAAAGTTTCGTTGATAACGCCAACTGGGTATTCGAATTCGAGTCGCTTGTTCTAGAAGTCGCAGGCAGAGAGGATGAAGACGAAGATGCCCAAGAAGATAGCGTTGGCAAGACGTTTCACATTGTTGTCAGTGGACTGGTCGCTCGAGACGATCCAACCTTCGGGCTGGCAACGGGTGACTACTTGCTCACCACACAAATTGTTCGGGACGACATTCGCACCGATAACATCTTCAATTTGGTCGAGTCGACTTTCAGGGCGACCGCGATGTCTTCCGCTTGGTCGTGGACGAGACTGGGACGCTGATTGTTCGCGGCTTTGCGGATGCCAGCATCGATGGTGCACTTTCCGCGTTTGACGAAGATCGTAATCCGGTCGCCACCCGACGCAGCAACGAAGTTGACGGTGAGCGGTTTGGGGCAAGACTCGAATTCCGCGTATTCGCCGGTGAAACTTACTTCGTTCAACTCGACAGCCTCGCTGATGATGACACCGAGTTTCCTGTTGAGTACGAAGTTGACACCTTGCTTCTGACAGGAACAGGACGCGACAACTTTGGAAATCAAGCCGACGATGCAACGCGTGTTCGGTTTGACAACATCGATCCGACGAGCATCACCAAAAGGTTAACGAAGACTCGACGTGGCACGATTGAGAGGGCCTTCAGTCAGGACGTCTTCGAATTAGAAATCCCAGAACAGTTGAATCCGGCGACTTTAGAGCGGATCACTTCTCCGGGCACGTTGCGTGTCTCGGTGACGTCTGCTCGGCGAAGTCCGTTGGATCCGGTCGTCAGCCTGACTGATGATCGCGGTCGCACGCTGGAATTCAACGATGATGTCGACCTGCAAATTGTCGATTCATTGGTCAAACTAAGCTTTTCCTTAGCTAGTGATTTGCTAGAGGCCTTTGCCTCAGTTGGCGGCGATCGCGACACGACTGGAGATTATGAAGTCACGTTTTCGTTTGAACCTGCGGCTATTGATTTAGGCAATGGCGGCGTTCCACTGATCCCGATCGAGTTTCCGACATCCGGAGATTCTGAAGCGGAAGGCGAGTTGCCCGATGAGAGTTTGTTCGTACTCGCCGTCCCATCGACTGTGCCCGCCGGAACGCGAGTAATCCTTTCCACTGACTCGAAACCCGAGCTGGGAACGCCGCCATTGGACACAATTCTGACGGTCTTCGAAGGCAACTTGTTGACCACGATCGCAACGGATGACAACAGCGGCCGCGACACGACTCGGAGAAATCCGCTTTGGTTGAGTCACACGTCGAGCAGTGCTCCGAGTGTTGCGATCGCTTGGCCAATGTGTCGGCTGCTGACGATGAGTTAATCGACGCTCTGCGCGCCCAAAAGACTCAGTTCGAAGAGCCTGTTGCCGTTCCCGATATCGTTCACAGTACGGACCTAAGCGCCGACACCAACTTGCCGTCTGAATCCGACGCTGCTGCTGATGCTCACAGTCCGATCCAAGGCTCTGAACCTGAAACTCAGGAGACGATTGGCGAGGAAGTTGACGCTGCTGCCACGGGAAACACCGATCCCGGTCAAGACACACCACAACCGATCAATCTCAACGAGATCGACAGCTACGACCGCTATGAAAAGCTAAGTACGCTCGGGCGCGGCGGCATGGGGGCCGTGCTTTGTATGTACGACCATCGCACTCGGCGACGCGTCGCGTTTAAGGAGATTCTGTCGTCGCGCGCCGAAAGCTCACCGATCGTCTCACGTTTTCTGAACGAAGCCAAGTCACCGCTCAGCTCGAGCATCCCGGTATCGTACCGGTTTATGACGTGGGCACGAAGCCTGATGGGGCTCCGTACTATGTAATGCGAATGGTCCGCGGCGAGACCCTCGATTGGCTTATAGGTCGCTATTAAAGCATGCGGTCGGACGAACCCGGGATGAATCTGACGTTCACTAAAATGCTGCGAGTTTTCGTTAATGTCTGCCAAGCAGTTGCGTATGCCCACGAAAGACAGATTCTTCACCGCGACCTTAAACCGAACAACATTATGTTGGGCAAGTTCGGCGAAGTTTTGCTTGTCGATTGGGGTTTGCCAAGCCGTTCGAAATGGAAGGTGATCAACCTGAAACGGAGCCAACGGAAGCCCCAAAACAACATGTAGAGACCACGCCAACACAAGATGGTGAGGTTTCCAAAGCCGATGTTGAAGCCGTCGTTGACCGCGATGAAACAATCATGGAAAGCGAGTTCTTCGACTCGAAGTACTCGGACTAAGGTTAAGTTGGACTCTGTTGAGGCAGACAATCACGGGACACTAGTCGTGGATCCCAATGCCCCGCCTGATACTCATGTTGACGACGATCAACTCCCTATCGATCGCAGTTACAACACGCCCACGAAGTTTGGTTCCGTCATGGGAACAATCGGCTTCATGGCGCACCAGAGCAAGCAAAGGGCGAAGCCAGCGATCATCGAATCGACATCTTTGCGCTCGGAGCCATCCTTTAGAAGATTCTTTCGAATCAATTGATCGTGCCTCCGAACAGGCCCGCGCTTTGGCAATTGATGACTTCTACTCAAGGCGCCTTCGATCCGCCCAGCAAACATAGGAGCGACATTCCGAAGCCTCTGGAAGCGATCTGCATGAAGACGGTCGCGCTCTTGCCTGATGATCGCTATCAGTCGGCACTCGATTTAGCAGTAGACATCGAAAAGTATTTGGCGGACGAGCCGATCGAAGTCTATCGCGATCCATGGAAGACGCGGGCTCGACGGTGGGTGAAGAAGAATCAACAGCTAGTGACAGGCTCTGTCGCAGCACCAACGGGAGTTGTCGTCTTGGCAACGGCCTGGTTCGTCAACAGTTGGATGCACGTAAACGAATTCGTCATCGAGCTGAAACGACAGCAGCGAACGCCATGGCTGATCTGAAGACCGCGTTCAAAACGTACTACTCAAACTCTGGCCAGGATGTTGAGCGACCCGATTACAGCGTCGCTGTTGCCCAACTTCATAGTGCGGCCGAGTTAGCTAAGTCTGAGGGGCTCTCAACGACCTAGCGACAGTCCTCTCCGAGAAGGCGGCGAACTTGGAGCGTCTCGAAAGTTGCATCGACAGCGTCGCGATCACCGTCGAGACTGCGTATGAACAAATCGAGCAGAAAGACGCCGCTGGTTGTGCTAAGGTCGAATCCGAATTGCTTACATTGACGAAAGATTTAGACCAAGCGCGAGCGCATGCCTTCGAAGAATTCGTCGACCACGTCGACTACTGGGAAGAGGTCATCACCAAAGTCCGCCATAAAGTGCGTGACTCGAAGGTTGTAACCATTCAACGAAAGAATGCTCGTGCCACGTTCACTGTCTTCATCCAAGACGGCTTAGAGCAGACGCGTTATCACACCGCTCGGATTTCTGGCGAGTCCCGAATCTTCACCGCGCGTGAAGCACGCAAAACTGCCTTGGCAGCGCTTTCGCTTTACGGCCTAGAAGACCTCGGGCAGCTCCAGTCCGATCAGTCCGTTGCCTCAGGAGTGATTGACTTCTTGATGTCGCCCGAGACATACACAGGGCCCCCCGAATCCGCTTTGTTCGTCAATGGATTGGATGAGACGCAACGACAAGATCTCCGCAACAGCATCTTCGAAATCATGTGGACGTTGGGCGATTCCGAGGCGACCGCGTATTCTCAGGCGAGCAAAGACGAGAAGAAGGAAGCCCAAGAACGTTCACTTGCGTGGCTAAGCGTCGCCAAACGTTTACACGCGACGCATTCATATGCGCTGTCAACGCGAAAGGCCAACGTCCTTGCATCACGCGGTCGAGTAGAAGAAGCGGCGGATGCTCGGAAGGGAATCGTTGGAATCCCCGAAACAGCACTCGACCAATACCTGATGGCCGAAATCAAACGTCACGAAGGCCGCTATGAAGAAGCACAGCGTTTGTATCAGGCAACATTGCGATTGCAGCCCGATCACTTTTGGGCGCGTTACCCGGTGGGGCCTTGTTCGCTCGAGCAACTTGAGCCAAGAGCTGCCGTAGCAGCATTTGATATCTGCGTGGAAGCACGGCCTGATTCGACGACGGCGTTGCTGGGCCGAGCCCTCGCGGATTTTGACGCGGAGAAGCTAGACGATGCCTTTGCGGATTTGGATTCGATCTTCAAACTCGATCCGAATCACTACGGGGCTTGGTTAAATCGTGGCTACCTTCACGCAAAGCAAGGAAAGCTTGACGAAGCACTTTCCGACTTCAGTCAGGCCGCCGAGTTGAATTCTGAACGTTCCGCCTCATTCTTGAATCGCGGCGAAGTCCACTCTGACAAGGCAACCGCCGCCCTGAAGAAAAATCCGCCTGATCGAGACACCGCGTTGGCTGAATGGAATCTTGCTCTTAAGGATTACAGTCAAGCAATCAAACTTTCGCCGACAGATTGCCGGCCGTACCTCTACCGTGGCGATGTTTGGGCAAAAGCTGGCAAATTCCAGTCGGCAATCGCCGACTACCGCGAGGCTGTCAAACACGAAGGCACGAACGCGGACATTGCAAAAGCTTATCGAAACATGGGAAGGTTGCAGCACGGCCTTTCGAACTTTGGCGAAGCGATGTTCTCTTGGGATTCGTATCTGAAGCTGTTTCCCAAGGACGCGGAAGTGTTAAGTTTGCGAGCAGACACTGCACGCAGGCTAGGGCGTCACCAAGCCGTCATCGAATCGCTCTCAAAGTACTTCTCGCAACGAGAACCACTGAGTAAGCAGATTGATGACCGAGGCCGAGCATTCTCGGCTCTCGGATTGATTCGAGAGGCTCACGGTGATTTCACCCGCGCCATTGAGAAGTCACCCACCGCCGAACTCTTGAACCGTCGTGGCTGGATGATGAATCTTTACGCGTATCAAATTGCCGAACTGGACTTCATTGAAGCGATCGAGGGACTCCCGCTCGACCCCAACAATTTCAGTGGACGCAGCTACGCTCGCGTCATGCAAGGCAAGTACCGCGAAGGCGTGGCCGACGCCGCCAAATCCGCGTCTCTCATCACAGAAAACATCCGCAAAAATACTCGACAAGTCTGGCCGCTCTATATCAACATCGCCGACATCTACGCACAAGCCAGCTTGCAAGTCCAAGACGACGAAACTTCGCAAGCAGAACGAACACAGCTGCAGGAAGAGTATCAGGCCAAAGCACTGCAGTTCATCAAGCAAACCATCAGTTCCGCTAAGACCGACAAGGCAAAAGAACTCGCAATCGAAGCGCTGAAGAAAGCTTCAGCACTCCGTCCGATTCGTCAAACAAGAGAGTTTCGCGAATTCATCGCGTCCCTTCAAAGTGATCCGGAAGCATGCTATCAAAAGACCACTAATATCATTTTCTGCATAAGTAGCATCACCTACGCGGCGCGGATCGCATGGCATGTGACTCTGTAAATGCTCCGTAAACTTCCCAAGTTTTTCACATTCTCTTCGAAAGACGTTCGAATAAAGTTTGACGATATCGGTCTCGCCGGATAAAGTCACCGACGAACAAAGGTTACGTTACATGGCGGTGACACTTGGACCAGCGTTTAAGCCAACAAGAGGGCAGCGATGGACGGCAACAAGACTGAAGTCGCAGGGTCCGTATCAGAAAGCATCGAAAAAGTCGTAGAGATGCGCACAGGAGGCAGTGTTCGCGATCTTCGCGTCGATGTTAATGATCATTTGATCATAATATCTGGTCACACAAATACCTACTACGCCAAGCAGCTGGCGTCACACGCAGCGCTCGACGCCGTCGAAGATCGAGAGTGCGTCACTGTGACCAACGACATCGAGGTGGCATAGGCCAACCTCGCGATTTCCAAGACGCATTCTTGCATCAGCCAGACGCAAGTTTTCGATGAGTTTCTCGTCGGCGCCGATGAATCTGTGGATCGCCTTCCATGTTTTTCAACTCGTCCAATAGCTCTCGACGAGTCATCTTCAGCGACTGCTCGAATCGCCAACGCTCGACCAAGTAATCGAGCAGTCCAAGTAACAGCAAACTGCCCGCCATCCAAAAGCTCAGTTCCAGAGCTGACTGGCCGAGGTATCGGATTCCGATGTTCGGACCGTTTTGCGCAAGCCGAATGATTTCGTTCAAGCGGCTACTGACGAAGACCACGGCCACCGACGCCAATACGACCACTTTCCCGAAGCTGCTCAAGAGTCGCGTCGCCGTTTCTGCTGAGAAAATCCGGCGCACTCCCGAAAGTGCCGACAGCCGTTTCGCGTCTGGTAACAACTTCGACGGCGTCAATAACACACCCACTTGCGTCAAGTGGGCAAGGACGATCCCGAACGCAAGGAAAAGCATCCCTGGCAAGATTTCTTGCGACAACCACGCCTGACTTGACGAGACTGACGCGGCAATCAATTGATCAGCGTCGTTCTCACCCGCCCTGAGCAAACTTTGCCGTAAGAATTGAGCCGATCCAACAAAGAACCTCACCCCCGCAAAGTAGAAGCAGGCGACAACGGTCATTAGATGGATGGCCGTGCTTAACTCAGAACTATGCGCAACGTGTCCCTGACGCCGAGCCTCGCGTCGACGTCTTACAGTTGGTGCTTCGGTCCTTTCGGAAAGGTCTTCCGCCATGCGCTCAGTCTAATCCCGATCCCCGAACGGGTCATCAGCAGTTCCCCGCCGGCAAAAGCCGGGCTTCTGCCGGCACCGCCAAAACCCAGCCCTCCGAGGCCCACCCGCTCCGGAAATCCCAAATCGACAAGACAAAACCGACACAGATTGCTATAATTGTCAGCCGATATCTTGTATATATTGACGCGTAAACATACGTTGAATGATTGGAGTCATCGATGCTGACGATTTTTGGTAAGTCTTGGGGTGGCAACGGTTTTTGTGACGGCTACTCGCGGCGTGACTTTATCAAAGTGGGCGGAATGGCCTTGGGCGGCTTGTCCTTGCCACAAATGCTGCAAAGCGACGCTCAAGCTGGTACTGGCTCGAATCATCGTGCGATCATCAATATTTATATGCCTGGCGGTCCGTCGCACATCGACCTTTGGGACCCCAAACCGGCGGCTCCTGCCGAAATTCGCGGCGAGTTCAACCCGATCGCAACCAACGTGCCTGGCATCGAAATCTGTGAACTGTTTCCGCGCATGGCCAGCATGATGGATAAGTTCATCCCCGTGCGATCCATCTGCGACGCTGACGGACGTCACGATGCGTATCAATGCATGACCGGTTGGAAGAAGGGTCAGCGAGAGCCTCGCGAAGGACGCCCGAACTGGGGAGCGTGGGTTTCCCATCTTCAAGGCAAAGTCAACGACGCCGTTCCATCAAACGTATCGCTGATGTATCCGACAGGAAATCGCACATGGGGATTGCCGGAAAAGGGCGGCTTCCTCGGTGCCAAGAATGCTCCGTTTGGTTTGGTCGAAAAAGACCCGAAGAAATCAGCGGCCAACATGGAGCTACAAGGAATCACATTGGATCGACTTCGAGATCGCGAGGCGCTGCGATCAGCCGTTGATCGATTCCGTCGAGAAGCTGATGTCAGCGGCTTGGCCGACAGCATGGACGTCTACAATCAACAAGCCCTCGGCATCCTGACCACTTCCCCGTTGGCCGACGCATTGGACCTGAGCAAAGAGGATCCCAAGGTCCTAGCTCGTTACGGAGAAAACGATCCGCGGTACCAACGCGACGGTGCTCCGAAGATGATCCGCAATTTCTGCATCGCTCGACGTTTGGTCGAGGCTGGCGCGCGAGTCGTCTCGCTAAACTACAGCCGTTGGGATTGGCACGGGGGAGACGGCTTGAACTTCCCGCGCTCTCGCCAAGAATTCCCACTTCTGGACCAAGGCATGTCTGCCCTGATCGAAGATCTGCACGAACGTGGTATGGGCGACGATGTCTCAGTTGTGCTGTGGGGCGAATTCGGTCGAACACCAAAGATCAACAAGAACAACAGCCGCGACCACTGGCCACGCGTCTCATGTGCGATGCTAGCCGGCGGCGGAATGCAAACTGGCCAAGTCCTTGGCGCAACCAACCGCTACGGTGAACACGCTGAAAAGCGCCCAGTGAAGTTCCAAGAGATCTTCGCCACGCTCTATAAGAACGTCGGCATCAACACCAGTGAGATCCGTTTCTTCGACCTTACAGGCACACCGCAATACATGGTCGAAGAAGGCATCGAGCCCATCCACGAGATTCTGTAGAAAGATTTCTTCGGCCGACCTGCTGGTCTCGCATCGATCTTTAGTCGCTGCGAATACCTGGACGACGCGCCAGCGAGTAAATCTCACGACCGACTAAGAGTTCGTGAGTTCGCGTTCTGCATCCCAAGTGCCATAAATTAGCCAAACTGCCTTTGGCTGCGCGTTGAATTCTCTCGCGCGATTGACAACAATGCGGCCACGCTAATTGGCTCGTCTTTGATGACGAACAGTTGATGGCAAGACGCGGTCAACTTTGCCCATATCAATTCGCTCATTCATTTCAGTGTGGCAGCAGCCACGGAGGGGACAAGGCACGATGATTTGTGCACGTACGGCAGAACATGTCAGCGATGGCCACCCGGATAAATTCTGAGATCAAGTCGCCGATCGCATTCTCGATGAAGCACTCAGCCTTTGTGGCGAGGACCTCGATGCTCGACGTCGAATTCGCACGGCCATCGAATGCTTGGCCAAAGACAACCTTCTGATTGTTTCCGGCGAAACCAAATGGCCGGCAGAGATTCGGTCGCAATTGGATGTCATCGAGTTGGCTCGCGAATGCTGGCTGAAGATTGGCTATAGCACGAACGGCGAAGAGCTGAGCGTCATCGATCACATTCGCGCGCAATCGCCTCACATCGCCGAGGGTGCGGGCACGGGAACAGACTTCGGTGGAGCTGGCGACCAAGGAATCATGGTCGGCTACGCCACCAGCGAGACGCCCGAAATGATGCCCAAGGAATACATCTTGGCCCGGGACATCTGTATGCGGCTCCGCGATCTTCGTCGCAGCGGTGAACTGGGATGGCTCCGTTCGGACACCAAGACCCAAGTCACCATTAACCCGGATGGGCAACCGACGGACTTCATTGTTGCTGCTCAACATGACGAGCCCGAAAACTGCGGTTTGAACCAAGAACAAATCCGCGAACAAATCTTCGAGAACATCGTCAAGCCGATCCTTGGCGATGACATCCCAGCGAACCTTTCCAAGATCAACGGAACAGGTTTGTTCGTGATCGGTGGTCCGACTGGTGATGCTGGCGTTGTTGGCCGCAAGATCGTCGTCGATCAATTCGGTCCGCGAGTTCCCGTTGGCGGCGGTGCGGTCTCGGGCAAGGACGCGACTAAGGTTGATCGCAGCGCAGCTTACATGGCTCGCCACATTGCCAAGAACGCGGTCAAGCACCTCGACCTCAAAGAGTGCACCGTTCATATCGCGTACGGCATCGGTCAGTTGCAACCGGAAATGGTTACAGCCGTCACGGAGACCGGCGATGACGTCACGGGCTGGGTCAAGGACAAGTTCCCGGACCTTTCCCCCGGCAAGATCATCGATCATCTGTGCTTGCTGAAGCCCGAGGGTTGGAGCTACTTCGAATCCGCCAGCTACGGTCACTACGGACGCGAGCAGTTCCCATGGGAACGCATTCTCGACGTTTAATCGGCAAGTTTAACGGCAGGCCGTAGGCGACTGCGTCCTGCCTCAGAGTTGGTGGCGTAAGCTTCCAGCTTGTGGTTCTTGAGTATCCGCAAGCTGGAAGCTTACGCCACTTTTCTTCACGACACATTAGGATGTCTCCATGTTCCGAGTGACGCAGCATATCGACTTTTGCTACGGACACCGCCTGTTGAATTACGACGGCAAGTGCAAGCATCTGCACGGCCACAACGGCCGCGCCGTCATCGAACTGGAACGCGACGCGCTGGATGACCGTGGGATGGTTGTCGACTTTTCCGACATTAAGGCATCCGTGCGAACATGGATCGACAACCAGTTAGACCACCGCATGATCTTATGCGAGAACGATCCAGCCTTGCCGTTCTTGCAAGAATTGGGCGAACGGGTTTACATCATCCCAGAGAACCCGACCGCCGAGAACATCGCCAAGCTGATCTACGACTACACGCTCGAACAAGGCTTTCCCGTTCGAGAAGTTTCGCTGTGGGAAACTCCCAACGCCTTCGCAACCTACTGCGGCGAGTAAATCGTTTAGCGCAACGCATCAATGCAGTGGTTAACGCGTTTCTCAAGATCAACACGGAACGGCTTAATATCCTTACCCCGAGTCTGCGTGAGCATGATGCCGATCACGTCTTTCTCGAAGTCGAGCCAGATATTGGTGCCCGACGAACCTGTGTGACCAATCACAAGAGCCTTGCCCGATTTGCTCTTCTTGCGAATGCTGAATCCGGCGCGGCTCTTGCTGCTGGGCTTCTGAGGCGAAAGCATTTCGGCAATCGTATCACTCGACAAGATCGTCTTGCCTTCGTGTTTTCCCTTGGCACGGATCATTAAAAGCCAGCGAGCCAAGTCCGGCGCCGTCGAGATGATCGAGCCACCCGATGAGCTGTAGGTATTCGTTGGCGGCACGCGTCGATCACGCGACTTGGCGATCTTGCCGTCCTTGTGGTAATACCGAGTCGGCATCTTGCCGATTCGCTTCAAACTCGTGGCATCTCGAAAGTACGTGTGCTCCATGCCCAGCGGCTTGGTAATCGCCGAGGTTAAGAATTCGTTGCGAGGCTGCTTTGCCGCGACCTCAAGAACGCGAGCCGCCACATCCCAACCGATTCCGCTGTATGCGTAACGTTTTCCAGGCTGTGCCTCAAAGGGATACTCGCGGGCATACTTCTTGACGACGTCAGCCAACGTCTTGCCACCAGTCCACTTGGCGAGCCAAGGACGCCCGCCGGTCGACTCGGAATAACGAATGCCCGACGTGTGAGCCATCAGTTCAATCATGGTTGGCGGCCGAGTTAACCTCTCGCCGGATTCCAACTTCACGTCGGCGAACTCGGGCAGGTAATTGGTGATTGGCGCGGTCAGGTCAATCTTCTTTTGCTCCGCCAATCGATAAGCGGCTGTTCCTAACAGTGGCTTACCAACGGACGCGATCACTACCGGCGTGTCAACTCGAAACGGTGTCTTGGAAGCGACGTCGGCGTAACCAAATCTTTGACTGAGGACAACTTTCCCTTGATGGATCACCATCACGCTACCGCCGGCAACCTTGCGTAACGCAACAGCGTCGTCAAGCACCTCGCGGACAGCGCCGAAATCAGCGGCCAACGCTGGCGAAATTAGCAAAAGAACAAGCAACGCCGTAACGATCCATTTCATTTTTTCTCCGCCTTAGCACATCACTAACGCAACAAAGTAGCCGTCTCTTTCCGAGAGACGAGCCTTTGCTCATACGTTTTGCGATTAGTGAAGCTTCTTTATGTAATGAAGTTCGATACGCAGGCTCATCACTCGGAGAGTGATGGCTACTTTGGGCCCCGCTCCGCTCACGCCCCCTGCGAACGGAGTCGCAGGGCCACACTCAGTCTACAACCTTCAGGCCACTGACAAAACCTCCCCCTAAAAACCAGTGTCACCACACCAACCGCTTCAAACGGACGCGAAATCGGGGTGACGGGGCAACTCGGAATCTTCGCTTTTTTCTAGGGCAGCGTCAGCAGTCGAAACAGGATGAGGAGGTCTCACGGCCTCTTTTTGGGAGCCATTGCGCAACCAAGGGTTGTTTGTCTTGAATACTTTCGGTGCTCATCCGTGCCGAAGCACCGAAAAATGTTTCAGAACAAACACGCGTAGCGTGCGCACTCATCGGTTACTCCCCATTAAACATTTCCGTTTGGTGAAACTTTGCGGAGTAATCGGATTCCATCGATAAGGAAAGCCGCCTGATGTTCTTGAATCCCTGGTTACGTTCGATTCAGACGAAGTTGACTTCTGCCAAGACACAGAGTTCCGGCAATCATGCCACCAGGCGCGTTCGCCGATCGGTGAGACCGCAATTGTTAGTTCCTCGCTTGGTGGAACTGTTGGAAGATCGAACATTATTGGCGGCACCGACTCCGTTATCAGTGACATCCAACCCCGATGGAACTTCGTCGGTGGCGTTGAATGGCGCCGGCGAGTGCAATGACATCACCGTTGCACCCATCATTCCGGTCAACGTGACCGACATTGATATCTCTGGGACCGGAGCCAACTCGCTGGCCATCTCGCAGCAAAACGTCTTGGACCTTTCCGGCACCAACAACACGATTATGATCACTGGCGACGCTGACGATTCCGTCACGGTTGGACTGGGTTGGACGGAGACTCGGCCCGCAATGACCGGTGATCCGCGAGTCTTCACGCAAGGCGACGCGACACTTCGGATTGTTGGCGACATCGTTGTTAGCGACGGTGCGCAAACCGTGGCCCTTCCAGCAGCGGGTACATTTGAGGTTGTTGGCTCCGGCAATGACGTCGTCGTCCAAGAGCAAGGCGGCGCGGAATTGCTACGGATGTCGAGCGGCTTTGTTGGCAGTTTGACGGTCACTGGCAGCGGCGGCGATGACACCTTAACGGTGGATTACGATGGCGCGGCGATGTTGCCAACGGGCCCGATCAACTACGACGGTGCCGCGGGCAACGACTCGCTCGTTGTGACCGGTGGTGTGTTCGGAACGGTATCGGTTGGCTTTCTAAACGCGACAGATGGCGACATCACCGTTGGTGATGTCGGAGCAACCACAACGCAAACGATCAACTTCGCAGGGCTCGAACCGGTTGACTTGTCCGGCAGCACAGTTAATGACTTGGTCTTAAACTTACCCAACGTGGTGACAACCGCGGTCCTTGAAGACGTTGGCACCAGCAACGACAACGTCTCTCAAATCCGTAGCGTCAACAACGAATTCGAAACAACTTCGTTCGCCACGCCGTTGGCCTCGCTTCGAGTCAATGCGGGCGATCAGATGGACACCCTGAAGATCAACGCGCTCGACACCTTGTTCGTCGCAGCGTTGCGAGTCGACAGTGGCATGGGCAACAACTTAGTTGATGCCAGCAACTCGAGCGTCGCGGTGGAGGCCAACGGTGGTCAGGGCCGTGACACGCTAATCGGCAGCGCCCTGAACGACACGCTTCGCGGCGGTGCTCATCGCGATTCGCTCAGTGGCAACGACGGCGATGACAATCTTCAAGGCCAAGGTGGCGCGGACACCATCGTGGGTGGCGCGGGCAACGACCGGCTCGACGGCGACGAAGGCAACGATCGCTTGAGTGCTGGTGCTGGCGATGACCTTGTCTTCGGTGGTACCGGCGGCGACAGCATGGGCGGCGGCTCGGGCAATGACACATTGATGGGTGAAAATGGGCCGGATAGCCTCGAAGGCGGCGGCGCGAACGATTCACTTGACGGTGGCGGCGGTAATGACTTGATTAGCGGCGGCAACGGCGATGATCGGCTTGCTGGTGGCGTCACTGGTGTTGATACCGTCGACGGCGGTGATGGCACGGACCGCATCGTTGGTAAAGGCGATCGCAGTTACTTCTTGGACGACGAAGTTCTCGTCGGCGGAAACGGCCGCGCCGAGTATACCAACATCGAAGAAGGTCAACTGATCGGTGGACCGAGTGCGAATCGCTTGAACGCTCGCAACACAAGCTTGCCCGTGACACTTCGCGGCGGAGACGGCAACGACACACTGATCGGCGGCACGAACGACGACCGGCTACTCGGCGGCGATGGCAACAACGAATACGACGGCGGCTTCGGTGTGGACCAAATCGTCGACAGCGGCGATCGCAATTTCATCCTGAGCGATGATCAACTCAAGGGCGGCGGCCGGTTCAACACTTTGCTCCGAATCGAACGCGTCTTCATTACCGCAGGCCCCGGAAATAACTTCCTGGACGCCGAGGACTTCTCCGGCGATGTGACTCTGAACGGTGAAGACGGAAACGATACGTTGTTGGGAGCCGCTGGATCGGGCAAGTTGGACGCCGGAGCAGGCGATGATTCGCTGCGAGGTTTCAATGGCGACGACACACTGCTTGGAGGTGCCGGCAACGACATCTTGCGAGGCAACGGTGGCAACGACGTGCTTGATGGAGCCGACGGCAACGACGACCTTCGAGGCCAAGGTTCGCAAGACACAATCGACGCTGGTGCCGGCAACGACACTGTTGACGGCGGCATCGGCAATGACGTCATCGACGGCGGCGACGGCGACGATGTGCTGACCGGCGATTCCGGCACCGATGAAATCAACGGCGGATTGGGCAACGACACGCTCGACGGAATGTCCGGTAATGATACGCTGGACGGCGGCGATGGCGACGACTTGCTACTTGGCAAGGCCGGCGATGACGAGATGTCCGGAGGCGACGGAAACGATGTTCTCTTCGGCGGTGCCGGAGCCGACACGATGTCTGGCGGTGACGGCAACGATACGCTGAACGGTCAAGGCAACTCCAATGATTCCCTCGACGGCGGTGCTGGTAACGACACGTTGCGTGGCGGAGCTGGCGGCGACATCCTGCAAGGCGGCGATGACGACGACTTGCTGTTGGGAGGCGATGGCGACGATAACCTCGACGGCGGTGCCGACAACGACAACCTGGAAGGCAACGCTGGCGACGACACGCTGAATGGCAACAGCGGCAACGATCGCATCAAGGGCGGCGACGGCGACGACTCGATCACCGGCAGCGTTGGCGATGATACGCTCAACGGCGGCAACGGCAACGACTCGCTCGACGGCGGCGATGGCAACGACGGTCTGGCCGGATTGGCCGGCAACGATACGCTCGACGGTGTAGCTGGCAACGACACGTTGCTGGGCGGTGCCGACAACGACTCACTGCTCGGCAGAGCTGGCGACGACATCGCCTTGGGCGAAGATGGCGACGACATCATCGATGGTGGAGCGGATACCGACATCGTCGCGGGTGGAGCAGGCATGAATACGATCGCCGACGACTCGGCCGAGATCAACGAAGCCTTCATGTTGCCGATGGCCGTGATGACGGACTTGGAGGACTGCTAGTCTTTCGATCGGCGAAAACCGAATACAAGCACGAAACGCCAGCGAGTGAGTTCGCAGATCGCGTGGACTCACTCGCTGGCGCTTCGTGCTTGTATGGGACGTTGCACTGCGGCCGCCCAATACCTCGTCGAAGAGAATCGTCCGCCGATCGCCGAGTCAGTTTGACGTCAACGCATCACCGCACGATACGCTGTTAGTGCGTCACGGATCTCTCGGACGTCATGGACTCGGATGATGTCGGTCGATTGAGCGGCCAAGGCCACGGCGACGCCAGCAGTTCCCATCGTTCGCTCTTCAACTTGGCGCCCAAGCACCTTGGAGAGGAAACGTTTTCTTGAGTGCCCGATCAAGACCGGGCGCCCCAGCGATCGAAAGCTCGAGATCGCGGATAGAATCTGTAGGTTGTGTTCCGCGGTCTTGCCGAAACCGATTCCCGGATCCAATACAATTCTTTCGGCCGCGATGCCCGCGGCATTCATCACCTTGATCCGTTGCTTCAAGTATTCGCAGACCTCGACAACGACGTCGTCATAGTGAGGCTCTTGTTGCATCGTCTGCGGTGTGCCTTGCATGTGCATACAAATCACGCCCACATCCGAGTCAGCACAAACACCGACCATTTCAGCATCCATTTCGAGCCCGGAAATGTCATTGACGATAGATGCCCCCGCAGCGATAGCTTGACGCGCCAATTCAGCTTTGGTCGTGTCGACGGAGATTGGAACGTTGACTTGCGGCGCCAGTTGTTCGATGACTGGGATGACTCGTTCCAGCTCGTCGAAAAGACGCACGGGTTCGGAATCAGGGCGAGTCGACTCGCCCCCGATGTCGAGGATATCGGCACCATCAACTTCCAATGCCTTCGCATGCTCGACCGCTGCTTGGACAGAATCGAATTGGCCTCCATCGCTGAAGCTATCCGGCGTGACATTTACGATTCCCATTAACCACGGAAATGCACCCAACTCGACGAGTCGATTCGGTAGCTGCCATGTTCGGGTATCGCTGGTGGACATCGAAGAGACTTTGCTGCGGGCGGTTTGGTACCGGGCGGCTCACGCCGCTCCGCTACATAGCTGGGTATAGTTGGTGTTTCCAAAGTTTAACGGAACTGCACGACTAATCTAGCCGCTGAGACAGGCACACTCAGAAGTCTCACTTAACCGTTTCCTGGCCAGTGGTTTACAGCGATCGGGTTGGTCGAGATTAACGATTCTCAGGATTATGACGCTTTTGCCGGCTTCTCGGTTTTTGTTATCCTGTGCAGTTCTTCCAGTTTCCGCTTTCTTCTTAATGTATGGATTGCATCTGGTGTTTCGGTTGGTACAGTGAACGTGTGCTTCGATTTTGCAACTAAGATCGACAAGTGAGCATATGCACTGGAAGTCTTGGCTGTCCTATTTCAGGGCTCGGCTAGGATCGGGGATCTCTCCGCTCAACCAACGGCTGAACAAACGCCGCTCGCAAGACACAACGACGTGTCGACTCAATTCTCAATGGCGAAACAACCGTTGCGAACGCCGAAAGGAACACCGCCACAACTCGAACGTTGAGTGCTTAGAGCCGCGAATGCTGTTGACGACATTTACCGTCAACACACTTGCGGATGCAACGGATGCAATCGATGGCAATGGAATCGCCGCAGACAGCACAGGGCGAACGACGTTGCGGAGCGCGGTGCGCGAAGCCAATCTGGCCGAGGGCCACGACATCATTCAGTTGTTGGCTGGCAGTTACCGGCTAACCGTCGGTCACGAAAGCTCCATTGGCGAGAACTTCGGCGATCTCGACATCAAGGACACGCTCACCATTGCTGGTTTGGGGGCAAACCAGACAACCATCGATGCTGGCTTCATTGACCGCGCGTTTCAAATTCGCAGTGGCGCGACGTTGAAGCTCATCGGCGTCGGTATCACCAACGGCAACGCTGAACTTGGGGCGGGAATTCGCGTGCGCAATGGTGGCACGCTGGTGCTCATCGATAGCCGCGTTGTCGACAACAATGGCATCGGAATCTATAGCCAGGGCAGCAGCAATTCCGTCACGCTTACCAATAGCACGATTGCCGGCAATCAGGACAGTGGTCTGGTCAATCGCGGCGGCAGCGTCACGATTACTTCCAGCGAGATCTCTCAGAATACGGCTGATCGAGGCGGCGGTATCTTCTCGCTAGGTGGCTCGATCACAGTCGAACAATCCACAATCTCGGGCAATGTTGCTGAGTTTACCGGTGGTGGAGCGTACGTTTACAACTCCACACTTAATGTTGTTGATTCAACGATCACCGGCAACTCGGCCAGTTATCGCGGCGGCGGTGTATTCAGTCGGTTGAGCCACACTGACATCAGCGGCTCGACGATCTCGAGCAACGTGGCGGCAACCGGCGGTGGACTTTCCTTTATCGCAAACATTGATGCCGAAGTGGAAGGATCAACCGTCAGCGGCAACTCCGCGCAGCGTGGAGCGGGTGTCGAGGTACTCCGAGGTTTGGTCCACATCGATGGGTCCGACATAAAGAACAACAGCGCTCAGGCGGGCGGCGGAATCGCAGTTCTCCGTGGCGGCGAGTTACAGTTGACCGACACCAGCGTCTCTCAAAACGATGCGCGTCGCGGTGGTGGCTTGTTTGCCAAGCAGGGCGATGTCGATGTATGCAGCAGTGCACTATTCGGGAATTCCGCCAGCTTGATCGGCGGTGCAGTCTCCGCAATTCAGCAGGCCAAGATCGACTTCCAAAACGCGACCGTCTCCAACAACACGGCCATCGTTGCAGCAGGCATTAGTGCTCATCACGGGACTCAGATCGAGGTCTCGCAGTCGACAGTCTTTCGTAATGTGGCGCAAGTTCGCGGCGGTGGACTTCGGAATCGAGGCGGCCACATTTCGTTGGTGAATTCGATTGTGGCCGGAAATACGGGCGTCTTCGGGCCCGATTTGACGGGCGACGAATTCGTCAGCTTGGGGCACAATCTGATTGGTGATACTCGAGAGGGCAGTGGTTTTCACCGTAGCGACATTTTGAATGTCGACCCAATGTTGGATCCACAGCTTAAGAACAATGGTGGTGCGACGCCGACTCACGCGTTGATGGCGGGGAGCCCGGCAATTGATTCTGGTGTCGAGACCGACTTGAACGACATCGATCAGCGTGGGCAATCGCGTTTTCAAGACGGGCGATTGCGACCGGATATCGGTGCCTATGAAGCCACGTTTGTCGTCGATGAGATGTTCATCGACGTTGATCAGTTGGCGCGTGACGGCATTCAGCAAATCATTCTCCGCCGCGGCACGAATTCGCAAACTCAATTGGATCAGCTGGAGATCATCGCTTCGAATGCTGTGATCGATAGCCTTAGCTATCAAAACTTCGGGCGAGTTCGACTTACGGGCACCTCAGCATTGGACATTGTTGTCGACTATTCGAACGGCGATCCGTTGCCGATGGGCGGCATTCGCGCTGACCGAAGCGCCATGAACTCGAACGGTCCACAGTTAAGACTTGTCGGCGGTTCGCTGCAGACGATCCGTTATGACTTCGCCGCCAACCTCCAAATGATTTCACTAGATGGCAAGCCCGTTCAGCTACCTGCGCTTTCCCTAATTCGTGATCAGTTGCAAGCAGTCGATCGCCTCTTCATCTTTGCTGACGACACGGACGACACGGTGACTTTGAGTGACAACTCATCGGCGACGGATGGCATGTCGCGTTTGACTTCGGAAGGCTCAAGCGTCTCGATCGATTTCCTCAACCCAACCGGTTCGCTCACAATTCGGGGTGGTGGAGGAGACGACGTGATTCATATCGACGGTCGTGACAGTAGCTTGTCGGCGGCGGTCGAGGTCTTTGGAAACGATGGCGATGATCTCATCGATGGTGATGGTTTTTCGTTTGCCTTCGCCGGTTTCGGAGGCCCGGGTGAGGATCGATTAATTGGCGGGCGATCTCACGACACGCTCAGAGGTCATGACGGCGACGACACTTTGGATGGCCGAGATGGCAACGACTCGCTGGTTGGCAATAACGGCGATGATCAATTGATCGGTGGCACCGGACAAGACGTCTTGGTTGGCGACTATGGCAACGATCACTTGTTTGGTGGTTCTCATAACGACTTGCTTGCAGGAGACGTCGGGAACGATGTTCTCATCGGTGGTAGCGGCGACGACGTTCTTCACGGCGGTCATGACGATGACCAACTGACCGGAGACGCCGGCCGCGATCTTCTCATTGGTGGCGATGGCCACGATTTGATTGATGGGAACGCGAACGAGGATATCTCGATCGCCACCAATACTCCGTACGGACAAAATCTGGGTGAGCTTTCTTCGCTGCTGAGAAGTTGGACGGTCTCGCCTTATTACTCCACACCGCATTTGGCCTTCGATCAAGTCATGCGGAAGTTGCGAAATGACAGCATTGAGGGTTCATTCACGAGCCTTGAATTCGGGACGAGCAATGTTGTCGGCTACTATCAAGGATCGGACACCGTCCACGATCTTTACGGAGTTCGCGGTTTTGGAACACAAACAAGAGCTGGCTTCGTCGATGGGGCTCGCATCATCGCCATCGATCCAACGCGGCCGACGGCGAACTTGGAATTCAAACACGCGTTGTCATTGGAAGGTCCGCGGATCATTTATTTCACCAAGTCTGGAATCTTGGTGAACGATGATCGGATTCACATCACCAATGGCGACCTCAGCATTTTGGGGCCAGAAGCTGGCGTTGGGGTTGAGCTTCGCGGTTACATGCTTGTCATCCGTGCTTCCAACGTGTTTATGTCCGACATCAAAGTTCGCCCCGGCAATGGCGAGGCAGGCTTTTTGGGTATCTTCGATGGTCGCGCCGCGGCTGGGCGATATCCAACTCACCGCATTCCGAATTTCCGACGCAAGGGAATTGTCATCAGTTCGGATCATACGCAAGGCGTCGAGAACGTTGTCTTGCACCGAGTTACCGTGACGGATGCTACAGATGGTTCGATCGCCGTCTTTCGAGATGGCCAAGACGCTCCATTCTTGCGAAACATCACCATCGATCGTTCGTACATGGGGCGAGTGTTGAGTGCCCCGACGGCGGGATCACCAGGTTACGCAGCACTTGAACTGACTCAGGGCGAGTTCGTCTCGGTCACGAACAACGTGATCGCGTCAGCGAACAAGAGATTACCGAAAATCAATGCTCACGCCAAGATCTTCATGGCGAACAACGTGACTTACAACGCCGGCAAGTATGCCTACCAGTTTGGATCGTACTCGACCTCGAAAGAGCCAGGTCCGATTCACGCGAACATCATCAATAACTACTATCGTACCGGTTCATTGGGCGCGCCGTTGATGTTTACGTTGCAGACGACGGTGGCTCCGACTTCGCAAATCGCGCTCAGAGGTAACGTTGTTCATGGTGCAACGTACGATCCCAATGATCCGAACAACGTTGGCATCAACATGCCCATTCCTGATTCCGCGGTGTTGAATACGATTCGATCCAGTGCGGTCTCGGGCTTGAACTTAGTGCCGGCAGGTATGGATATCAACCAGTTGCCCTCGGCGGCGGCCACGTATCAAGACCTTGTCGTTCATGGCAATGTCGGAAGTCGATCGCGAACGCCTTACGATTTGCAATTGATACGTAACGTACAACATGGCGACTACATCCAAACCGGTGCCAATCGGTTGCAGACTGCTGGTGGCGGTGGCTTGCCATTTCCAAGTAACTTCATCGAGTTGCGTTGGCCTGGCGTTCCAAATATCGGAGCTGCTGTGCCATCGGTCTTAAACCAAATGCAGTTAGGGTACCGTTCGGCAAGTGATGGCTTGATCTATACTGGCACAGTGACGGTCAACACCAACGACGGTGGTGTTGCTCAGCAAGATGAGATCGTGATTGCCAACGCAGGCAATGCCGAGTATTTCTTTGTTCCGGTTGATGCCGACATGAGGATTAATGTTGTCGCCACCGACTCGAATGGCAATCAAGTCGACAGCGTTTCCCATCAAGTCGATCTTGAGACTGACGAGTTGTACATTGTCAGCGTTTCGACAGGCATTGGGGCATCGAATCAGCTGCAAGTGATCAGCGACGGTGCTCGCGTTTCGGCGGATTTGCCTTAACCGAACTGCAAGAAGCCCGGCTTTTCGGAAAAGCCGGGCTTCTTGTGCGCGTTTCCGCGGACTTCCTGTTCTCAAGCACTCGCCGCTTCGGTGACTTCTAGCTGCGGCTTGCCATTGCCATTCGTGGCCGCTTGCTCTTCTTCCGCGTGCTCGTATTCGTGACCACCCAACTCTGCCAATCGGCACATCATCAAGTTCGTCACTTCGCGCAACAAAGCCTGAGTCTTCCGTTGGCCTCGGTAAGGTGAAAGATCGATTTCGTCACCGTAAACGACGCGAACTTTTGCTGGCGAGATGAATGGTGTCACCATCGTGCCTTCGGCGGGAGCACCGAGGATGTAGACCGGGTAAACGGGGACTTGAGCTCGAAGTGCCAACCAGGCAACTCCGGTGTCTCCGGGTAGCAGTCCGGGACCTCGATTCAAGCGACCTTCTGGAAAGATTCCCACCAAGCGGCCCTTTTGCAATAGCCGCAAAGCCTCTCTGGCAGGCCCCATATCGCGACCATCACGAGCGGCCGGGATCGACTTCATCGCTTCGCAAACCCATCGTATGCCTTTAACTTCGTAGTACTCGCGAGCCATCAAGAAGCTGATCGTACGAGCACGGCTGCAGAAGTCTCCGTTGTGAATGTTCATCCACAAGCAAACAGGATCAGCGGGGCTGCGATGATTGGCTAGCAACAGCGCAGGGCCGTCGGGGTAAGGTGCGTGGCGATTGCTACGGTGTTGGAACAGGGACTGAAAGAAGATGTGTTCGACGAGGAACAAAAACCAAACCATCAATCCTTCTTCCGACCGCATGGCCCGCCAGATGACGATGCCAATCGCAATGGTGGCGTAAGCAATCAGGGTTAACTGAGCAACCGATTCCGAATTCATGCCTGCCTTATATCCGTCGGTGAAATCGCGAGTAAATGCTCACGATGAGAGCGACCTATTCAGCCGTAAACTGTGGCTTCGGTCGCCATCATAGGGGCACACTGGGGTGGGAGACCACCCTAATGTGCATCGCCTTGAGCAAGTTTCGTCGTGTCTCTTTCGGCAAAGAGCAAAACGAGAGCAGATTCTCAGCAAGCTAAAGAAGCCTAAGAACTCAGCCCGTATTGCCTCGTTTGGCGGATTTCACTAGCATCCGGCCGCGATTCCTCGAGGTTTGTGAAGGGCGATGGATTACACCGTAAAGCCAATTGGTGCGAAGTGCGCGGCGACGGAAATTGAACTTGAGCCGGGTTCGACGTGCCATTCGGTTCTGGTTGACCAGGATGGCGAGATCTTGCGGTTGGATTTTTCCGAGGACGGCTGGAGTGGTCCGCCGGAGAATTCGATTGCTCATTGGCAATGCCAAGTTCCTCAGGTCGACCTGAATAAACCGAAGCCGCTCGACACTGACGCCTTGATGACGTGTTTCGAGCAACTCGAGGAAGACGCGAATCCGGGACAAGATAAGTTCAAGTATGTGCTGGCCTTACTGTTACTGCAGAAGAAGCGGTTGCGTTTGGAAGGCTCACACTTTGAGGACGAAGTCGAGTATTTAGAGTTGACGGGCATTCATGGTGAGGGCCCGTTTCGTGTCCTTGACCAGGACCTTACAGACCAAGAAATCGCTGAATTGCAACAAAGCTTGAATTCCGAGCTGTTGCGGTGAACCGATCGGTGACATCCAAGGATGGATCATGTCACGAGTTCTGTGTTTATTGATGGCGGTGGTTGCTTGCAGCGGCTCGGGTTGCAAGGTGATGTGCCATTGGATGCCACAAGCTTCGTTTTGTCAGCCAACGTGCGTCTTGCCCCCTGAAGCCTCGCTGAGCCAAGTCATCACGCACCTGAACACGAACATCGCCGCTGTCAACTCCTGGCAATCGACGGATATGTCGATCCGTGCGCGACAAAAGGGGCTACCAGTTTGGCTGTCCGGCAACATTGCAGTCGCGTCGCCTCGTAACTTTCGATTGTCAGCGGGGATCTTGGGACAAGACGCCGTCGAGATCGGTTCGAACGATAATCAGCTTTGGTTCTCGAGCCGCGAGACACAAGGCAAGGTCTTGACGGTTGGTCACGATGACATTTCCCGTGTTCAACATCGCTTGCCGATACCATTTCAGCCCGATTGGATCATTGCGGCCCTTGGTGTAATTCCGCTGAACGAGCGGGAGTACGAGATGACTCGAACTGGCGACGGCAACGAAATCCGACTGGTTGCCCACGGTGTGACGCCAGCAGGTGAAACTGTGCAGCGACTAATCGTCGTCGACGCCTGTCGCGGAGTGATCATGGCGCACGCACTTTACAACGGCAAAGGCAATTTGATCGCGAAAGCCACCTTTGGCGATCATCAGCTCGATGTGGCAACCGGCGTTGTGTTGCCTCACCGCATTTCGCTGGATTGGCCCGAGGCTGATGTCAACTTGGCGATGAAGCTGGGTGTGATCGAGATCAATCCCGAGATACTGCCGAATTGGAGCATTCCCAGCAATCAAGAGGTTATCAACCTCTCTCAAATTCGTTAGCGTGCTAACTCATCCCTGAGCTCCCTAAGGCAGCAGCGCGGAAATAACATACCCGTAGCCACCGTCTGGCGACGGTGGCTACGGGTATGCTAAAAGGACGCTGCCCCCCAAGTGTCGTGATCAACTGCACTCGGATGTAATTCGACTGCACAATTGGTAAACTGTTCGGCTTAAATTCTCGAGGCGGCGGTCAAGGGTTTTGGGCCAGATTACGTTGGACGTTTAGCTCTCAGTCTGCCCATGTGGTTTTGGCAGATTCCCATTTTATTCCATTCAAGGTTACGCAACCCGAATGCAAACTGCTGACGTCAATATTAAGAACACCGTTCCGCTTGTCTCGCCAAACCACTTGAAGTCGGATTTGCCGGCAAGTGATGCAGCCGTCGACTGCGTTGTTCGCTCGCGCGAATCCGTCAAGAAAATCTTGGAAGGCGACGATGACCGCTTGATCGTCATTGTCGGTCCATGCTCGATTCACGATCCGGATTTGGGGTTAGAGTACGCGACGCGATTGCAGGAACTGGCCGCGAAAGTCCAAGACCGCATTTTTGTCGTGATGCGAGTTTATTTCGAGAAGCCGCGAACAACCGTCGGTTGGAAAGGACTCATCAACGACCCTCACTTGAACGACACTTTTGATATTGGCAATGGTTTGCAGATTGCGCGCAAGCTTTTGATCAAGATCGCCGAGCTGGGACTCCCGGCAGCGACCGAGATGCTCGAGCCGATCACTCCGCAATACATTGCCGATCTGATCACGATGGCTTCTATCGGGGCTCGCACGACAGAGTCGCCCACGCACCGACAAATGGCCAGCGGACTTTCGATGCCTGTGGGTTATAAGAACAGCACGGACGGCAACCTTCAAATCGCCATGGATGCCATGCAAGCCGCACAAAGCCCGCACAGTTTTTTGGGCATTGATCCTGATGGCAAGACCTGCATCGTGAACACCAACGGCAACCCCTGGGGGCATTTGATTCTTCGCGGCGGCTACAACGGTCCGAATTACGATTCCGATAACTTGAAGACTGCGACGGAACGCCTTCAAGGTTCCCAGTTGTCGCCGAACTTTGTCGTCGATTGCAGCCACGCAAACTCGAACAAAGATTACCGGCGCCAATCGATCGTCTGGAACGACGTCATTGATCAGCGAGTCGCCGGCAACAAGACGATCATTGGCTTGATGCTTGAGAGCAATCTCAATGAAGGCAAACAGAGTTTGACCGATCCCAGGAAGCTTGAGCATGGGGTCTCGATCACCGACGGTTGCATTGGCTGGCAAGAAACCGAATCATTGCTGTTAAGCGCCTACGAAAAGGTTTAACGGCGCCGGTTTCTGAGGAAAGCAGCAATGGCCGAACAATGCTATTTGGGAATTGATCTTGGTGCGTCGAGCGGTCGCGTTATGGCTGGCTTATTCGACGGCCAGAAGATGCGGCTGCAAGAATTGCACCGATTCGAAAACGGCGGAATCTCCGTTGGCGGCACGTTGCGATGGAACGTGATCGGCCTTTGGTCGGAGATTCAAAAGGGACTCGCAAAAGCAGCTACCGAGTTTGGCGATTCGGTCGTCTCGATTGGTATTGATACGTGGGGCGTTGACTATGTCCTCTTATCCCAGTCGTCAGAGATTCTCGGCTTTCCGTATACGTACCGAGACGCACGCACCTCGGGCATGATGAAACATACCTTCACGCAGGTTCCACAGGCGACTGTCTTTGCCGAGACCGGCGTTCAGTTCATGGAATTGAACACGCTTTACCAATTGGTAGCGATGCGGCAAAATACGCCCGAGCTACTGGATGCCGCCGACTTGTTCTTGATGATGCCCGATTATTTCAACTGGCTGCTGTCAGGTAGTCGAGTTGTCGAGTACACGAATGCAACAACCACTCAATGTTTTCATCCCGTGCAAAAGGACTGGTCCGAGTCACTCTTAAAGCAACTTGAGATTCCGACCGACATGTTTCCCGAAGTGGTCGCGCCAGGAACGCACTTGGGCACGCTTCGGGACGAGGTGGCTCGCAACACGGGTCTGGGTAAGGTCAACGTCGTCGCGCCGGCCACTCATGATACTGGGTCTGCTGTTGCTGCCGTGCCGACTGAAAAGACGGGTCAAGCAAACTGGGCGTACATTAGCTCGGGTACTTGGTCTTTGATGGGGTTGGAGATCAACGAAGCCATCGTTTCACCGCAGGCTATGGAGTTGAATCTGACCAACGAAGGAGGCGTCGACGGCACATTTCGGCTGTTGAAGAACATCGCGGGCTTGTGGTTGGTACAAGAATGTCGGCGGTCGTTCGAACGAAACGGCGAGAGCTTCGATTACGGAAAACTTACACAGCTGGCTGCCGAAGCCGCTCCGTTCCGCTCGATAATCGACCCCGATGATGCCACCTTCGTCTCGCCAGATGATATGCCAGCGGCCATTCGAGACTTCTGCCGCAACACGAATCAGCCGGAACCAGAAAGCGAAGGCCAATTCGTCCGTTGTGCTCTGGAAGCGTTAACGCTGAAATACAGAAAAGTGTTAAGCACGCTCGAGTCGCTAACGGGAACACCGGTGGAAGTCATTCATATCGTCGGCGGCGGCACTCAAAACGAACTACTCAACCAATTCACGGCAAACGCATGCGGCCGCCCAGTTGTCACGGGGCCCGTCGAGGCCACCGTGTTGGGTAATCTTCTGCTGCAAGCTCGAACGGCTGGCGAGATCGGTTCGCTGGCTGATGTCCGTGGAAGCGTTCGTGCGTCCAGCGAGATGAAACGCTTTGAGCCCGAAGCGAGCAGCGAATGGCAGGCAGCCAATCAACGCTTCGACGAACTTTTGGCAAGGCCGCGTTAACGCTTGGACGGCAACTGAAACGAGTGCATCGCATCGACAACTTCGAAGCCTTCCGACTGATAGAGATTTTGCGCGATCAAATTGTCCATGTCGGTCAACAGCGATACATACCGAGAGCCGCCTTAACTGGAGCTTAGCATCACTTAGGCGGCTAAAGCCTGGACTCCAGCAGTCGTTGGCAATGCGTCTAGGTACCGCAAAACGTCTTGTAACATGCGGTGAACTGTGACGGCGCGGGCTTGGCATATTCTTCAAGCTCAGGTCGCTCGTCGAAAGGATGTTCGATGACACTGAGCAACTTTTCGAACAAGTTCAGGTCACCGTCATCCGATGCCGCGGTGAGTGCATCTTCAACAAGATGATTTCGAGGAATGTAAATTGGATTCACGTTCCGCATGGACGTGGCTGTGGCCGCTGTTGGATTACAAAGACGGGAATTCCACTTTTCGAGCCAAGGCGTGAGGACTTCGTTCGATCGGAACAAAGACTGGAGTGGCTCCAAGTTTTCCTCGACGGCGGCGGCCAAGTATCGCCAGGCTAACGTCCAATCAACGTCGTTTTGCTCAAGTAACTCAAGCCACTCTTCGGCAAGCGCTCGGTCGGCTTCATCGTCGCCTTCTGTATCCTGTAGTCCAAGCTTCGCTCGGACGCCCGTGAGCCAAAACTTGTCAAACTGAGGCATGAACCCATTGAGGATCTCTGTTGCCTTTTCCACCAAGAGATCGGGTTCGTCGTCAATAATTGGCAAGAGTGACTCGGCGAATCGTGTCAGATTCCATTGCGCCATAATTGGCTGATTCCGATACGCGTAGCGTCCACCATGATCAATCGAACTAAACACGGTCAGGGGATGATACGACTCCATAAAGGCACAAGGCCCATAGTCGATGGTCTCGCCGGAGATCGTCATGTTGTCCGTGTTCATGACGCCGTGGATAAATCCTGCTAACATCCACTTCGAAAGCAAACTTGCTTGTCGCTCGATCACAGCCTTGAACAGTGAAAGGTAGCGGTCTTCTTCATCGGCATGCTCCGGATAGTGTCGATCGATCACGTAGTCCGCCAACTGGCGAACTTCGTCGAATCGACGTCGAGCTGCGAAGAACTCGAACGTTCCCACGCGAATGTGGCTGGCAGCGACTCGAGTCAACACGGCTCCTGGAAGCTGGCCTTCACGCATCACGGTTTCACCCGTTGCCACGGCGGCTAATGCTCGCGTCGTTGGAATTCCCAGCGCGTGCATTGCCTCACCGATGATGTATTCACGCAACACGGGTCCGACCGCAGCCTTGCCATCGCCACCGCGTGAGAATGGTGTGCGACCGGAACCTTTCAGTGCGATATCTCGACGTTGACCATTGAGGTCGACGACCTCGCCCAATAAGTGCGCGCGGCCGTCGCCGAGCTGTGGTACGAAGCCACCAAACTGATGTCCCGCGTAGGCTTGAGCAATCGGGTTGATACTTTCGGGCAGCTCATTACCCGACAAGATCGCGGCCAGCGTGTTCGAATCCGCAGGCTCAGTCTCGAAGCCTAATTCATCAGCCAACGCATAGTTGAACTGCAACAAACTAGGCTCGGGAACAGACGCTGGCGGGCAAGCCGCGTAGAAGCCGGGCATTCGCTCGGCAAAAGTTTCTTCCAACGGAAAATCGATCAAGGACGGCATAAGATCAAATCGTAAAAGTCAGGTAAGTAGCTTCCGCGATCAACGATATCAAACGACACGCGCGACGTACACAAGCACGATGATTGATCGATAAGGCTTCGCCAACGCCTTAATCGTCTTCCGCCTCGTAAAACGAAACCTCAAGCGTGTCATCGTCCACCAGCTTGAATGTTGGGTCCATTCCATGGACCTTGCTGCCTTGAGATTGCCTCAAGGGAAATCTTCTTGGAAAGGTCGCTTCAAGACAGGATGGTATAGCTTTTACCGCGGCGAGGCTTTCTTTTCGAGTAGAAGTCGAAGTCAACGATTGCATCCGAGTACGGGTTGAGTTCGTCGGATACTGCCAGCCCACTGGTGGTCTTGCCCAGTTGAATTTGGATTGCACCGGAGTCGTAGGCCGCCAGACTCTTGATCGTCAACACTCCTGTGTGGTAGCTCAAAGCCAGCATACCCCCGTTGTGGAGTTCCACCGCCGCATTGGCTCCCAATGAATCATCAGCAAACTTGATTTGTCTGGGCTCGCCGCCATTGCTGCCGCCGTATGCGATTAACGTGGCACAGTCAGCAGTGACGGCGTTCGAGAACTCTGTGAAACATCCCTTCGCGTACTTGGCTTCGCCACCATAGTTATGAAACGTGCCGTTGCCAGCAGTCGGCACGTTGCCATCGGGACCGCTGTAACTCACGTGCGGTGCGTACGGCGCGTAGATTGCGAACTTGGTGCTGCCGGGGTCTCCGTATTTTGCGCAACGCTGGATAGTTGTGGAATGTTCCATTCGCTGCTGTGGGAAAGTAACGAAACTCTTGCCCGTTCGCTTCTATGATTCCGTACTGTCCAGACTCTTTGGGCGCGCCCGATCGAGTTGGGCCTTTATAGGCGGATTTTTTCTCAGGATAATCGACATCCCCAACCTTCGAGAGCTCACCAGTCGTGATCGTGAAGACCGTGTAGCCGCCCCAGGAACCATGCAAACCTGACGATTCACTGTAAGAAGTCTCGCTGCCATAGTTGTGGATAATGCATTGATCGGCAGACGGGCAACCCCATAGCGCTGTGAACTCGGTGTGTCCGCCGCCGCCTTGCCGACCACCTGCTGCGCCGTAATTGTGATAGACGCCATTGCCAGCGTTCGCACCGTTGGCTTTCCCTTTTTGAATCGGTACGGGCGCCAGTTGTTGTTGAAGCTGGTCACACCGCCGTGCGCCCCCGCTTTTGGAGCTGCATAATTGTGGAACGCGCCGTTGGCTCCACTCGTCGACCCATCAAAGGCAACGTCGCCGCCGTTGCCCCTTGGTATTTTGGCCCATCCTTTCCCATCTTTGGCACGACTTTTCCACCTTTAAGCGTATATGTCTGCCCGTAAGCAATTCCGCCTTCGTTGTGGAAAACAGCATTTGCCGCCGTCGAGTTATTATAGAATTGAGTGTTCCCACCATCCCCAGCCGCGACCGTTCCACCTTTGTTGATGAACATGGCAAGGCTAGCGGTCGCAACCTGGTGAAAGACCACATTTCCAAACGTGTCGCCATCAGTAAGGCTCGTGGATCCGTAGATGACAAAAGTCGCGTTGGCCGCCGTCGTGCTATCGGCAAAACGGACTTTAGCCCCCACCGTACTGTTATGCTTTGGCGGAGTTCCCGCACCAGTCCTGACGGTAAACACCGCTGATCCTGCTGATGCCTTATCGCTGAAGCCCAGCACTCCACCGCCGTAACCTTCTGGCGTCGCCGGCTCGACGGTATAAGACACATTCTCGCCACCGGCATTCGCCGACTTGATGAACTGCAGTTGCGAATTCTTATAGCTGTAACCAGCACACGCAACGATGAAGCTCTGCGTCTCGCCAGAAGGCTTCGATACGCCTTGCCCGGAGATCGTCAAAGATGGCTTCTCAGCCTTGGGCTGCTTTCTTCGCCATGTTGCCGACCTTTGTACTAATAGGTTAATGAGTATATGTTTTATAACTATATAATCAGTGTTTTCTAATGAAAAGGCAAAATGCAAGCCAAATCAAGTGGCGTAAATCATCTTGCCAATGTCTATCCAGTAGCAACGGGAATCCGCCTCGAGATGTTCGCGGAATCGCGCCGGGGTCAAAGCGCGTCCATACTCCCCTTTGAAGAAAAGCAGTGTCAAGAATGGCACACATAGACGCGTGAATTGGTCAAGTGTGTCGCACAAGTTATTCCAGAGGCCGAACGGACTGAGGGTGATGTCTTTGGTCTCAGAAAGTATCATTGTCGGATCAGAACGTTGATGGACACGCAAGTTGCGCCGCAAAGCACAGGTAACTTGTCGGTAATCTTTCGCGCTGGTTGCAGAGCTAAGTTCCCGCGGATAAAAGATGATCCAAATATCATCATTGTTGACCTCTTTCTGAGCAAACACAAATGCGTGCTGATCCGCCTAAGACTCGTGGCCCTCGTTGGGTTCGCGATGAATTCAACGGTTGGGAGATTTCCATAACCGGCGAGCTTACAGATAAAGAGCCAGACTTATTCCGCGAGATCATGGAAGTTCCTCGGCGAAGTCGCGGGATTATTTATTTCGACTCGGGGGGCGGCAGTGCTTATGTGGGGCTTGCCCTGGCGACTTTGATTCGCTTGCGGGGACTCGATGCGATCGGGGTGGTGACTGGCGAGTGTTCGTCGGCGGCCATTCTTCCGTTTGCGGCTTGTCGGCAGCGATTCGTGACGCCGCAATGCACGTTGTTGTTTCATCCGATGCGTTGGAGTAGTGAAGAGGACGTCCGTTTAGAGGAAGCGGCTGAGTGGGCGCGCCACTTCAAGAACTTGGAGCAAGGCCTGGACGGTCTGATTGCGAAGCTCTTGGATTATCCACTCGAAAAAATCAACGAATGGGTGCGGCCGGGACGATTTGTCAGCGGGCCGGAATTGGTCGAAGCGGGGCTTGCCAAGAGCGTCAATTTATTCGACGGCGACATTTGGACGCAGATCGCTCGACAGTCCTCGTGATCTGGCCTTGGAGTTAAACATGCCATCCACAATTAACGGTATCGGCACTCGTTACGTCAGCAAGTCCAACCTGAATGCGCGGGAAGCCGCATGCTCGGTGTGTAATCGCAACTGCACGCTGAATTCTTACGATACAAGACTGTGGTTCGTCGTTCTTTTCATTCCTGTCATCCCGCTGAAGCGCAAACGAATCATCGACATGTGTTCGTTGTGCGAATATCACTACGCGGTCGATGCTGATGAGTGGGAGATGTCCAAGCAGCTGAATGTCTCCGGCGCTTTGGAAAAGTTTCGCGAACAATCTTCTGTCGAGGCAGCTTTAGAAGTCCACGGGAATCTGTGCGGGTTTCAGCAGTTCAAGGAAGCGACGGAGTTCCGCGAAGCAGCGATTCAAGAGTTTCCGGAAGACGCCGATTTACTGGCCGGGTTCGCGATACAAATGGATTCGTTCGGACAAGTGGACGACGCGACTGAATTCTATCAACAAGCCTACGATTTGCGTCCCGACTTGCCAGAGGCTCGGCTTGGAGTCGCTTTTCGTCATTTGCAATCAGGCGAGTTGGATGACGCCCGCAAACTCTTGGATTTCCTAGAACAGCCGGGGGCCGGACAAGTTTACACGATGGCGCCGTTGGAAGATTTGGCTGCCGCGTATCAGCAGGCGAACCGTCACCAGGAAACTTTAGAGCTGTGCAAACATTTGATTGGCGAGTTTCCCGACGTCGCGCAAAACTACGAGTTCCGCAAATTCGTTCAGCGATCTGAAAAAGCCGCAGGCAAGACAGAGAGCATTCTACCGTCGAAAGAGAAGTCGGTGCGTAGCTTCTTCGACTCGAAGTCAGGACGCTCGGCATCATGGCAACGCAATGCCGTCATCGGCGCCATCATCTTAGTGCTGGCAGCCGCCGGCTTAGCCATCAACAACGACTCGATCCGGCGCGGTCGAACCGTTCACGTCATTAACGACCTTAACGAGGAAGTGCAGCTGACGATTGACGGCGACGCACCAGTCAAAATCGGGTTCGGCAGAAAAGAGTTGACGTTAACCGAGGGAACTCACACGGCGAAAATCAGCGGACCCGTTGACGAAGAATTTGAGTTCAAGATCGAGTCGAATTACTTCGATCGCTGGTTCAAGAATCCGGCATGGGTCATCAACGTCGGTGGCCACGGTTGCCTGCGACTCTCGACAATCTATTACTCACAAAGACTACAAGCTCCCACATCGAAACTGTTTGTGGGGCAGTCCTTTTATGAATTCGCCGATGTGGACTACGTGTTCGAGTCGCCGCCAAGAGAAATCGAAGTCGGTAGCAGTGTCAGGACAGTCACCAAGACACATCTCGGCTCTGTTAGCAGGCCGGACGGTGAAATCGCTCAAGAGCTCGAGTCGACGGTTTCGCTGGACCGAGCGCTGATGTTTGTTGAATCTCGATTGGCAAGAAAACAATACGACGTCAGTTTGATCTCGAAGTACTCGTTGACCATCGCACGTTCCAAGCAAGAGCAGCGGGCCGCCGACTTTCTAAAGCAGTACCTCGATCGCAAGCCGATCTCGATCCCGTGGCATCGGGCGTATCAAGACCTTTCCGTAATCGATCGTGATGAGGTCGAGGCTGACTATGCCGAGAGACTGAAAAAAGATCCAGACAATGCGCGGTTGCTGTATTTGAATGGCCGAATGGTCAAGGGGCGCGAAAAGGCGTCGCAGTTGTTTCAACGGTCAATTCAAGCCGATCCCAAACTTTCCTGGCCGCATTATGCCCTTGGCTATGCCGCGGCATCCGACGGCGACTGGGCGACTTGTGCGAAGTGCATCGAAGCGGCCACTGAACTGGGGTTCGATAAAGATCTGATCATCATGCTGACCCATTATGCTCTTCGCGCAACGGGACGCACTGATGAGTTGATTGCCAAGTACCGTCGGGATTTGGCTCCGCTACAGAAAACGGGAACCGTCAGTCATCTGTGGTTGCTCTGTGATTGTTTGATAAGCCAAGGCAACGTCGAGGCCGCCGCCGATGGAGTCAAGACATACCAAGCGCGTATCCCGGCGAACTTACCCGGTGCGACCTCGTATCGCGAGTACATACGGCGACCGTTTGAGTATATGACGCAGGACATCAAAGCACTCAAGGCACCGGAACGCTGGGGGCAAGTCGAACCGATGACGACACTGCATGTCTACTTGGTTACTGATCGAATTGACTTGGCGATGAGCCAAAAGGAACTTGATGCAGTCCGTCAAGGACCGTTTGCATTGCTTGCTATATCGATCGCTTTGCAGCACGCCGACCGATTTGACGAGGCAAAAGAGTGGCGTCAAAAGGCGATCGAGGCACTGAAATCTCAACGCAGCGATGATCGACGCCGGGCCGCGATGCTGTTCGAACGCGAGGCGCCACCAACCTCCGATGAATTGAATTCTGTTGTCTTACATCCCACAAACAAATCGTTGTTCTTACTTGCGATGGGGCAAGTGTTTCCAGAGAAGAAAGACGAATTCAACAAGGCCGCGCAACAGTTAACGTTCGTCCGACTGCCGCCTTATTTGCTGGTGCAAATGGTTGCTGCTGCGAAGTAAACCCGTCTTGCCTGCGAGTGCAGAAGCCGGGCTTCTTTGGCTCGATTCAAGGCTCTCGTCCCAAGGCTTCTCGCAACGGCCCAATGTGCTTTTCGTATCGTTGCCAACGGGCCACCGAGCTTTTGTAAATCGGCTGACGTGCCTGCCAAACGCTCATAGTCTTAATGGCGCGGCTGGTTTCGTGGAACCGCAGGCATTGGTCGTCCCACTCGAGTCCGCAGTGTTCTACGATAGCTCGGCTTATGGATTCTTGATTGGTGACCAAGTCTTCGTACGTCACCTCGAAAATGGTGTTCGGCAAGACGGATCGCCAATACTGCATCAATCGTTCGTGCTCAACGTAGAAACGTCCAAGCGTCTCTAGGTCGAATGAATAATCAACGCTGCCAAAGTTTTGGAAGTAGCACGATAAGCAAACATCGTACGGATGCCGTTTGCAATAAATCACCGATGCGTTGGGAAACAACAACTGGATAAGTCCCAAGTGATGAAAGTTTCCGGGCATCTTGTCCGTGACTCGCAATGCTTGCGAATCTCGCTTTGCGATGAAATCCAGATAACTCTTCGCCAATCGAGCGGCTGCGTTTGCGTCTAGATCCGCGATGGCCTCGGGATACGCTTTCTCGGACGATGCGATTTGAGGCAATATGCTTGCCACCTTGGCGATCGCATCCAGTTCACCGGCTCCGTATACGTGAGGGTGAGTACACAAGATTTGCTCGCCCAACGTTGTTCCCGAGCGTGGCATACCAACGATGAAGATTGGGCGATCCGATTCGGTGCCACGCAGCTGTTGATTCTGAAAGAGCTCACTCGGAAACGATTCGATGATCGAGTCAATGTAGCCTTGATGCTCCTCGAAATCGAATTCGACATCTTTGAGCTTATTGGCTTTGTCATAAGCTGCGAAGGCATCGTCGTACTGCTTTTGGCGGTCCAGCAGATTGCCAAGTGCGAACGCCGCAAATGCTCGCTCATTCGCGGGCAAGGTGTCCAGTTCCACTAGTCGTCGAACCGCGTCGATGTGATCATCTTGCGGCTCATACGATCGTTGCGTTGATAGTGAGAAATACGCTTTGACGTGTTGGGGATTCATTCGAATCGCCCGCAGATAGTTCTCTGTCGCGGCTTCGAATTGGCCTTGGTCTAGGAGTGCTCGGCCCAGATTGTTGTAAGCGTCGGTGAAGTTGGGATTGAACTGAAGCGCCTTTCGATAACATTCCACCGCGTCGTCTAAACGCGTTTGATCTTGGCGAACATTGCCCAAATTATTGTGAGCTTCGGCGTAATCAGGGCGTAACTGCAAAGCGTGCTGAATGTGCGCGGCGGCATCGTCTGCTCGACCTCGCTCCTTCAAAGCCACTCCCAGATGATTGTGAGCGTCAGGATACGCCGGTCGGATTTCGATCGCTCGACGATAAGCCTGCTCGGCCGCCGGAAGATCATTCGCCGCCAACTGAACTTCACCCAAATTGTGAAAGTAGATCGCCGCGTCAGGGCGAATCGCTATCGCTTTTTCGATCTGTTCAATGGCTTCCGCCAACTGACCTCGCTGATACAACACGACGCCCCAAAAGTGTCGCGCGTCGGCATTGTTCGGGTCGGCATCCAAGATCCGCTGATAAATCGCCGCCGCACCATCAAGATTCCCTGCCTGATGGATTTCAAGAGCCTCGGCAATTAACGCTGCATGATCGTTCATGCGGAAGATTCTATGCCGCAACGTTGAGGACGTGTAGTCATCATCAGATCCAACACATCTTGCTTGCAGACGTGAACTGACGTAACCTCGATTTCTCGACGTGCCGCAACATGACTAGCTGTTCCAACACGAACCGTTGATTTCCTTCGAACTGATTCGCGCTATGGCCACAAAAGTATTGTTGATCGAAGATAGCCTTGCGGATGCCGTGTTCATCAAACGGATCTTGGCCAAGGCCGAGCGGTTTACGCTTCAGATTCTTCACGAGGAAACGTTGGCGTTAGGACTTGAGCGAATCGACACTTCGGAACCCGATGTTGTGTTGCTTGATTTAACTTTACCCGACAGCTTAGGGATGGAGACCTATCTGAAGGTCTCGAAAGCCGCCGCGGACTTGCCGGTGGTTGTGCTTTCCGGATTGGACGACGAGACGTTGGCGATGCAGGCCGTGCATCTCGGGGCGCAAGACTATTTGGTCAAGGGAAAGATTGAGCCGAGCTTGTTGTCTCGAGCACTGATGTACGCGGTCGAACGTAAAGAAGCCAGCCTTGCACTACAACGTGCGAATGATGAGCTCGAGCAACGTGTGCGTGAACGAACCAGCGAACTGGAGAAGATGCAAGAACGGTCGCGCCAACAGCAGGAAGAGTTGGCACACGCATCACGACTAAGCAGCTTGGGCGAGATGGCCTCGGGATTAGCTCACGAGTTGAATCAACCGTTGATGGCCATCGTCGGATTTAGCAGCAGTTGTCACGAGCGATTGAAGTCGTCAGCGGCGAACACCGACGAACTGTCGGAACTCCTCAGTGACATTACCGCCGAGGCTACTCGTGCTGGCAATATCATCAAACGCTTACGTCGCATGGTTCAAAAGCGCGCCTCGCAAGAATCGACATTCTCGATGAGTGATCTTGTGCGCGAGACGGTTGACTTCCTAAAGCGCGAAATCGAGAACTACGAATCACAACTCAACTTAGAGTTCGAAGCTGCCAGCGATCTTGTTACTGCGGATCGAATTCAGATTCAGCAAGTCTTGATGAACTTGGCCACCAATGGTTTACAGGCGATGAGTGAGACTGATGTTGGTTCTCGCCTGCTCTCAATTAGCGTCAGCAACAGCACTGACGACGTTGACGTAGACGTCACGAATACCGGGCCGCGGCTCTCGGACGAGGACATGGAAAGGTTGTTTCAGCCATTCTATACAACCAAAGTTGAAGGTCTGGGCTTGGGCCTTTCGATTACTCGATCAATTGTTGAGGGGCACCATGGAAGCTTGACTGTCGTTCCAGGCGACGTCGAGGGAATGACGTTTCGGTTTTCATTACCGGCAGAGAAAACCGCGGCCGATCTTCGCCAAGTGAATCAGTCATAACTAGAAATCGCTGAAGCAATCAATGTAGACTCAATGGCTCACGGTGGTAGTGAAACTCGCAGCGATCATTAATCTCTGACGAGCTATAAACGATAGAACAGTCTGGAACTGACAGCATTGAGCCAAGGCACAAAACATACCGCGACAGTCTATGTTGTCGATAACGAATCAAGTGTCAGAAAGGCCCTACGTTCGTTGTTCGAAGCCAAAGGGTTCGAGGTCGCCGACTTCAGCCGGCCGGCGGATTTTCTGGACGCTTATGATCCACAACAACACGGGTGTCTGATTCTGGACGTTCGCATGCCGGGCATGAATGGGCTTGAGCTTCAACAGTATTTGATTGAACATCGCATTCTGATTCCAGTCATCCTGCTGACGGGACACGGGGACGTTCCGATGGCTGTTTCCGCAATGGAATCGGGAGCTATTTCCTTTTTGGAGAAGCCAGCGAATCCTGAGCTCTTGTTGCAGAAGGTCGATCAAGCTCTGCAACGTGACCGGCAGTTGCGCAGCACAACACTGGAACGATCCGAGATTCTTGCCAATATGGAAACGCTGACTCCACGCGAGGTGGAAGTCATGCGGCTTCTGGCTGACGGCAAAACGGCCAAGACAGTCGCGAAAGCACTCAACATCACTCAAAGCACGGTTCGAGTTCAGCGAGCAAAAATCTTGAAGAAGATGAAGGCCGACTCTCCCTCAGACATCCTGCGAATGATGTCCGTGGTCGATTCTGGCGACTCTCTGAGATAAACGCGTACGCCTAAATACTGCTTTGCTGCCGTTGCTGTGTCGCCACAACCTCTTTGTATTTATTGGGTTTTAGCGATTCTGCGAAAACTTCTCGCACGTAAACGTTCCGCTTATAGATATCTGTCCGAAAAGCGGGTATTTCTCTTTCTCAATCTGTGATGCGTTCATGCGACGGGCTTGAAAACTCGCAGATCCCGCCTTTACCTCACCGCAGGTTTGATTGAGTTTTCAACGTTTCATGCCGGTGCAACGCCGGCCTTTGAATGTACTGAATCATCCGCAGTGAGAGCTTCCCGTACCTTCCTGCAAATCTCTTCCCTCAAAAGGACACGTTCCAATGAGTACTCCGACTGCGGAAATCTTGCGTACGAATGCTGTAAAGAAGCTAACGTCCGACTCCTCAAAGCGAGAGGAGATTAAACGCCAACATCAGGAACACTTGAAGAAGCAATACGCTTATCAAGGCCGAAAGTTCGACTTGGTGTTTGCTGGTTAATCCTAGTGTCACCGGTTGTCTCGCCCAATCGGTGACCATGGCTGGGTGGCGAGATTCTATGTTTACAAGGAAATCACATGAGCACTGCAACCGTTACGACTGAAGAAATTCTCGAATCCATCACCGAAGTCCTCTGCGAAGCATTGGGTGTTGACGACGACGAAGTCTTCGCCGCCGCGACGTTGGTAGGCGACTTGGGCGCCGAGTCGATCGATTTTCTGGACATTGTTTTCCGCTTGGAAAAGACCTTCGATCTGAAGATTCCTCGTGGCGAATTGTTCCCGGAAAGCTTGACGGCCAACAATCCCGAATTCGTTGCCGATGGTGTTGTCACCGAAGCCGGTTTGGCCATGTTGCGAGAGAAACTTCCTCACGCGGACATCGACGGATTTTCCAACGATCCGCAAGTCGACCACATTCAAGATTTGTTCACCGTCCAAATGCTGGTGAATTACATCCAAATCAAAATCGCGTAAGGCGTGTCAAATCGACGGGGACTGTGAGTTCATTCACAGTCAAGCGGTGATGGTGGAGACACATCGCCGGCGAGACAAATGAGCTCGGAAAGCAAAGCCAACGACCGTGGGAAGTCGTTGGTTTGTGGGTCAAAAGGGATCGGAGTGATCGTCCGATTCCCTTGCACGGATGCTTTCCGAAATTGACGGAGGCACCAATATGATCAAAATGACGCCGCCTCGACAGAAATCTGGCGAGGCGATTTATATAAAGCACGCACCTGTGCTTGTCGGCAATTGTGAGTTCGTCAACGTTCAGCTCGACGACGATTCTGTCGCCGAGTTTCATTGTTCGTTGCGGCTCTTAGACGACAAGCTCTGCGTGCGCGACCTCGGCTCTGGCCACAACACCGAATTGAACGGCTATAGTATTCGCGAATCGGTGGTGGTTTCCGGAGACCGCTTAACCCTAGGCCAGCTACATTTTGACGTCGACTACAAGCATGCCAAAGGTGTGCCGCCGAAAGACGTCATTTTGGTCAAGGCAACTGATTAACAAAGACGATCAATGGTCAAACCGAGCCGAACCATATTGAAGAGCACACGCATTGTGGTTCTAGGGGACTCGGTAACCGTAGGAAACGGATTTAGCGGGGTCACCGAAGAAACCGCATTCATCACATTGCTCAAGCGTCGATTCCACGATCAGTTGCCAAACATAGAGATCGTGCGTAGTGCTCTCGATGGTGTCGATACAGAATACGCCATCAAACGCTTCGATCGCATGGTGACAAATCTGACTCCAGACCACGTTGTCATCATGCTTGGCTTAAATGACGCAAAGCCCAAGAGCGCGCGTCCAACCCTCACCCCCGCAGAATTCGCTGGCAACCTCTGCGTCCTAACCGACCGCTGCATCGATATCGGAGCCAAACCAACTCTGGCGAGCCCCAGTCCAAGACTAGATATCCCATGCAAAACGGGCGGCGTCGAGGACATCATCGTAGCCTACGCCGACGCAGTAAGATACGTCTGTCGAGAATTCGCCATTCCGTGCATCAACGTCTACGACCAATTCCTCTACAACGGCAAGTTCGACAAACTCTTACCCGACGGCCTCCACCCCGGAGTCGACGGCCACCGCCTAATCGCCGACACTTTTGCAGAGACGATCCCTGGCATTCTGTCTTGATAAGCGTGTTTCGACTGTCGGTGGTTGTTGGAACGACGTTCAAAGCGCAAGGTTACGAAGCGACTCTGAGAATCTTAGAATTCTCCTTCGGGGCTGTCAGTTCCCACTTGCCGGCGCTCCATTCGAAGACGGAGTATGGACTTCCTTCGAAGTTGAGTTCATCAATGTTTGATAAGCTCAACCTCGACGACTTGGGTATCAGCTGATGGCAACACCAGATCAACAGACAATGCTGTGGCAGTCATCTCCGCCACTTTTTGAACAGTCACCAATTCGCTGTTTTGAAGCGTGGTCGATAACAACTGCAAGCGAACCGCACAGTTGACTGCGAGCGTCTCAAAGTCGGCTGTCCTAATACTGCGCTGGAGTGGTGAGCGAATCAGCGTGAAACTAATCAACCTCGACCGAGTATTCAACGGAATTCGCACTTCTTGATTCGATCCTTGCAGTGCGAGAATATGAGGAAGACCAATCGATGATTAGAATGCGCCGATGTTGCCCGTTTGGACTTTGTCTAGAAAGACATCCTTGATGCATCGAACTTGTTGTTTGCTAATCGTGCTTGCCGTCGTTCTTGTGATTGGATTTCTTTCAGATCCGTTGTTGGCCGACGATCGTCCCAACCTGTTGCTGTTTCTCGCGGACGACATGACCTACACCGATCTTGGCTGTTACGGTAATCCGGATGTGAAGACTCCGTTTCTCGATCAGTTGGCGACGGAAGGCGTTCGATTTACTCGCTGCTACAACACGGCCCCGACGTGTTCACCCTTGCGACAAAGTCTCTACACGGGGATTTACCCGATCCGCAACGGAGCCTATCCGAATCACAGTCGAGTCTACGACGGCGTGAAGTCGCTACCGCATCATCTGAAGCCACTGGATTATCGAACAGCGATCGTCGGTAAGCGACACGAGGCTCCTGCCAGCGCGTTTGCTTTCGAGATGCTCGGTGGCAGCCACGGAGACGGTGGCAAGACACTCGACGGTGAAGACCTACCGCTGGAGAAAGCTCGCGATTTCATGTCGCGCGATAAGAAGCAGCCGTGGTGTTTGGTGGTCGCATCGAATCAACCACATACGCCGTGGAACCGAGGCGACGCTTCTGCTTACCCGCCGAACAAGCTGACTGTGCCGCCTTATCTCGTGGATACTCCTGAATTGCGCGAAGGACTCTCGGATTATTACGCGGAAATCACGTACATGGATGGCCAAGTCGGACAGGTGCTCTCGTATCTGAAGGAACTCAAGCAGGCGGAAAACACCGTGGTTCTTTGGCTCAGCGAACAGGGTTCTCAGTTGCCATTCGGAAAGTGGACGTGTTACGACACTGGCGTGCATGCCGCTGCCATTCTACGTTGGCCGAGCAAGATTTCTGGTGGGAAAACATCGGAAGCGCTGCTTAGCTACGTTGATGTCGTCCCCACATTTGTCGAGTTGGCAGGCGGGCAGCCAAACGACTTGGGCTTCGATGGGCGATCGTTCGTGGACTTAATGCGTGGCAAGACCGACAAGCACAACGATGTCGTCTTCAGCACGCACACAACGCGCGGGATTGCTCGCGGCAGTGAAGCGTTCGCGATCCGTTCGGCGACTGACGGGCGCTGGCTCTACGTGCGAAACTTGCACAGCCATGCCGAGTTTCAAAATGTGATCACGCACAAGAACGCGATCTTCTTTTCCTGGAAGGAAGTCGACAACGAATTCGCAAGATTACGTGTCGCCGCCTACATCAAGCGACCGTCCGAAGAATTGTTTGATCTGAAGACGGATCCTTGGTGCATTAAAAACCTAGCGAATCAAAAGGCAACCGCAACGATTCAAGCCAAGCTCTCGCAACGCATGAATCAGTGGATGAAGCAGCAAGGCGATCTCGGCGATGCTACAGAACGAGCCGCAGAATCTCGCCAGCCGAAAGAAAAGCCGTGGTCCAAGCGAGGCGTCTACTCGCGTCTGTCTTCGAGATCTGGAAACGAATGATTCAGCGTTGTCGCGTGAGCCAAACTCCAACCGAGGCATTTCATCATGAAAAATCGCATCAATGTATTCTCTGTGTTCATCGTGCTCTCCTCCTGCTTTGCCACGATGTCATACGGGCAAGCTCCCGATCCGCTGAAGCGAAACGTCGACAAATCGCTGTTTCCGAAAGCTTACGGCGTTCTTGCCAACGAGCATCTCTTGTATCCCATCGACCAAAGCGATTGGCCGGTTAAGATCGACGGCCGTCGACAACTGTTTGTCGATGATTACTTGATCGCTTCCTTGAAGAACGTGCGGCGCACCGTCAACCAAGCGACCAAACACCCGGCGAATCCACTGATCGACCGCGACAAGCCGTGGGAAGGACAAGGCACAGTATTCCATCAAGTGATGCGCGATGAAGAGACCGGCAAGTTCCGCATGTGGTATAGCGGTAACCTGAACTTCGAACTGCCCTCGGGGATCACAGTTCGCTGGACAACTTGCTATGCCGAGTCGGACGATGGGATTACCTGGAAGAAGCCAGAACTGGGGCTCCTCGAGTTCCGAGGATCGAAGGCCAATAACATTGTCATCTCCGGAGGAGGACTCTTCGGGTTAATCCATGACGCGCGTGAACGCGACCTGGAACGTCGCTACAAAGCCATCGTCTGGCATGACTGGCGAGATCACAAGGGAAACGCACCGCCGGAAGGGTACTATCTTTACACGTCGCCGGACGGACTTCATTGGAAGCAGCCGCGTCAGCGACCGTTAGCACTGAATCAAAACCGCGATCAAGCGGGGATCGGCGACACCAGCTTGTTCTATTGGGACGAGCGGCTACGGCGATATGTGTGCTACACGAAAATTCTGTTTCGCGGTCCGACGATGAGAACATCCGGCATGATGGAGAGCGACGATCTGATTCATTGGTCTCGACCGCGAATGACAATCTTTCCTGATGCACTCGATGATCCCGACACGCAGATCTACCAACACTTCAGCTTTCCATACGAGAGCATGTGGGTTGGCCTGGCCCGTGTGATGCACACCGACTTGATTCACGAAAGCTATAAACAGACGCTGGTCGAGCTAACCGCCAGCCGCGACGGCCGGCACTTCACCAGAGTCGGTCGGCGCGAAGCCCTGATCCCATTGGGGAAGCCCGACGAGTTCGATCCGCACTATCACGCCCCAACCTCGCGACCGATCCTGGTCGGTGACGAATTGTGGATCTATTACTATAGCACCCCTCTGCTCGACCCGAAGAAAGTCGGCGCAGAAAAGGCCGCCGCGACAAAGGTCTCACGAATCGGCTTAGCAAAGATCCGCCGCGACGGATTCGTTTCACTGGACGCTGGTGCTGATGCCGGCAGGATTGTCACGCGACCCTTGACGTTTGAAGGAAGGACACTCTACGTCAACGCAAAGATCGCCAACGATGGTTGGCTCAAAGCCGAGTTGCAAAACACCGAAGGTGAGCGATCAGCTCACTACCGCTTTGACAACTCTAACGCCGTGACTGGCGATGTCCTGTCGGCCCGAGTGGCCTGGGGTAAACACAAGGGCATCGAGCCATCAGATGACGAACCGCGGCGAATCGTCTTTGAGCTGAAGAACGCCAAGTTGTATTCTTTCTGGATTGAGTAACTGACTGGGTTTCTCACAATGTGGGCTTCCACTTCTTGCTGGGGTGCCTTTCGATTGAGTGAAACGAATTCTTCGTTCAGCCGACTTCATGTTTTTAACATAGCTCTAATACTGAATGTCGATATCTCCCATCGCCTCTTTCAAGCTGTTCGCTCCTCGAGCGGTCACAAGCGTGCCTTGTGCCCATAAGGGAGTGGAGATTCTTTAGTCCTGCAAGCTGCATTAGCCCGACGTCAGTAATTTGTGTGCGAAACAGATTTGTCCGGAAACCAACTGACAGCCCAACCATCGCAGCACAGATCGGCCAGTCGGGACAATTGTCGACGCGCAAACCATCCGATCGGAAGCCACCAGTAAAGTGTGGTGATCAGCATCGTGAACCAATTCGTCCAATGATCACGCCGGCGTAGATGAGCCAACTCGTGCGCAATCAATGTCGTTCGCTCGTCTGAGTCCAGTCGTGACAACAACGATGTCGGCAGCAAGAGAACAACGCGTCCGCCGCACCCAAAGACCAACGGGGCGAGGCATGCATCAGAAACTCTCACGTCCAACTTGCTGCGTACACCGGCAGTCTTCGACAACGAAGCGACTTCTTGACACAAGTCTGCGGGGGCTTCAGACGCACGTCGCAGGATTGCACGGAATCTATAAACTCGCACAAACAAGATGGCCATCATGATCAGCGTTCCCAGAAACCAACCTGCTGCTGCCATGTAAGTCCACGTCAACCATGGCGCCGCTGGTATTGGCTGCGCTGATCCTCGCCGCCGCGTGGTTGATGGCGAGTCCAATGCAATCACTGGTCGCACTGGCGGTCCGACCGCCGCGGAATTCTTGTTGGTACTCGAGGTCACGTCACCGACATCGGTAACGGCAATCTCACCGATTTTCGCGTCGTGCTTGGGTGAGAGCTCCGGCTGGTTGTCGCTTGAATGTTGTCTGCCATGGTCGGTTGAACTCTCACCAGCGTACTCGACAATTCCGGATGTTGCGACCGTTGAAGTTGGTGCTGGTATCGAAACCGACCAACTCCACACGGGTGGAGTGACCAATTTCAGAAGAACAACAAACCAAAGCAAATGGGCCAGCGGCGCGTGACGAAACTTTCGCGTCACCACGAACACCACGAGAGCCATGCCCGTTGCAACGAACGCATTGCTCAACCCGATCATCAGTAGGTTCTCGATCATGACTTGCCTTTGTGTCGAGTCTTCTTGGTTTGCTTGGCTTGATCCAGCAGGCTGCGAAGCGTGTCGCGGTCGCCTTTCGAGAGGCTGGCACCTTCAACGAGATGCATCAGCACAGGAGTCAGCGATCCCTCACAAAGCTTCTCGGCCATTTCTTGAAGCTGCGAGTCAATCAAATCGCCTCGATCAACGGTCGCGCGAAAAGTATGAGCCATCTTGGACCGATCTCGCGCCGTGCAACCTTTCTGCTCCAACTGCTCCAGCAACTTCTGCACAGTCGCATAGTCAGAAGTGGTTTGCTCTGGATACAGCGTAGCCGTCAATTGCCGAATCGTTTGATCGCCGCCATTCCACAATGCCTCCAGCACAGCAAACTGCGCCTCAGTCAATCGAATCTTCTCTGCCATGAAAATCCTCCTCTGCATCAGTCGTCTTATCTGACCTTGTCGTAAGATGTTTTATCTGATGTGCCAAGGAATATCACCAGACAGACAAGGATACGGGTGGCAGGGGACGAGTCTTCGAGCCCCCAGTTGTATCAACCAGTCTGGGGGCTCGAAGACTCGTCCCCGGCCACACCCGATCGATACCTTTTCCGGAATTCGGTGAAGAACCAGAAAATTCACCGAACAGCTCGCGCCATTCCGCTACAGCACTTTGTTCGTCGCGGATTGATCACGGGGTAGTTGAAGTCGTGAGGCTTCAGCTGGGCGGCAAAGCCGAAGTCTCACGACTTCGGCTACAACAGGGCACCAGTACGATTAATGGGAATGGCCACCAGGACCATGAGCGTGACCGTGTTGAAGTTCCTCTTGGGTTGCCTCACGGATGTCTCGAACGGTCACGGAAAAGTTGAGATTCATGCCAGCGAGCGGATGATTTCCGTCGATGGTGACCGTTGCGTCCGAGATTTCAACGACCGTGACCACCATTGGACCGGCGTTGGAGTCAGCCTGGAATTGCATGCCCACTGACAGGTTCTGAACGCCTTGGAATTGGTCGTGCGCGACTTCTTGCCTTAAGCCATCGTTTCGTCCACCATAACCGTCGGCAGGAGCGATGCTCACTTGCAGTTCGTCACCCACTTGCTTGCCTGTCAATTCGCGTTCGAGGCCAGGGATGATGCCACTTGCCCCGTGCAAATATGTCAGCGGCTGTTGGCCTTCGGACGAATCGATGACTTCCCCTGCGTCGTCTTTGAGTACGTAATCGATTGCAACAACGGTTTTGTCAGCAATTTGCATGGGAATGCCTTTTCGGTTTGGTCTTAAGATTGCGCGAAACAAGGTGTGCGATGAGTTTCTGGTGGCGATTCGTCAGCATAGCAGTTGCTCCAACCCTGTCTAGCCGTAGCGTGTGGCTTTATCGAGAGAAGGTTCTGCTTGGGCCGCTTGTTTGATTGCTTCCCATGTCTTGCCACTTGTGCCTGCTGACCAGTAAGCTGTCGAGGTGTGATCTGCTTTTTCTTTCTAGGAATCATCCATGGTGAAACGCTTTCAGTTAGCATTGGCGTTCTTGCTGTTTTGCTCGACAGGGGTGTTCGGTCAAGCAGCGGAGGATCCGCTCGCAATCAAGTATTTGGAAGGGCACACAGGACCGATTCGGTCTGTTGGTTGTACTGCTGATGGCCAAACGTTTGTGAGCGTTGGGCTGGACGGAAAGATCTGCTACTGGGACCGAGAAACCAATGCGCTGTTGCACACGATGGTGGCGCCTCGGGGGTTGTTGCGGGTGGCACTTTCGCCGGATGGGCAAACTGCGGCTGTTGGCGATGTTGATGGAAGCGTGCAGTTTGCTGGTGTGCCGACGCGGCATCCGATTCGAGGGCTTAGCAGTTCGCTTCCGGGTAATCCGACATCGATCGCTGTCTCGAAGGATGGCCAGTTTGTGATCACGGGCGACCAATCAAAGTACGTCCGCATGTGGAGCAATCTCACAAACGCCCACGCTCGCGATTTTGGTGGCTCGACGCAGGCGTTAGTCGATGTGTTCTTCGACAACGAAGCGGGCCATGTTATCGGTGCATCCATCGATGGAACGGTTAAGTCATGGAATCTGGCCGATGCCAAGGTGCTGACGACAAACTACTACGCGCCCTCGAACTCGATGGACTTTCACGAAGCCAGCAAGAAAGCGGTTCTTGCCGGCAACGACGGTTACGCTCGCGTCATCAATTGGCCGCCAGTACTTCCTACCAAATACGAAGGCAACACGGCGCAAATCACCGCGATGGCGCTTTCCAAAGACGGCAAATGGCTTGTTTCCGGCGGTGATGAAAAGAAGGTGCATCTCTATAAGGTCGGCGAGACGAAACCTACGAAAACCCTGACAGGTGAATTGGCATCGATTCGAGGCCTCGCGTTCGACGCGGCTGGTCAACACGTGGCGGTTGGCGATTCTGGTGGAAAGGTCAACATCTTCAAGCTGGACGATGGCAGCATCACTCAGACCATTACAGCACACAGCGGCCAAGTTCGTTGTGTCGAGTTCTTCGAAGCGACGCGCCAACTGGCGACTTGCGGCGACGACGGCAAGATCAAAATCTGGACGCTTGGCGGCGAAGAAGAGCCGATCGAGTCCAAACATCCATCCGGCTCGGTCACGTCGCTAAAGCTGATTGCCAATGGCCAGCAAGTCATCACGTGCGGCGCGGATAAGATGGCATACTTATGGAATGTCTCCGATGGTCGGCAATTGGCACGTTTTGTTGGTGCTACTGCCACCGTGAATTGTGTGGCCGTCAGCGCTGATGGCCAGTGGCTTGCTGCTTGCGGCGACGACAAGTTCACGCGCATCTGGCCATTAAAGAATCCGCAAGGCGACATTCAACCAGTGAAGAAGTTCGAGGGTCCGTCAGCAGTGCGGTCAGTTGCCTTCGACAAACAATCGATTCTCGCTGCTGGCGATAGCGGTCGCGTACATGTTTGGGATGTCGACAGTGAACTGCTGATCGAGCGGATGATTGCTCATGGAAGTCGCATTTCGGTGATTCAAGTCAACTCGGACGGCAGCGTCTTTTCTGCTAGCACTGACAAGATGATTCAACATCAGATTCGTAGTGTTGCTGCTATCGGCAAGATCAGCGAACACCCACTGCGATGTGTTCGATTCGCTCCTGATGGCAAGTCATTCGTAACGGCCAGCGACTCTGGAGCCGTGCGGCAGTGGACGCTTGACATTCAGCCGGGACACACATTTGTCGGTCCAACTGGCAAGTTGCGAACGATCAGCATCAGCGTCGACGGTCGATGGATTGCCGCGGCGGGCGAGACACCCAAAGTCTGGGCGTGGTCTCTTGCCGACGCCAAAGCACTCGCAACAATCGATGTTCCGGTGGCCGTCAATTCGCTGGCGTTTGGGAAACGCGGCGAGAAGCTTGTCGTCGCCACTCACGATCAGATTCTCCGCGTGTTCGCAGTGAATCCAAAAGACGGCGGCGGTTTTGTAGTCGAGCCGTTTCAAGAACTTAAAGGACATCCGCAGTTCGCCAGTCACAGCCAGCCGACGGCAGCGATCTGTTTCGCCGAAGACAACAACACGTTGCTGTCGGTTGGATTCGAGCGGACGTTGCGACGCTGGTACGTTTCCAGTCCGCGAATCGAGAAATCAGTGCAGGCTCATCAAAGTGCTGTCTTCGGTCTTCAGTTTTCCTCGAAAGGCGAGTGGCTGGCAACATGTGGGGCAGATCGACAAGCCGCGGTCTGGCAACTTTCCAGCCTCGAGAAGAGATGGTCACAACAAGGGCCTGGGACGCTGTTCGATGTTGCCTTCGATGGCACGGACGAGCGAATCGCGGTTGTCGGCGAAGGCGGTTTTGCTCAGGTGTCGAATATCAAGGATGTCCTTGCCCCCCCACCTGCCGAAGCTACCGAAAGTGCTGATTCTTCCGATGAAGAGGCCACGGAAGAAGCTGGCCCCGTGAAGTTGACGATGGAGACGCCGTCGAGGCTGCTGAGTGTGGCCTTTACCAAAGATCGCAGTTCGCTGCTTTCAGTTGGTACTGGCAAGCAATGGCATCTATGGCTGCTTAGCGATCAGTCGCTGACTCGGTCTGGCCAAGGTAACAATAGTGCTGTCTATCGACTATTGGTGAGTCCGTCCGGTGCTCGATTCGTTACAATCGATCTAGACGGACACTTGTGCGTCTGGAACGTCAGCGACGGAAACTTGTTGTATCATCGACGACTTCCCGTCACCGCAGCGTATGATGTGTGTTACACTTCGGGTGGAACAGAGGTTGTTGTTGCCAGCCGGGATCATCGATTGATCCGATTCCAACTTCCCAGCAATGCTCGCTGATGAAATCGTTTTTCGCAGCGTTTTGGGACTGGACTCCAACGACCGAAGCGAGACGATGTGGAGCGTTTCTATGATCAAGAATACATGTAACGCTCTACAATACTGCTTGGCATTTGGCGTCCTGTTTTCTTTGATCGGTTGCGGTGGCACGGACACCAGCCCGCTGCAAGCGGACGCTCGGCGTTTTCTGCAAATCGACCAACCTCAAGAGGCGCTGGATGTGCTTTCGGGGATTGATGCATCCGAAGGGGAAGTCCACTATCTGCGATCGCTTGCCTTCGAACGTTTAAAGAACAAGGACGCGGCGGCCACTGAAATCGATTTGGCGATTGCCGACGACGAAGAGAACGCAAAGTTCGCGGGGCTGAAACTGCGGCAGCGATTGTTTGCCAAAGACCTTTCTGCGGCTGATGAGATTATCGAGCTATACGACCAGAACAGTTCCACTCCAGCAGTCGCGCTGTTTGCCGTCTATGCATTTCAAGCCAAAGCTGTGCAGTATCGGGCTGAGGGCAAGGCGCGAGCATCAAAGGCTAACGCGACGACAGCGATCGAAATCGTCGAAGCTTGCGTCGTGATGAGTAGCGAGATCCCTGAGTTTCATCGCGAGCTGATTTCGTTCGCACTGCAATCGGGCCTTGCCGCAGACGCTCGAAAGCTGATCGATCGCATGCAGAGGATTGATCCGGACAACCCGACAATTGCCCGTGATCGCATCGCTGTTTACTTGCTGGCAGATGAAATCGACTCGGCCGTCTCAGCCGCTAAAACTTATTATCGCCAACAAAAGCGAACGGAAGAATCTGCGCTGGTTTATTCGGGAGTTCTGGTGACGGCGAAGGGCAACGAAGTTCGCGACGAAGAATTTCGCGAGCTGATTCGTGCCTTCCCACTGAACATCAAGATCGCCGAGCAATTCGCGATCTACCTGGCACGTGATGCTCGCGTGACTGTTGCCTGCGAAATGCTTCGCGGGTTGATTGATCGATCTGGTGATGGGCCTAAACGAACACAGCTGATCTCTACGAATATGGCGTTGGCTCTAGATCGTGGAACGGCCGATTTCGCGGCGAGCGAGCTGGATCATTATCGCGATGACATCAAAAACGAGTTAATGATCAAGTACTACGAAGGCCGCGTCTTGTACATGCAACGACAACATCAAGCGGCACTCGAAAAGATGACCTACGTTATCGAGGCTCAAAAGAATGAAGCGGGGCCGCGAGCTTTGGCCAACGAAGCGTTGACGTGGGTGAAACGGATCATGGCTGATCAGGTCAAAGGCGATCTTCTACAAAATGCGGCTGATGGGATTCAGAATCTGAAGACTGCGAACAAGAAGTTCAAGACTCGGTTTGCTACCGATGACGAGGAAGACGGAACCGAATCCGAGGGTGGCTCGAAGTCCACACCGAGCGAAAAGAACGATTCGGAACAGCCGGCGCCGTCGAAGGCCGAGAAGGTTGGCGAATCGGAGAGGCCAACAGCGAAAGAGTAACAGCTCCAGAAGTCGTCCTGTCTTCGTTCAATTGTCCGCGCTGGGCGATTACAATGCTTCGTGTGTTTCTTCCACGGACCAAGGAAAGGGTATCGATGCGCTCGACGATTGTAATTGCTGTTTTATTCGTTTGTGGACTCGCAACAGCGGCGGATACTTGGCCTGAGTTTCGTGGTCCCAGCGGTGACGGACACGCGGCCGGTTCGAAGTTGGCCACGGAATGGAGCGAAACGAAGAACATCACTTGGAAGACCAGCATCCCGGGGACTGGCTGGTCCACGCCAGTGGTTACGAATGGCAAGATTTGGATGACTTCGGCTTTGGACGATGGGCATCGATTGGTCGCACTCTGTGTCGACCAAAAGAGTGGTGATGTGATCAAGGAAGTCGAGTTGTTTGAAGTCGACAAGCCCATCACAAAAAACAAACTCAACAGTTGGGCGTCACCATCACCGGTCATTTCAGGTGGAGATGTTTTCGTCAGCTTTGGTACGAATGGCGTAGCCAGCTTGAATGCCGAAACCGGGCAGATTGAATGGAAACGCGATGATGTGAATCTGGATCATCAAGAAGGCGCGGGCTCTTCAATGATCGTCAGCGGCGATCGCTTAATCTTTCATTGTGACGGTCGTGATGTGCAGTATCTGATCGCCTTGGACACAAAAAGTGGCGACACGATTTGGAGGAAGGACCGTTCGTTGGACTTATCTCACGTGGGTGATTATGCAAGGAAGGCTTTTTCGACACCGTTGATCGTGAAGACGTCGAGCGGTCCTCACATGATCAGCCCAGCCGCCCAAGGTTGTTATTGCTACGATCCAGCCGACGGTCGCGAGATTTGGAGCCTGAGCTACAAGGGTTTTTCAGCCGTTCCGCGTCCAGTGGCGATGGGCGAGCTTGCGTATGTCGTGAACACTTTCGCCAAGCCCGCAATCCACGCCGTTCGATTTCAAGGCAAGGGCGACATCACGAAGACGAATGTCGTTTGGAAATATGATCGCAACGGTCCCTCGACACCGTCGCCGATTATTGTGAACGGCTTGCTGATGTTTGTTTCTGATAAGGGTGTGGCGACTTGCTTGGATGCGAAGTCTGGCAAGGAACTTTGGAAAGAACGCATTGGCGGAAACTACTGTGCCTCGCCGATTGCCGCGAATGGATTGGTTTATTTCTTCAACCGAGAAGGCCAGGCAACCGTTGTTCGTGCGTCTTCACAGTACGCGGCTGTGGCAACCAACAAATTGGAAGGCGGCTTTATGGCCTCGCCCGCCGTGATTGGGAACTCGATGTTCTTGCGTTCGCGGACGCACCTTTATCGCGTTGAGGCGAAGTAGGCCTTTAAAAGCCGCGATCGAGTTCTTCGGGCTTTTTCGAGTTCTTCTCGCTGGTCGAGACGGCACGAATGCGGAAGAGCCAATCACTGGGGTCATTGGGCTCGGTCGCGACCGTTCCGCCGTTGTCCTTTCCATCCACGCCGACGGAATAGACCGTGGGAACGCCGTCCTTGAACGACAGCTGAAATGGGCCGCCCGCATAGGGGTCGACAGGCGTTGATGGTAGTCCCGCTTCTTTGATGATCGTCCGCATATTCTTCGGCGCTTGTGAGTGTTCAAGTTGCCAACGGCGTAGCGCGACCAAACACTTTAACCCGCGCATGTGCGTCGCGTTTTGAAGGGTTCTTGCGGCGAGCTTCGAGTACGGCGCGGAGAAAGAAAACATCGGGGCAAGCGTTCGCAGTTCCTCTTCTTCCGTCTCTCCAGTCGCTTGGCGTTCTCTAAGCGAGACAAACTGCAGGTTGTACAACTGAAGGTACACCTTATCTAACGCCAACTTAAGCTGCGCGAAGGAGTCTTCGTTCATCGCGACGATCGAATCATTGATTTCTGTGGCTTTGCCCAGAACCTGGTCGCCGGGTAGTTGGAGCAGTTCGGAAGCGATCACATAACCTGGGTTGGCGTTTTGTGGGCCGTAAAGATTCGTCAGTCGGTCTGTTGCGAAGCTTCCCTTCTTGTATTCAATGTCATGCAACAACTTGCCAAACATCATGTAATCGGCAGCAACGGCGCCACTGAATGGATCCCGGCCTTGAGCTTCATGATTGGAAAGAACTTGGATCAGCCGGTCACAGTCTCCGACTTCCAATGAAGAGGCACCAAGCAAGTTGGGAATCAGCCGGAAGAATTTCTCATCAAAATCCAAAACAACCAATTGGTTGCGAGACGTCAATCTTGGCCTTAGGTCGCGGCACAATCTTAAAATGACGTCCATCTCGTCGATCGCTTGATCTAACTTGCCAGCGCGCAAATGTTGAATGATTCGCAGCTCCATCACCTGCACGGCTTCACGAGTCGCGGTGATGTGAGGAGTCTCGGTGTTGAAGTCGATGCCTTGTTCGAAGGCGCACTGCTCGCGTTGCTGGGCAAGTTTCAATTTCTCGATTGCCGGATCGAACTGGCTCAGTGTTTGGCCTAGTTCATTGAAGTCGGCAGCTTCTTCGGATGCCAATTGAGCGAACACGCGCACAAACCGAGTCGCTCGATTTCGCGTTGCTGGAAGTCGTTGTTCGACGTCGGAACTCTTGAAGCATCCCTTCATGGACGTCGAGAAATCAAACAACGCATCGAGATAGAGCGGTGCTGCGTTCTCTTCCCATTCGGGCGCCAAGAAGTAGTTTTCGATGCTGAAAGCCGGCCCGGCCAGCCAAAGCGGTGGCTTTTCGATCGCTCCAGGAAGACTGGGATATCGTCTTAGCAAATCTTCAACGTCAGGCTGTTCATTATCGACCACCCCGTTTTGTGGACGAGCCGCGGGCTTGATGTCTGTGCCGTTTCCGTGAGCGACGTCGTCATCAGAGTCTGTTTGGATCACGTACAAGATCACTAAGCCGATCACAACAACGGCGCCAGTGAACGTGTAGAACATCATCTTCGAGCGATGTTCTTCATTCGACTCTTCGGTCGCTTGTTCGGCGTCGCGTTTTGTTCGCATGGCGATCGGAGCTTCCTGCGGTCCGTCCGCAGGTGGTGACTCTTCATGCGTGAAGTCGTCATCGAATTCGACATTGTTTTTCTTGGGGACCGTTTTGCGACTCTCGCCCTCTGGGGCAGCATCTGAATCGGCTGTGTCTTCTGTCGGCGCGTCTTCTGAGTTGCCCTGCTGCAATTTGTCATCCCAATCCACGTCGTAAAGATCGCTGTCGTCGACGTCTTGCATCGGGTCGTTGATGAACTCGACGGAAGCCCCCGCACCGCCGTTGTCGGGGATGATCATGACGAAGTCGCAGACTTTACACACCAGCGACCGGCCAGCCGCAGCAGGCTTGAAGCGATACTCGGTATCGCAGTCCGGACAAGAGTGTGTGATGGATGACATGGAGTTGTTGGAATCAAGTAAGGTTAGATTACTTTTATCCGTAGCGGAAGTCGCCAAGAGTTTCGGCTTTTCTGAGTGCCGAAAGTCTTGGCGACTTCCGCTACCAATCAAAGAACAGCCTACGGTGGATACGCTATAAGCATTTAACAGTCCACTGCGTATTTTGCCAACTTTTCGCGATCACCTTCAATACCGAGTCCCGGAAGTTCTGGAACAGCGATGCGACCGTTCTTGATTTCAAGCATCTCGGTCAGGATGTCATCTTCCAGTCCGAAGTAGGTCGAGTCGTTCGCCAGCGTGTAACTTGGGCAAGACGCGGCAATATGAACCATAGCCGCCGTCTTTGGCCCAAGATCATGACCGCAGTGCATAATGCACGGAATACCTGAGGCCTCGCAGAGAGTTCCGATCTGCACACAAGGCCAGATTCCACCAGCAATGTGAGTGTCGGGCAACAGATACTCGGCCGCATCGGCTTTGATGATCGCGATCGCGCTGGCGGGGTCGACAACGCTTTCGTTCAGAGCAATCGGGGTCTTTGTTTGTTGGCGCAGCCAGTTTGCTGTTTCGAGTGGCTCGGCGGGAATGGGTTGCTCGAAGTACTCGAGCTCGTACTCTTCCAATCTTCGTCCCAAGTCAGCGGCCTCTTCGGGCGAGTAGGCTCGGTTGGGATCGATGCGAAGCTTCAGGCGATCGCCGACGGCATCTCGAACGCCGCGAACCATGTCGAGGTCTTCTTGCATGTCGGCACCAGCCTTCGTTTTCAGCGAAGTGTAACCTTGTTCGACATACATCGACGCGATCTCGCCAGCCCGTTCGTATGTTTGAATGCCCATGCAGGCCGCCAACTCGACCTCGGGACGCAAAATTCCTCCCAGCAATTCCGCGACGGGTTTGCCGAGTGCCTTGCCACGAATATCCCAGAGCGCCAATTCAATGCCGGACTTCAGCCGAGTCTCCAAAGGGCACTGTTGATGAAAGGCGGCAAGGTTCATGGCGTCTCGACCGACGAGCCACTCGGACGCATTCTTTTGCATTTCACGTGCGGAGAACTCGATAAAGTTCACATTGTGTTCGCCCCAGCCAGTGATCCCGTCCTCGGTGTCGACCTGCACGATCGCCGAGCACGTGGTCGAACTGCTGCGAACGTGGGATCGGTACGGCGCGATCGGAGCCACTTGCGGAATCTCGACAACGGTGACAGTCACGTTTGTGATTTTCATGCCTGAATTTCCCATTTGCTGGTGTAATCCGCGTTACTCGACCACGTTCATTAATTGGCGTCGAATTCTTGGGTCGAGCCGCCGAAAATTGAGTCGGCTCACGGCGCTTGCTCTGATTGTCGATCAGAAGTAGACGAGTGTCCGCCAAGAGACTCGCTGGGTTTAGATTCTCGACCTCTTTGAGAAGCTGGGCATCTCGTCCGCTCGCTTACTCCCAAATTGTTTCAACTTTTCCATTTCATTCAATTCTGCGGCCGGTAAGAACTGGGCAGATTACACAAATCACGCGGGTCACGCTTCTTTGTTGCCCAATGATTCTATTTGACACCTCGTTTTTTTAACCCGTATAATTCGAATGATACTATCCTAGACATATCTAGCGGCGATCCAGGTCCGGTCGATGGCCATTTCGGCACGTGTCGACTTGTACTTGGTTGTATGCTGGGTCTGTCTCGCAATAACCGTACGTCTTGTTCTTGGCATTTGTCTCATGACTAAGTTTGGCAAAGTACTAGCGATCTTGACGCTGTTCTTCAGCCTCATGTTTCTCGGGTTCACTTGGGTGAACTATTCGGGCGGCGTGAATTGGCAAGGTGTAGCGGCCGAGAAGGAATTGATTTCCAGCTTTTCCTTTACTTACGTACCAGGTGAGACGCCAACATGGACAACGTCAAAGCGTGTCGGCACCGAGACTCTTCCACAGCAAAGTTCGCTGCCAGCTGCGATTATCAACGCACGAAAAGACCTCATCACAGAGCAAGAGACTCGGATCGGCGAGTTGGACACGCAAACGCCAACAATTGTGCAACGAGCAACACTGCTATTAACTTGGGTGACCGCCGACAAACAAGGTATGGCCGAACGCCAACTACAGTTGATGGACGACTTGAAGGCAGAGAACGAAGAAATCGATCGACTGTCTGCTCAGGCCGACCAGGTTGCTCGTGATACCGTCAGCGTACAAAGTACCACAACACTGCGTCGTGAAGACGTCTTTAGACTCAGGCAACAGTTGGCTGAGTTGCGAACAGATCAGTTCCAAATCGGTGAACAGCGCCGTAAACTCGAAGATCTCCTCACCCGCATGAAAGGTGTGAATGGCAAATTGAAGCGCCGCCAAGATCAACTGATCTCGGGTGGAGCGAAGCCGGATTACGAAACCGATCCCGAGCCTCCCTCAGCCGCCGCCGCCAATTCGGATTCCGCCGAGTAGTTTGAAGAACTTATCATCCTCATTGATTCACCGGGAATCTAAAGGAACATCGTCATGACATTTATGGGTCGATTGCTAGTCGTCGTCCAAGTCATCCTTGCCGTTTGCTTTATGGCATTCGCCGGAGCCGTTTTCTCTGTCCAAACAAGTTGGAAAGAGAAAGCTACCAATCTTGATCAACAATTGACGACTGAAAAGGACGAGTACGAACGGCTCAACAAAGACTATGAAGCTCTGAAGACCGACACGAACGAGCAAATCAAGAACCTGACGGATTCCGAAACCGGTCTGAAAGTGGAACGCGACAACTTGACGCGTGAGCTGGAAGATAAGCAAAACAAGCTGAACGAAGAAATCAAAGCTAGCGACACTCAGCGGGAAGTTGCCCGCATCGCGACTTTGGAAGCCGAAGAGCGACGTAAGGAAGCGGTTGAGCTTCGTAAGCAAAACAAGAAACTTCACGACCAAAACAACGCCTTGGCAGCGATCAAGCGTGCTTTGGAAGACGAGATTTTCAATCTCGACGTGAAAGAACAAAACACGATTCAAAGACAGGAGCGACTCGTTGCCGAACTGGCGAAGCTCCGCAATCTGGTACGTCAAGCCAACGTTTCCGATGGCACGATGAACGTAGCAGATGTGAAAGAACCGCCACCATTGGTTGAAGGTCGAGTTACCGAAACCAAACGCGGATTGCGAAACGGCAACGATTTGATCGCCTTCTCACTTGGTAGCGATGACGGCATCCAACTTGGACACGGCCTCAGCGTTTACCGAACTGGCGATAAACAACAAGGACGTCGGCCTAAGTACTTGGGCGAGATTAAAGTTGTTCACGTCACCCCCGATCGCGCGGTGGGTGAAGTTGTCCTGAAAGCAAAGAACGGCGTTATTGAGAAAGGCGACAATGTCACCACAAAGCTCTGATCAAAAACCGTCGCCGGACGTTTATGTGGGTCTGCTTTTTGTTTCCGTCACCGCGCTCATCATCGGTTGCGTGTTCTTGGTGCTGGAACTGAATAAGTACGATTGGGCACTCGCGCCGGCCGCGTAGGCCAAACGTGTGATTTGCTAGCCTTGAGTTTGAGACGCTACGCGCTCGCTCGTCGGACGGCTTGCCAAGCCGTCCAGCATCCACAGCTCCCCGCTCGCACAACTTTGCGGCAAAAACCTACACGCCAACTCCCGCCGCAAATTGCCGCCTGGGGACGTCTCAAGGTTTGAATTCTCTGCCGCGCTAAGTCACAATGAACGATTCCATTGCGCCCGCAATGGTTGATTGTTATTGCTCAACACAACCCGTCTTGACGCGTTTTCAAATTGCAGTTACTTCGGTTGAATTCGAGTCTTACAGCAACAGGCGGTGTGCCCTTTTCGTTAGCATTTCCGCTCAAGAACCGCGGAATCGAGACACGCCAGCATTTGCGAGGCGGAGGTTTGAATGCCTGAAGAGTTTCTGCTCATTCCAGGTCGTACCAGCAAGCAGGGGACGACTTTGAATGAGGGCAAATACACGCAGGGTTACTTGGACGAAATAAACACCGTCCAGATAACACCGCAGGATATGGAACGTTTGGGTCTTGCTGCTGGGGATCACGTTCGAATCTGGAACAACGTCGGCGAAGTCGTAATTCCTTGCAAACCGTCGAAAGGCGACGAGTTGCCACCGGGCCTCTTATTCATCAGCTACGGCGACAAGTCATGCCGCTTGATGGGTGGAGAAACGCACGGAACGGGAATGCCCGACAGCAAAGCATTGGATGTCTTGCTCGAGAAGGCTGATCCACCCGAGTAAGGAGCTTTGACAAAAGAGCCTGCGCTCAGGCGGCGGGAATTTCTTACTCAAAATCTGCTGTCTCTTTTCATTCGCTGTCGATAATAACTGAGTTCAGCGATTGAAGTCTCGAATCTGAATACAAATTGAAATCAAACCAATGACCGCGACCGCAACGGAAACTGACCTCAAAGTAATCGAAGACGCCACCTGCACATTTTGCGGTTGTGTCTGCGACGACATGGTTTTGACGGTCGAGAACAACAAGATCACCAAAGCCAAAAATGCGTGCGTGCTAGGAAAGGCTTGGTTTTTCAACCACCACATCGAAGATCGACCGGAAGCGACGATCGAGGGACGACCGGCAACATACGACGAAGCGATCGATCGGGCGGCCGACATCCTTTACAACGCGATCTATCCGGTGACCTACGGGCTTTCGGACACAACCTGTGAAGCTCAACGCGTCGCAATGGCTATCACGGATTGGATCGGCGGCACTGTTGATACCACAACGTCCGTCTGCCACGGCCCGTCGGGAATTGCCTTCCAGGGTGTGGGCGAGGTGACGTGCTCGTTGGGCGAAATCAAGAATCGCGCCGACTTCGTACTTTTCTGGGGCGGCAATCCCGCTGAGAGTCATCCGCGACACTTCACGCGATACAGCCTCACGCCAAAGGGCGAGTTTGTTCCCAACGGACGCAAAGATCGCACCGCGGTCTTGGTTGATATTCGCAAGACAAAAAGCGCCAAGGCCGTCGATCATCTGTTACAAGTGAAGCCGCAACGCGACTTCGAATTGGCATGGGCACTGCGAGCGATGGCCAAGGGTTTGGAACTTCCCGATGACATCGGCGAAGTCACAGGAATCCCCATCGAGCAAATTCGTGAAGTTGGCGAGAAAATGCTCAACGCGAAATTCGGAGTCATCCTATTTGGAATGGGCCTGACGATGACTCGCGGCAAGCACCTCAACAGCGAAGCCATCCTTTCGCTGGCGAGAGATTTGAATCGCGACGGAAAACGATGGACCTGTAAGCCGATGCGTGGTCATGGCAACGTCACTGGCGCTGAGAATGTCGTCTCTTGGTCAACGGGCTTTCCCTTCGGCGTCAACCTAAGTCGAGGCTACCCGCGATTTAATCCGGGCGAGTTCACGACGACTGATTTGTTGGCTCGAGGCGAAGTGGACGCCGCGCTCATCGTGGCATCGGACCCCATGTCGAATTTCGCTCAACCTGCTCGCGAGCACCTGGCGAAGATTGACTCCGTGGTGCTCGACCCCAAGGAAAGTGGAACGGCAAAGGTGGCGACCGTTGCCTTCACGACGGCCACTTATGGCATCAACACGAACGGCACGGTGTATCGCATGGATGACGTGCCGATTCCGTTGCGTAAAGCTTTTGACTCGCCATACAAGAGTGACTACGAAATCTTGAAAGCGATCGAGAC
>PBMZ01000031.1 GCA_002722955.1 Planctomycetaceae bacterium | reverse complement strand
TGATTCGTTTAACCCGTAGCCGTAGGCGAGAATCACATGGCCGACGCATCGCCTTCGGTGCTCGTCGGTTTTGATGTTGCGCCCTTTGGGTTTTATGGAGTGCGGTGCCAGGCCACCGCACTCCATAGAGTCCCAAAAACGCAATGCCTCGCCTGCGGGTTAAACGAACTTGAAATTGTTGCGGGCGCCCCCAAACGAATCTGCGCCGCACGGTCGACTCAATCGCCGAATTTATATAAAGTTATACCAATATGACTTCGGCGCGATTTGCAATGTTTGGCAGGGATTTATGGCCACGAAACTAGCGACACTGCGGTCTCAACTGAGTGGACTGAGACGGCGGCGGGCCTCGATTCGAATCGGGACAGCGTTAAGCGTTTTGACCATCGTTATCGTTTGGTCGATGTTGCTGGCCTTTGTCTTTGACTGGTCGTTGATGATGAGTGTTTCTCAGCGCTTCGTGTCGCTGTTAGTTTGCGTCGGCGTATCTGTGCTTGTGTTTCGAAGGCTTTGCTGGCCGTATCTTTCTCAATCTGAATCCCTGACTGATTTGGCGTTAATCGTCGAGCGGCAACAGCAAATCGACAGCGATTTAGTGGCCGCGTTGCAATTCGAAGGCGATCAGGGCGCGTGGGGCTCGAAACAATTAGAAGACGCGGTCGTCGATAACGTCGCCAACATCGGCGGTTCTCTGAACGTGCTTGAGGGCGTGTCGTACGAGATGCTGGTGCGACGTGCGATCTTGCTGACGGCCACCATCTTGATTGTGTTGGGCGGTGTTATAGTCTTTCCACAACACGCCACTTCATTTCTCAATCGCTTCTTCCTTGGCGGTGCTCATTACCCAACGAAGACTCACATTGAAAGCATCGTCATTAATGGCGAGACCGTCTTCACGGATGGCGAAGCCGTTACCGACACGATCAAGATTCCGTTTGGCCAACCACTGAAGTTTCAGGTCGAGTGTCTCGGAATCGTCCCTCAAACCAGCAAAGTCATTCTAAGCAGTCGGACTGAAGGCGGTGCCGTTACATCCGAGGTCGGATTGGAGCCGATAATCGAAATCTCACAAGACGCGAAGGCTGCCAGCTATGCCGGCGAGTTGGGTCGCTTGGTCGATTCGGTCAGCTATCAGGTTTACGCGGGTGACGCGTGGACGGATCCCTTACAGATCGAGTTGGTGCCCTTGCCCAACGTCAGCGTCGATCTTAACGTCGAGGTCCCGGACTACGCCGCGTCGATTGAAGCCGAGCGGCTTAGCAAGCTTTCCAGTTCGAAACAAACATCGACTCGCCAGATTTCCGTGATCGAGGGATCGCGAGTGGGCTTGACGGTGAATTGCCGTAACAAGTCGCTGATTCGCGCCGCTCTGGTCATCGATCAAAGCGAGTTCGCGTTGACGGCGGAAGATGAGAAGAAACAAATCTGGAAGCTGCAAGGCGATGCCTCGCCACTGGCCAAGGTGACCGAACCGATCCGCTACGAAGTTCAGGTCGAGGACAGCGACGGCCTGAAGTTGGAAGTGCCCATCAAAGGATCCATCCGGCTCAAGTCAGACCGGCGTCCGCGCGTGGTCGCTGCTATGATCAGCCGCCTTGTCATTCCGACCGCAAAACCGCGGATCATTTACGGGGCGACGGATGACTACGGACTCTCGAAACTGAGCGTCCACTTCCAAATCGTCCGTCAAGATGGAGTAACTGAGGACGTTACGCGAGATTTGCACGTTGTTGGCGAAGAGAAACAACCGACAAGGGCTCTTCGAGGCAACTATCCTCTCGACTTAGAGCCCCTGAAACTGGTAAAAGGGGATGAGGTAAAAATTACCTTAGAAGCCTTTGATTACCGAGGAACTGTCGAGCCCAAGTCGAATGTCAGCGAGGCATTGATCGTCGAAATCACTGACCGCGAAGGCATTCTGGCAGGTCTACTCGAGGCCGACGAACGCTCGGCCGAACAACTGGATGAGATCATCCGTCGCGAATTGGGAATTCGGGACAAATAATCCACAACAATTGGAGTCAAGCAATGAGAACACGCCTTTTTTCGATGGCCGTTATTGCGTCGCTTGGACTGTTCCTGGCATTGGGAACAAATGTTGATCGAGCTGCTGCGGTGGATACGAAGTCCCTCCAGCAAAAACAGGTTGATCAGCAACGGGCTCGAGTGCTTGCGAAAAAGCTTGTCACCAGCGTTCTCGATTTCCAACTGACTCAGTTGGAAGAGAACGGCTTGACCGATATGGAGATCTACGGCGACATCAAAACGATGAAGACCAACATCAGCAAGTTGGTTGATTCGGAAATGGCGAACGTCGTCAACATGTTGGCCAAGGCTCAATCGATTAAAGACGATGACGGCCGGCAACAGGAGTTTGTGCAGGCTCGGAAGCTTGTTCGAGCTATCGTGATCAAGCTTTCGATCGAGCGTCAAAATCTTCTCCGTCGTTTGAAGATCGCTGAGATCACCGAACAAGTCCGACGTCTCATCCGACTCCAAAGCGAGAACCTCGCGATTACGAAGGAAATCCCCGAATCGACCGCAACGCAACAGGAAAAGATGGCCGTTGCCGCTGTCGAAGACGAACGCGACATTCGCGAACTGTTTTTGCACTTGGTGGAAACACTGGCTGATGTCAGCAAATGGGGCGGCCCCGTTTCGACCGGAGCCGCCGATGGACTGCGGATCCTCAAAGCGGCGGAAACTGGCAAGCACCTAGACACTGCCGTCAAAGAGCTGGTCGCCACGCGATACGCACCAGCCGCCGTCGAAGAAGTTGAAGTCATTAACGGGCTGAAGAAACTCTTAAAGGTCGTCGTTCGAACTCAAGGCGTGATCGGCTCCGACCGAGAACAAACGATCGCGCAGATTCGCGAACTGGCCGAAAAGCAAGAAGAGGTCCGCGACGAAGTTAAGAGGGCCGACCTCGATTCGCAAAAGACGCAAGACCTTGTCGAGCAACAACAAGATATCCAAGACGCTTTGGAAGCGTTGACGGAGAACGTCGAAACGACGGAAGAGCAAGCTTTCCTTGAGCAAGCGAAAGATGCCGCTCAAGAAGCCGTCGAATCGATCTTCGAAGGCGACAAGAAGGACGCTTTGAAGGAAACGGGCGAGTTGATCGGTGCCTTGGACGCCTTGGAAGACGCGGTGCAAGAGACTTCGGTGGACGAAAGTAATGATCTCAGCGCCGACGAATACGCTCAACAAATCAAAGATTTGGAAGCGACGAAGCAAGAACTTGAAGAGATCAAAGCTCAGCAAGAAAAGATCGCCGAGACCTCGGACGAGAAGCCTCAAGATGCTGCAAAGGCTGAAGAGGAATTGGCAGAGAAAGTCGAAAACGTCAGCGATGAAAAAGAATTACCGGACAACGTCGAGTCGAGATTGGCCAACGCACAAGATGCCTTGGAAGAAGCCGTCGAAGCTCTGAAGGAAGCTGAACCTCAAAAGGCTGATGAGAATCAAAGCGAAGAGGAAGCCACACTTGAAGAAGAAGCCAAAGGCACTGCCTTGGAAAAGGCAGAAGACGCGATTGATCGCGCACTGGCGGAAACCGAAGCCGAGCTTGCGGAAGCTAAGCGAAAGCAGGCAGCGGTCAAGATTGGTGAGTTGGCACGTGCAGCCGAGGCACTCGAACGAGCCGCGGCTGCGGAACGTGAAGCTGCAGAAGAAGCGAAAGCTGCCGCCAAAGACGAAGGCCTGACGAAAGAACAGGCTGAGGAAATGGCGAAGAAGCAAGAGCAGGTCAGCGATATCGCCGAGAAGATTGCCGAGGCAGTCAAAGAGACAGCTCCAGAGGCCGGCGAAAAGGTCGCTGACGCCGCGAAGGCGGCTGAGGAAGCTGCCGAGGATTTGAAGAAGGCTGGTGAAGAACCTGGCGAACAGTCAAAGCCCAACGCTGATGACGCCGCAAAGAAGGCTGAAGACGCTGCAAATAAGCTGGCCGAAGCCGCCTCGATGTTGCGGGAAGAAGTCGCGGAAAGTGCCGCGGAGTTGGCAAAGGAAGCGGCCGAGCAACTCAAGAAGTTGAACGACGTCCGCAATCCGTTGGAAGAGGCATTGGCTAATGATGAAGAGTCGTTGGCCGAGAAACTGAAGAACCTTGCCGAAGCCAGCAAGAAGGCCGAAGAGGCTCGCCGCGAACAACTCAAGGCGTCTGGAAAGCCCCAAGCAGCCGAGGCGGCAGAATTGGCCGAGCAAGTTGCTGATGCTCAAAAGCAGCAAGACAAAGCCGACAAAGCGGCTGAAGACTTGGACAAAGGAAAGTCGGAAACACCGCTCGAAGCAACGGCTAAGCAACAAGAAGCTGCTGACAAGGCAAAGGAATTGGCCGAGAAAGCTGAGCAGCGACCTCAAGCTAAGGAAGCCAAAGAAGCTGGTGAGCCCGACGAGTTGGCGAAGGCTTTGAACGAAGCGGCTGACGCGGCCGAGCAAGCGGCGAAAGAGACGCTTGACGGCAACAAGGAAGAAGCCGAGGCGGCCCGGAAGCAAGCCGAAGAAGCGTTGAACAAGGCAGCCGAATTGGCAAAGCAAGAAGCCGAGCAAGCTGAAAAGGCTCAGCCCAATAAGCCACTGAATAAAGAAGCTCAAGAGAACGTTGCCAAGAAGGCCGAGGAAGCTAAGGAATTGGCAAAGGAATCTGCTCCTGAAGCTGGCGAAGAATTGGCCAAGGCCGAAGAAGCTGCCCAAAAGGCAAAGGGCGACCTCGAAAAGGGTGAAGATGAAGCAGCGAAAGGTGAACAACAAAAGGCCGAGGAAGCTTTGAAAGAAGCTGGCGAAAAGTTGGCCGAAGCCGTGAAGGAAGCGGCGAAGGAATTGGCCAAAGAGCTAGCCAAGAAGGCCGAGCAAGCTGATCAGTTCGCTAAGGAAGCCGCAAAGGTTGATCCCGAAGCAATGGCCGCGTTGAACGAGGCCAAGGAAGCCGCCGAAGAGGCAGCGAAAGAAGCCGAGCAAAACGAAAAGCCGTCCGGTGAAGAAGCCGAATCGGCTGAAGACGCTTTGGAAAAGAACCTCGAAAAAGCCAACGCGAACTTGGCAGCAAAGGAAGAGGAAGTAAAGAGCGACCAAGCAGTCGCCGAGGCGATTGAACAACTCGCCAAGAACCAACAAAAGGCGGCTGAAGAAATTGCCAAGAACCGCGACGTCTTGGACAAAGCCGAAGAGGAAGCGAAAAAAGACAACGCTGATGGCAAAGAGCCAGAACAGACTGATCCCGACAAGGGCGAGACGCCGGAACCAGAAAAATCGGAAGAGGTCAAGAAAGCCGAAGAAGCGCTGGCGCAAGCTGCTCGCGAATTCGCTCAAGCTCAACGTCTGACGGGCGAGGGAGCGGTTGAGATTTCCAAGCAAGAGGAAGTTGCCAACGAGCCACTTCGAGAAGCGTTGGAATTGGCCTCCGAGCTGGATCCGCCAGAAGAGCAATTGGCCCAAACCGATCCTGCTGAGCCGGGCGAGCCCGGTGAACCAGGCGAACCTGCACAGCCAGGCGAGCAGCCTGCTGAAGGCAATCCGTCAGAACCGGGTGAGCAGCCGAAGCCGGGAGAAGCCCAAGCGAACGCTTCTGAACCGGGACAGCCTGGCGAACAGCCACAGCCCGGACAGCCTGGCGAATCACAGGCTGAAGCCGGCCAAGCACCTCAACCAGGGCAGCAGCCACCTCAAGACAAGTCGTTGGGAACAGGCTTCGTTCCCAACTCACCGGAAGTCACTGCTCAGTTGATGACTGGACAGGAAAAGCTGTTAGCAGCCCTCGCCGAACTCGACCCAGAAGGTGAAGACCTGCTGGCCGACGCGGCAGACCTGCAAGCTCAAGAGGCGCTAGCAAACCAACAGAACGAAAGTCAGCAGCAGCAAAAATCGAAGGCAACGTCCACGAATCCGGCTCAGTCGGACAAACGTAAAGACGACAGTCTGTCCGAGAATCAGCCTCCGCAAGATGCCGCTCTGACGCAAGAGGAGGACTTCAAAGAGTCGAAGAGCGAAGAACCGGGACTGCGTAAGAAGGACGCCAACATCGATTCGCGTTCAATTCGCGAAGAAGTGTGGTTTGCGAAGCTGCCGCCAGCCTTGAGAAACGCTATTCGGGCCAACTCGCTTCGTCGTGCTCCTCGCGCTTACGAAGAGCGATTACGTCGCTATTTCGAGAGTCTCGAATAGTGAATTGGCAAGCCTTTATCGGCTGAAATGTGTGATTACTCGAGAAGCCCGGCTTTTTCAAAAAGTCGGGCTTCTTTCTTATCCTAGCGAATTCGCCGAGGGGACAAATTTGAGCCCCGTCAGACTTGCCGAAGCGAGCAACACCCGTAAAGCTACACATCACCAAGCTTCGATTTGTTACCGCGGTCTAAGGCACACGGTAACCCGAAGCGTGAGCGAGGGACGCGACCTCACCCTTCGAGCTTGGCATCTACAATTCCGAACCTAAAGGATGAGCAGGACATCATGAGCGACGCACCAACCGCCGAAGATACAGCAGCCGTAAAACAGTGCCAGGAATCCTTCCAAAAGCTGCGTGACGAACTCTCGAAGGTCATCGTCGGCCAAGATGACGTGATCGAGCAAGTGCTGACAGCCATCATTGCTCGTGGTCACGCTTTGTTGGAAGGTGTTCCGGGGTTGGCCAAGACATTGCTCATCAGCTCATTGGCGCGAGCCCTCGACATGTCCTTCAAGCGGATTCAATTTACGCCGGACCTCATGCCCAGCGATGTGACCGGAACGGACATCATTCAGGAAAACCTGGAAACCGGCGATCGAGCATATAAGTTCCTCAACGGTCCTTTGTTCGCGAATATGATTCTTGCCGACGAAATCAACCGAACACCTCCGAAGACGCAGGCCGCGATGCTTGAAGCAATGCAAGAGCGTCAGGTTAGTGTTGGTGGCACAATCCATCCGCTGCCTGATCCCTTCTTCGTGCTCGCGACTCAGAACCCGCTCGAGCAAGAAGGGACTTACCCGCTTCCTGAGGCTCAGCTCGACCGCTTTCTACTCTATATCAAAGTGGATTATCCAAGCGGTGCGGAAGAATGGGACATTGCTCGACGTGTCACGACCAATCAAATGGGCGACATCAACGCGGTCATGTCGGGCGAGCAAATCGTCGAGATGCAGGGCTTGGTAAATCGAGTGCCCGTCAGCGATCAAGTACTGGGCTACGCTTGGGCGTTGGTTCGAGGGTCTCGGCCCAACACCGCGGAAGCCCCCGATTTCATCAACAAGTGGGCAAGCTGGGGAGCTGGCCCACGTGGTGTGTTAACACTTGTTACGTGTGCAAAAGCCCGAGCCATCTTGCACGGCAGGTACCAGGCAACCGTCGGCGACATCAACGCGGTCGCTCGTCCCGCATTGCGACATCGTCTTGCCAGCAACTACGCGGCTCAAGCATCCGACGTCAACAGCGAGAAGCTAATCGAAATGTTGATGGATGCGATTCCAGACGACAAAACCTACGAACGCCCCGCTGCGTAATTCAGGGGGGCTGGGTTCGAGTCTTCGAGCCCAGAATCGGTTAGTTTATCGGAAAGTCGAGTTCTTCCAAGATCTCAACGGTCTCGCGCAGCGGCAGTCCAACCACATTGCTGATGCTGCCAACAACTTGCCCGACAAATAAGCTGCCGAGCCCCTGAATGCCATAGCCGCCCGATTTGCCCTTCGGCTCGCCGGTCGCTAAGTACCAGTCCAGCCAGCGGCGACTGTCTTCCGTAAAGGTCACCTCTGACTTGACGATTCGCTCGACGGTATTCAATTCTGTTCCGTCTTCGGTCAGTTGTGCGGCACAGATAGACGACATTGCCCAGTGGATTCGGCCGAAGTAGTACTTCTCGAACCAATCACGTACGGTGTTGGGCCAACTATTGTCGGTGGGCGGTTGCCCTAAAACGTGCAGCGAATCGTCGGCTTCAGAAACAACGATGATTGTGTCAGCAGCCAGAATCGCCGTGTGCGACGGTTCAGGATTCTTGGTGCATTGATCTAAGACATCATCGAATTTGGTGCGAGTGATCTCGCATTGCCTTGCCTCCAATGCTGACCAATCTCTAAGGCCCTCAAAGCCGGCCTCTTCCGACGACCGAGCCGGCATTGCCACAATCCGACCTTCCCCAACGATATCACGCAACAGATTCCATCGCTGCGGCGATCGTGAGGCTAAGACAATATGAGGACCGTTTGCCGCCATGGTTACATCAAAAAAACGTAGGGAGGATTGCCAATCCGTCCTCTGAAAGTAAGTAGGTCGACGCCAATCCAATGACTGTCGACGGATCGGCAATCCGTCCTACAGTCAGTTATGGCAATGCATAGTCTTTGCGACCTTGGATCAACGTGTGTGATTTCTTCTTGCCACTTCGCTTGAGATGTTCGGGCAAGATCCTGCCGCGATGCGTCCGCAGTGGTCGAAGAAGTCGTTTTTCCATAATCGACTCGCGAGCTTCCCAGTCCTTGTCGCTCAGACCGGTGGAAGCATGTAGCTCGGACATCGACTCAAGAGCCAACTCAGTGGCAGAGATGCTTTGTTCCAGATCCTGCAAAACAATCTGCGAGGAACTTGGTGCGATGGCTCGCCGATTGTTCCAGCGAATTAACAGCATTTGCAGCAGCGCGTTCATGTGGTCGAATCGTTCAGTCTCATCTGCCAAGACGTCTGGATTCTTCGCTAACAGCTTGAGTGCTGCCACCAAATTGCGAACCGAACGATCAGAACTGGAAGAAAAGTAAACTTTATAGAGTCGATGAGTTAGCTCGAATTTGATCGGCTGTGGTTTCGTATGTGCCGCGATGTGTGCGACCTCGCCGTGGAGAAAGTAACTGATCAACGGATCATACGGATGCTGAAACTCGGCCACCGCTTGTAGTTCTTCCAGCTTGGGTTTCGGATTGCTGGCGTTACCTAACGCCTTCAGATAATTCATGCGGCGTTCGTCTTCTGGATGTCGCTTGCGCTTTGCTGGCTCGTGATTGACGTGTTGAATTACCGTCTTCGGGCGTTTCTTCAGTTGGTCTTTGATGGTGGCTCGGTATCGCCAGTGTTCGTCTGGGTACACGGTCACCAATCGTTGTTTCGAGCGTTGTTCCTTCAAGCGGTTTTGAATGTATTGGTTCGTGCCAACATCGCCGGCCCACTGCAAAAGACGTGTGGAATTATTCGCCAGCATTTGATGAACTTCTTCTCGCTTCGCTCCCCAACGCATTACATCCACAGGCATACGAAAAGCCAGTCGACCGTTGGACGTCGAGTTCACAGTCGGCGACTTGCGTTCTAAGACCTGAGCGATATGGAATTGCTCGCACGTTGGCAGATTCAACAAAGTCGACCAATCCCAGCCTGCCGTGGCTAAGATTGACCGAACATGAGCGGCTTGCAATCGAGCCAAAAGGTTTTGGCGTTCAAAACCTTGATCCGAATTCGTCGCAAGAAATAGTATTGTTCCAGGGGCCGTTTCGACGGCGGCGACTTGCCCGAAGGCGGTCGTCAGTGTGGCAAGGATCTCGGACATTGTCGTTGCACCAACGTCAACGAACGCGAACTGTTGGCAGTACAGGCCATCTTCATTCAACGTTCGAGAAACTCGCTGATAGTACTCTTTCGTAAATGATGGCGATGAGTGGATTCGCGATGAGTGTTCCGGGCTGTCGATGATGATGTCAAACCTCTGACGCTTTGCACCAACAGCGAGCGACGGATCAAGACAGACGAACTCAAGTTGCGATTGAGAGTATCCTGACCAGTAAGCATGCTGACTCAGTGTTTGTTTGCAGATGTCGATCAAGGCTGGATCAGACTCGACGCAAGCAATTTCTGGCACGGGGCTGGCTAAGCACGACGCGACTTGTACGCCTCCAGTAGCGCCGAGAATCAACACTTTTCGGGGACTTTGGTGCAAGGCTAATGGCACAATCGCGTGAGTTAGCTCGGCCGCGAATTGGGGAGAGAGGTCCGGATTTCGACTGAGAAGCGATTTCGGGATGCCCGATTCTCGGACTTGTAGTTGAGAACCTCGATACGACCAAAGTGAATACGTGCCGCGAGTTCCCTCGACGGTTTGAAGGCAACGTCCCTCGTCATAAAACGGCAGCTTCCACATTTCGCTGCCCGTTCGAAACGCGGCGAAGGCGTTTGTGTCAAACAGAACTTTTGCCGCTCGAGACGGTTGGTAGCCATCGACGAAGAACGGCCCAACCGTGATTGCTAACAAAGCAAACACCCAGGCTCCTTGCAGTTTGCGAGAGCCAATTGGCCACGATCGAGCTTGGATTTGAGTTGACACTATGAACGCGACAGCCAACCAAGAAATCCCAAGCAGCGTCCAAGTGACACCGATCGTTTGTAGCAAGTACCAACGATCAGCAAGAGTTCCGCCGCAAACGATCAGTGGGATGCTCCAAACGCGGATCGACCTTCCGGCTCGGCCAATGGCAAAGCCGACTGGTGTCGCCAGCGCGGCGATTAACAAAGCTCGACCAACCACTAACAGCCAGACTTGTGAGACGTAGGCGTTGAGCAACAGTGAGACTTGCAAAAGCAAACCGAAACCTAATGCGATCGCTGCTGACCAACAGGACAGCGTCCACGACGCAGCGCGCCAAGCTTCATGCTGCGAAGCTTCTTTCCAGACCCACATCCATGCCATGCCGTATCCAAACATCATCGATGCGATGATGGTTCCGTAAGCCCACTCCGAAGCGGGCAAGAATTGTTCAGTAATCCGATTGGTCAGGCTAATTGCGACGCCGCCAGCAAATAAAGTGGCATAGATAGCAATCGCAGAAAACCGTGTCAGTTGAGCTGTAGCGGGCTCGCTGTGTTGTTGCGTCGACTTCGAGGCCTCGGAGCTCCGCAAGGCCACGACAAAGAATATTCCAATTCCACAGAGAGCGCCCGTGATTCGAGTGACCTCGATACCAATCGCCGGTGCGAGCAACAAGACGGCGAGGCCGACGCCCGCGGAGAGCCAGGCGAAGTAAGTTGCTCGAGTCGATGCCGGTGACACTGTCGCGCCGTTTGGCACGCAGACAATTGGCAAAGTCGCGGCAAGAGCCAACGGTACGCTTAACGAAATTGTCGCCACTGCAATCAGCGCGACTGGTGATTGCAATTGAGTCCACTCGAATTGACCAATGAACCACCAGAGAGGTTGATCAATCCAGGCGACGGAAATCGTCCACGCAGCGAAAAGACCGTGAACTGCTAAGAATGCTTGTTGGCGCGAACGGAAACGTTCAAGCTTTGATCGAAGCACCAGGACGATGCTGATGATGGCTGTCGCTGCGACTAGCAAGCCCGTCAAAGCATTGCGCGACAATCCAAAGTTCGCGACATAATGATGCACACAGCAGGTGAGATACACACCCACAAGAAGCGCACTCAATATCAGAGTCCAGTTGCGGGTTTGGATTTGTGCCCGAAGGAATCGAAGCATGTGTTGAGCGAAATCGCGAAGCATGGCGTCCTTGCCTAATCCGCGGAAGTTCCAGTTAAGCGTCAGGCTCTGTTCGGAACGAGTTCGTAGTTCCTGACAGAGCTTGATTTAGGGTCTTTTACCGCATCGGCAGAATCTGCGGCAAGAGCAAGTTGATCGGTCTCACGTTCCGCGCTAGAACTCGATCGTCATATCGTACGTATCACGACCATTTGGTGTGTCGGCAAAGTGGATGATCATCGCGTTCTGGATTCGCTCTAGCACGGCCGTATCGCGTCCTTCGTGAAGCTTCATGCGGGCTTTGGCAAAATTGACACCTTCTGGTAGAAAGCGAGTCTTGTCCTTATGCATGATGGAATTCTTCTTATGCGGTCGCCAAGAGACTCCGTTTAAGCTCACATGATTGGGCCAAGACCAGTGGCGATGCTTCCAGAACGCCCCTTTTGCGTTGATCAAGAGTCGATCGCTGCCGTCCACATCCACGACGATTCGTAGCTTGTTCTTGGGTGGTGGCAAGTCGCCGCGTGTGATTGCGATTCCTTCGGGTTGCGGCAGCTTCTCGACGAGAGGCTGGAAGTTGGAACCATTCAGATTGGCTCTGAGGATCGAATTTCGACCGCCGCTAGCCCAATAGAGTTTTACTGCCGACGGATCGACGGCAATGCCTCGCGGATCGTCGACGCCTTCACTGATAACAGCACTGACGTTGCTGCCATCAAGATTGGCTTGCATGATTCGATAGGGCTCAGTATCCGTCCAGAAGATCAGCCGTCGCGTCAAATCCAACGACAATCCGCGAGCTTCCTTGACGGGACGGTCTACCAAGAGTTCTCTGACAGAACCATCAAGGTTTGCTCGCCAGATGCTAGTTTCGCGGTCGTGTGTCCAATACATTTTGCCGCCGTTGACATCGAGTGCCAAATGGCGAGGCGCACGCATTCCTTTGATGATCACTTCGTGCTGAGAGCCATCCAGACTGCAACGGTTTGCTGACCCGCTTTCGTCAAGCCAATAAAGTTTGGGGACTCGGCCTGTTGCCATTCCGGTGGAGTCCAAAGCTAGGCCGCGCGGGGCTTCGATACCCTTGTCCAGAAGTACCGCGATTTGCGTGCCTTTGAGGCTCGCTCTACGCAATTGTTTCAGCGTGGCGTCAAGCCAATAGATTGCGTTGCGTTTTTTATCGATGACAAAGCCGGTTGGTCTTGGCGAGCCCACCAAGAATTGCACTTTGCTTCCTGCAAGTGATTTGCGGCGAATTTCTCCTTGCTCAATGTCACTCCAATAAACGTCTTGCCCAAACGTGAGTGACGCAAAAAGTAAAACCGCAAAGCTGGCAAGAATTCGTTGAATCATGAACGCATGCTCCGAAGATTCATCGTGGCACTACATTGTCGCATTAAGCATCTATAGGGTCATTATTTTCGGGACGACCCTCAATGTAAAACCAATTGTGGATGGGCTTCAGGATCTCTTGGACTTCCGCCAGCAGCGTTTCGTCCATGGGCTCCCCAATCCATTCAGCCCACTGGCGAACTCGATCGGGATTTGCTGATCCTGTAACGCATGTTGTCATGTCGGGGTTGGCGACGGAAAACTGCAATGCCAACTGAGCGATGTCGCCGCCAGCCGCCTCGCAGTGCTTGGCTGCCGCGCTGCAGATGCTGCGGACTTCATCGGTAGCTTTGTGCCATGGAGGCAGCTCGGCATTGGTCAACAGCCGCGCTGAAAACGGTGCCGCGTTCATGATGCCGACACCTTTATCTTTCAAGTAAGGCACCAAATCGGCAAACATTGTGTTCTGAATCGTGTAGTGATTGTAAGACAGCACAACGTCCAAGTCCGTGCGATCCAAAACGTACCGGAAGATGTTCATCGGATAACCACTCATGCCGATGAATCGAACTTTGCCCTGCTCCTGAATCTTACGCAGCGCCGGAATCGTCTCCTCGACGATCTGCGACATCTCGACATATTCGATGTCATGGCAAAGGATGATGTCCAAGTGCTCGACACCCATTCGATGCAGGCTGACGTCAACGCTCTCGACAACTCGCTTTGCCGAGAAATCGAAATGCATCCCGTCGTAGCGCCCAAGCTTTGTTCCCAAGATATAGCTGTCGCGAGGAATCCCGCGCAGAGCCGGCCCGAGCAACACTTCAGACATACCGCGTCCGTAGTAGGGCGATGTGTCGATGAAGTTCATCCCGCAATCCAAAGCAACCTGAACGGATTTGAGTGCTTCATCCAGGTCCACTTGCCGAAATTCTTGCCCGAGCGAAGATGCTCCAAAGCTGAGAATCGGCAGCTCCAAACCTGTGTTTCCGAGAGTTCGAGTTTCCATGAGGTATTGTCTTGTCGTTGGGGTTGGTTGTCAGTGAGACCTGACACGGTGTCGATCGGCAAGTCATGCTTGCGTAGCCGAACAGCAGTTTTGTGATGTGAGTTGAGAGGATTGCTTGGCTGCCGTCATGCCGTTCGGCAGCCAATCGAAAGCAAAAGGTTCGCCCACAAAGCTTGGTCGGCTGTCTGAATCGTCAACACGTGCTCGGGCGAGGCCACTGCTTCGTAGAAGTCCCACTTATCGATTGGCTCGAGTTGCAAATCCAGGTCCGCAGCCTGAAAGATCGATCGGTACTCGTCCCAGATTGGTGGGTCGCCTTGCAAAGCATACGGATCGTCGGCGGGGATGCCCATTGTATTGGCGATATCAATCGGCACGGCCGAGACCAAGGCCTCAAGGACTTGAGTGCAACTGACAACTCCCGGCGCCAGATTCAAACTGATCAATTCGGCATTGGGCCCAATTGCTGTCGACGCAGGATAGTTGCCATCCGCGATCAACACTTTCGCATGATGCCCAGCTTTGCCCAAGATGGCGTTGATTTCCGGATGAATCAATTTCGAGTGTAAAAGCATAACCTGTTCTATGTATGAATTAGGATTCAACATCAAGTGGGCGTATTGACACAGCGCCATCCTCAACAACGTCGATAATGATGCGGCTGTTATTGAGCAGTGACATTCCAATGAGTGGGCCACTATCTGTTTGGGAAATCAAAACTTCTTTCGGTTGACCGTGCCAACGAATATTGGCCAAAAATGCTTCTAGCCAAAAATGCTTCTAATCGAACGATCGTCCCATCGGCAAGGACAGCGCGACGATGGCCTACGAACGGCAACTTGAGTTCATTGACCAATTCTCTTGGCAATGTCAGATATCCGCTAAACCCGGTGTCGACAATGGCTTCAGCGAATTCAGGCTCGGCATGAGGATTGATAATTTCAAGATCAACAACAGTTTCTTGATGACGAACTCGGCCAGTAATCATTCGTCTTCCGCCGAAGCATGACCGCCGAGACTGTAGGCTGCGGGGTATCCGACTCTAACGCCATAGAGGACCGCCTCAGCACGTCTTGACAATGCTCGTTTCGTTGCCTGCAAATCGTCGTCGTCAATTTCATATTCGGCGGTTTCGATGTCAATTACGACAAACTTGCCCACGCTGTCGGTAGGTAAGACAGGTTGAATCTGCTCCGCGAAGATTTCCGCGCCGCGGGATTCCACCTGATCTGGTGAGTATTTGTCGTAACGCATGGATTTCAGCCTTACAGCACAATGGCAGATTAACCAACGAATTCATCATAGAGTCATACGAACGGTGGCGTCAATCGGCTGGCGACAGCCACTGCTTCACAATCTTACTACTCCTAATCCGTCTTAACTTGAATTCGTCGCGGTTCCGATTTTGGAGCTCTGGGCAAGGCGACTTCTAGGACTCCATTGGTCAGCTTGGCATTGATGCGCTCGTGATCGACTTCGTCGCTTAGGATGAAGGACCGCAGGTAATCGCCGATTTCGTATTCTTGGTGCAGAATCTTTGCACCCTCGGGAATGACGTCATTGACTCGTCCGAACAACGTCAGCTTGTTGTCTTGCACTTGAAGTTCTAAAGACTCGACCGAAACACCAGGTAGGTCCGCGTGAAGGCCGAGGCCTTCTTCGGTTTCGTAGATGTCGATTGGCGGAGTGAATACGTACCGCTCAACGGGGCCCTCGTCGGCAGCCTTGGTGTGTTCGATTGGAATTGGGCGGCTCGGAGTCAACTCGTCACTCATCGGTATTCCCCGTTACTTTGCAAATCACTCGCCGCCTTCGGCGATTGGGATTTGTCGTGCTTGCAGGGCCTCGGCTTTGGGTAAGTGAATTTTCAAGATGCCGTTATTGAACTCGGCCGACATTTGATCCTCTTCAATCCGTTCCGGAATCTTGAGCGATCGTTGCCAAGTTCCACGCGGACGTTCTTGACGGCGAAACCGCTCGGATGGAATTTCTTCCAAGTCGGATCGTCGACCTTTGATCGAGAGAACTCCGCCGGCAACCGTTAGCTCCAAGTCCTCGCCTCGCGTGCCGGGAACTTCCGCGGTCAACAAGTACTCTTCGTCCAACTCGTACAAGTTCACCGGCGGGTACTGTCGGCCAAACCGAAGCCCCTGAAACGTGAGATTCACGCTCTGCAACAAACGGTCGACTTCACGTTCTAGGTCGTGAAATGCGTCCCAGTTTTGTCCCCAGCGAAAAACAGCCATTGGATCTCGGTTTCTGTTTGATCTTGGTCTCGAACGTCAGATTCCAACTACAGCAAATGATATTCCGCAGGTTTAACACCGGCAAGAATCAACGTAACGCTATAATTCTAAACGACGTACGGTGATCTTTCGAGAGCAATTCACCGAGCGGGCAGCGATATCTACTGCCATTCCGGCAGTATGAGCGATGGCTCGACAGCGGGAGTACTTCTGCCAAATCGGCACTAATCTGCGGGTTGAGGCACCTTGCGAGGCCCGTTCAGCAGTGTTCCAATCGGCGTGTGGCGTACCAATATTTGATAGCTCAATAATAGAATTACGGTCAGCGTACCACAGAGCAGCACGAACTTGATGAAGGCTGGCAGCGGCCATTCCCGAACGAATCCTTGAGCCCAAATGACTAATGGCAAGTGTGCGACGTAGAGCCAATACGATGAATCGGACAAGTACCGAACTGGTCGATATTCTTGCGTGATCACGAATCGATAGAGTCCGATCATGCCGAATGATGCCGTCCACGCGAATATGATTTGAGCGACTCCGGTGACGGCACGGTTTTCCATCGACACCAAGCCCACAGCAAATGCCACCAAGGCGACTGGCAAGTTCAAAATCCAAAACTTACCCAATTGTGCGGCCTCATCGTGGCAGTCGAAATAGAGAGCACCGAAGCCAAAGAAGATGCCGTAGTAAAACAGCAAATGCGGCTGCGGAATGATTCCCGCCGACGTGTCTGGCCCAAATGCGGGTGCAAGCAGTCCCATAAAATGTTGCGGCACTAACGTAAGAGGAATCAACCAAAGGTATCGCAGTGGCGAGACAATCAGTGTTCTAACCCGTCCTTTGATTTCAGTGGAATCCATGATCTTCGCATAAATTGCAAATGCGGGAATGAACCAACACAAGAACCACAAGAACCACAAATGATGGAATACCAACGTATTGGTTAAGTGCAGCGTCTTTCCCTCACCGAGGGTAACTTCCAAGGTCTCGGACATCACGAAGTCGCGATAACCGGCGGCCAAAACACTGAGATCCCTGAGCTCTTCTTCATCATCTTCTTGTTCCTGATCGGCGATCGCCTTGGTTTCTTCCGCGGTCGCTTCGGTGCCGGATTGCATTAGTTGGATGGATCTTTTCCGGCCAGCAATCAACTCGGCTTCGTCGTCGATCGCAACTTGTATCAGCCCGGCGATATATCGAGTTATCCCGATATCCGCTTTTGCGGCACCGACCGG
>PBMZ01000030.1 GCA_002722955.1 Planctomycetaceae bacterium | reverse complement strand
TGGTGGCACTGAGCACACTCGATCCGCACGCCCAACAGCAGTTGGCTGATCGAGCGGCCCATGGCATCGGGCTTCTTCAAGGCTTTGTAAAAACCCGCAGGCGACTCGGCCTGAGCATCACCGCTGGCCGTGACAATTTGACGAGCGAATTGGTCGTATGGCGTGTTCTGCTCGAACTGCCGACGCAACCAGCGAGTCATCGCGACGGCACCTTGGGATGTCACTTGCAAGCGGTCGACTCGCAGGATGTCCGCCCATCGCATGCCCCAATAAACGGCGTACTCGTCACGTTTGAGTAACTCGTCGATCAACCGCGTTCGCTTGTCAGCGCCAGTGTCGCTAAGAAACTTGCGAGCCTCCGTAGCCGTGGGCAACGTACCGATCGTGTCCAAATATGCCCGACGCATGAACGTCGCATCGTTGGCGGCTTCGCTGGGTTGAATGCCAAGCTTTTTGAGCTTGTCCCAAACATGCTTGTCGATGAAGTTGTTTTCCGTAGGTCGTTTGAAGGCAACGTTTGTCTGCGGCAACGTGATCCGGCTGACGGCCACTTGCCCCATGTAACGAACCAAGATCGCGGCCTCGCCTGGTACGCCGGTCACTTCAATCAGACCTTCGTGGTCGACGTCAGCGATTTGAGTGGCATTTGATTGAAACTCAGACTCGGCAGTCACACAGCGTCGATTTCCGTCGGCGTCGATCGCGACGACTCGCAATTGCTGCGATTTGTTGGGGGCGAGGATCACGTCGAGCGGTTCAACTTCGATTCGGGCTGCTGGCAACACTGGCGAGTTATCAAGCAACGCGCCTTCGCTGATCCAGCGTTGAATGCGGCGGTACCATTGCCCGTTCTTCTCGATCTTCGCACCGCCACCATGAGGCACCAAGGCGGCCGCTTTCCTGAGCAGCAAACTGTCATCAGGCGAAGAAACCACAACGCGCCGCCCGCGGCCTTCCTTGACGAGTGCATCGAAATCGAATGCGGCGTCGAAGCCGAAAATACTCAACTTAAAGCCGTTCTGGCCTTCGGCCTTGCCATGGCAGCCACCGGAATTGCAACCAGCCTTCGAGAAAATCGGCACTACTTGATGTTCGAAAGAAATCGGGACCGGCTGCTGATACGACTTCACCTCAACGGGCACTTTGATCGACTTCGCACCATCGCGAATGACGATCTCGGTCTTGCCATCACCGACAGGAAGAATGCGGCCGATTTTCGAAACGACAGCGACTTTGGGATTCGCCGTTTTATAACGAGCGGCGCGCGTACGATCTCCAGAATCGTCCGAGACAAGAACTTGGACGGTAGATTCGGGCGAATCGATAACAACCTTTGCAGGCGAGACGCCGAGTTCCGCAATGGCAACGCGCGCAAACGCTACGCCGGCTATCAATGTAAAGACACGCAAAAAACTCAAAGTGTTGCCCTTTATTGGATTGGGGAAACAGTAGAGGTCAACAATAAGTATATTCTGATGCGAGTCGCTGGGCAATACTGCATCAATCTGTTGCAGCCGAGGGTGTTCCCAGAAATAGTCCAACGAAATTTAGGGAGACGACGAATTTCAGTTCGTCATTCGTCGTCTCCCTAAGTTCGTTGGACCCTTCTTCGCATAGAATTGATTGTTTGCCAACAGGTTTGTCGTTCGACTAATCAAAATCGACCCATGCCAACTTTACGTTCTTGAACTTGCCAGCAGCGATATCCTTGTTGCGAATGCAGAAGTGTAAAACGATTCCAATCGTGTTCTCGATGCAGATGAGCTTGCAGTAGTCGCGACCTGGAAGCGGGTCGGCGCCGGTTGTGGCTCGCGTGTAGCCGAGGAAGGAGTCGCCTTGCTCGCCTCCGTCCGATTGATGTTTGACGTCGTCCAGCTTGTCGCTGAGATCGTCGTCCCATCCATATCGCACTTCGTCGAATGGGCTTTCGTCGTCGGGATACGGTATTTCCAGTGTCTCCGAGAAGCTCAGGTTTTGTGCATCTTGAAGAGCGTTCGCTTCGTCCCAGCCCTCTTTCTTTTTGTCGACAAGAGTCATCGGCGGCTCCATCCGCTCAAGGTTGTCAACATCTGGCGTGTAGATTGCGAGGGCGTCAACCATGCCAATCGTGTCGATTTCCGAGCAAGAAAAGATCGACAAGAGTCCCTTGTCCGGAATCAGGCGTCCGGCTTGAGTGCCAGCGAAGTCTGCAAAGTTGATCTGGCAAACAAAGCTGCAAAGCATCTCAGGGGCGATCCCCGATCCTTCCATGTAGAAGACATCGCAGTCCTTTTGACGTGGCCAAGCGGATCCAGGAGGCAAATCAGGAACGCCAAACAGTTTCGTACCGCCAACTGGAATTGTCTGGTCATTGGGGAACGGATTCTTGCGAGATGTGCGTCCCTTCTTTTTAGCTTTGTAAATCAACGCCGGCTTCGAGATCCCCAACCACTCGTCTCGATGATCCGACACATCGTGTTCGGCGATGGCGTCGACCAGTTTTGCTCCGATCATCCGCGTCCACTCGGCGGGCAGGCCGCGAAGCGATGGAAAGTCCTTGGCGTTCATCGATTGAAAGGCCGCCGCGTACTTTCGCAAAAAGGTGGCGCGCTTCTTGTCGCCTTGCTCTTCCAGCCAATCGGCGTAGGCAAGCTTCTTGCCCTCGTCGAACAAGTCGTCGACCACGGCGTTTAGGTAAGCGTCCTCTCCGTCGAGTTGCGTGGCGCGAAGGATCTCTACGTGAGTCGTATCAGCCATGAGGTATTTCCATCAGCAAGTACAGGTTCAAGGGCGTGTAGCGATGCGAGTAATATAGACATAACTCCGATCTTCTCAATCGAGTGACACGCGGTTGGCGACGATTCTGTGTGCCGGTTTTCTTAGCGAATTGCTCGTTGCACATCCCCACGTCGCCGTGTGATCCCCGACAAGTGGCCCGCGAAGCCGATTCGGCTCAAATCCTGCTTCCAAATCTCCCGAAAATAACCTATACCAAGACTCTAGATTTCCCTTCCCGGCAGGCGAATGAGGAGTGAAGTTCATGCCGTTGAAGCTTCCGGAGCCGATTGAAGAGCCGAACCTTAACCTAACCCCGATGATCGATATTGTTTTCCTATTGATCATCTTTTTCATGGTGGGGACGCAATTCACGGAACGAGAGACTCAGTACGACATCGATTTGGCCACGGTTTCCAGTGCTCAACCGCTGACTCGGTTGCCGGATGAATTGGTCGTCAACATTTTGGCCGACGGGAATATTGTCCTGTTGGAAAAAGACTACAACTTAGCGGAACTTGAAAAGCTCTTCGTGCAAGCCCGTGAGAACTATCCAGGTCAAGCGGTCGTCATCCGAGGAGATCGAAAAGTCCCGTACCAACGTGTCATGGACGTGATGGCGGTCTGTCATCGCAGCAAGATCACGAAGATATCGCTTTCGAATTATCTGAAGCGAGACGAATAGTCGAGGCGGACGATGCTTGCCACATTCGATATCGTCAACTGGTTGGCGGACCGATTAAGCATGCAACCACAACTGGTCGAGCAGACCTTGTGGGGCTTGCTGTTGATTGGGCTTGTCTTCGCCAGCATTCACCTGATCACAATGCTGGTGACAAAGTGGGGCGAGAAAAGCTTGACCCGCAAGTCATTGGTCTTTTCCGTGATCGTTCACCTGTCGTGCGGTTTTGGATTGGCGACGGTTGATCCTCAGTTGCCCCAGGTTTTCTTGGGTGAGGAAGAAGAGGTCGTCACGATTCAGCCGGTGTTTGTTGAAGGCGACGAAGACATCACCTTAGAGGAAAAGGGCAACACGCCGTTTTGGGACAAGTTGCCAGAAACCGATTCCGATAAGCTCGCGCGCATCGATCGGTCGCCTTTGGACTTCGAGCCGTTGGCGGGGCCCAAGCGAAGACCTGACGAAGCGATTCACCCCGACTTGGACGTTCCTGATGTCCCAACCTTGCCAGAAGCCACGCCCGCGCGTCCGGAAGTTCTTCGAACGGGCGTCGATGGGTTTCGCCAAGAAGCCGTCGCGCCATTAAACGTGAATGATCCCACGGCGGATGCTCAGCCCGAAGTTGAAATTCCCACACCGTCGATTCAGCGTCGAAAGATTGACCGTGGCGGTTTGCAAACTTCGACAATCAGCAGAACACCACGTCGAGGGGCCATCGAGCGGTTGCAGCCAGACTTTCAACCCGACCAGCAATTGGCATCGATCGATGGGGCCAAGTCTGCGAACTCGATCTTTCGACCGGATGCCACTGACACAACGATGAAAAAACGAGCTGGTCCAACACCGGCGGAGATTCCAATTGAAGATGCTGGCACGATCGATGGTGAAATGGGCGCTCCAGGAGCGGCAGCTGGAACCGTTGGTCGATCGCGATTCACTCGGCTAAAGTCGAGAACTCTCAACACGCGCGACAACGGTGCACTGGACAGAATTAAACCGACGCGTACACCATCGACGCCGCGTCCTGTTCCCGGCGATTCCGTCGCCGTCCGCGACGGGATTCGTTCGGCATTGCCAACACCGGGTCTACGGCCCAGTGTGGTGCGTCCTAACATCGATCCCATCCTCACTCAGCGAAACACAAGAATCCCGGCAACATATCGATTGCGAAGTCTCGCCAAACGACTGGAGACGGCGCTTAAGTACGGCGGCACCGACGCCTCAGAACGAGCGGTCGAGGCCAGCTTGAAGTGGCTTGCACTGAACCAAGAAGCCGAAGGGTACTGGGACGCCGACAGTCATGGAGCCGGAAAGGTCAAGATCGACGAAGAGGGCGTTGACCGCAAGAACGCAGGCATCAACGCTGATGCTGGGTTGACGGGATTATCGATCCTCTCCTTTTTGGGTGCCGGTTACACGCACGAGGAAGGCCAGTACTCGCAACAAATCAATCGAGCTTTGCGTTGGCTGATCGAACAACAAGACGACGACGGATTCCTCGGTGGAAACGCGACGAGATACGCACGTATGTATTGTCACGCCATTGCCACCTATGCGATGGCCGAAGCCTACGGCATGCAAAGTGACCCGACCACCGACACTGGAATTCGTGAACCCCTTGCAAAGGCAATCGCGTACATCGTCGATCACCAAAACCCCAGTGGCGGCGGCTGGCGTTACATCAAAGGTCAACGCGGCGATATGAGCATGTTTGGTTGGCAATTGATGGCTCTGAAAAGTGCTGAGATTGCCGGCATTCCCGTGCCTCAACAAACCAAGGACCTGATGATCAAATTCCTGAACGATCGCGGGCTTGGGAAAGAGAAGGGGCTGGCTGCGTACCGCTGGACCGATCCGCCGACTCCACCGTCAAAATCGATGACGGCAGAAGCCTTATTCTGCAAGCAAGTCATGGGGATTCCGCGAACTCATCCAGCTTGCTTGGAGGCTGTTGAATACCTTATGGAACGAATTCCGAGACGTTCCGAGCAAAACTTGTACTATTGGTATTACGGCACGTTGGCCATGTATCAGCACGGTGGCGGCGATTGGCGGCGCTGGAACGAATCGCTGCGAGACAGCTTGATCGCCGATCAAATCACAGATGGTGACGAAGCCGGTAGCTGGGCACCTCGAGTGCCATGGGGACCGTACGGCGGCCGGGTTTACTCAACGGCGCTAAGCACGCTTTGCTTAGAAGTGTACTACCGCTTCCTGCCACTCTATCAGGCCGGTGGCCAGTACAGTGTTGAAGAGTAGCCATCACTCTTTAGGCATGCGGCAGGCAAGAATCTATCCGCCCCCGACTTTATCTCGGGGGCGGGGCGATTATTTGCTGTCGAGATGGACGCTGATTTCATGGACCGCCGATAGAATGAAGTGGTTAATTCGAGTTTCTGCAGGTATTGCTGTTGCCGCCGCTCTCATGGCTGGAATCGTCTACACGCGGGCGCACTTCGATCATGAAGCCGCCGTCGAAAGCATGAATCGTGGCGAGTTACGAGTCGCTCGGGTGAAGTTGCGAAAGTATCTCAAAGTTCACTCGCACGATGATCAGGCTCGTCTGCTGCTGGCGGAAGCTTTAGTGACGGACGGTGCGTTAGTCGCCGAAGACAGCGCCTTTGACGCGTTGGAACAACTTGGACGAATCCGCGATGAATCGCCCGTCGCCGCCGAGGCTCGATTGCGAGCCGCTCGTCTTCAGCTTTTTATATTGAACGAAGCCTCGACCGCAGAGGACTCGTTGGCCGCGTCAGTTGCGTTAGCTCCTGATTCTCACGAAGCTCACTATATTTCTTGGCGGCTGTTGGGGCTGACTGGGCGAGCTGATTTTTGCGAACCGCACTTTTGGGGGACTTTTGAATCGGGGCCGATTGAGCAACGAGGCGCGCGGCTTCGCGAGTGGTATATGAGCCAGTTTGCTCCGAGGACCTCGAACATTGACCTTGATCGCCGCATGGGCTTTTTGGGTGTGACGGAACCGGCCTCTCCGCAAGCGGAACTGCGTCGGCTCAACAGTTTTCGTTCGCGTCAAGCAGACTCGGCTGTGTTGCAAGCCGCGGTTGCACGTTGGTACTTGAACGAAGGCGTTCCACGGCGAGCGTTGACTGTTCTGCAAGAAACGGTCGACTCGGCCAATGGACTCGAGAGTCCTTTTTTCGTCGTCACGCTCATCGCCGTCCACATGGAATTGGGCAATTTCGATGAAGCCGGCCAGTACTTTGATCAATGGCCCAAGCCGCGTGAGGGATTCGAGTATTGGAAGTGGGCAGGGCACATCGCCGACGAAGTTCGTCGCGACCGCGAATCGGCAGCGGCCGCCTTTGACAAAGCTCTCGCAATTTGGCCTGGCCCCGTCGATTGGTCACTGCGATTCCGTCGAGCACAATGTTTAGCTCGCACGGGAAAGTCGGAAGAGGCTGCAAGCGAACGCGCTCGGGCCGCCGAGATCGAGAAATTGATGGAAAAAGACGTCCACTTGAAGATCAGAAACGCTTTGTCACAGCTTGACAATCCACAGGAACTTGGAACACTAGTCGAATTCTATCGCGCGCTCCAGCGGCCGCGTGAAGTCAAGGCTTGGACGGAATACATCGAGTCATTACGACAGTAGTGAATTCATATTCAAAGCAATCTAAGCGAAACTCGCATACATTAAAGGTGACTACATGAGAAAATCGTTTGTTCAAATTTGTGGCGTGCTGGTTCTTTCAACATTCGCTCTTGGTTGCGGAGGAGATGAAATGGGGCCAGCGACCACGACTCCTGAAGGACCATCCGAAGAGCAAATGCAGGATTACATGAAGGAAAGCATGCAGCGGGGCGGAATGAATGTGGAAATTCCCGAACCCGAGAAGAAGGAAGAAGAACCTGCCAAGGAAGAAGCCGAAGACACGGGTGAAGCGAAAGAGACCGAATAGGTGCGTACTCAGAGAAGCCCGGCTTTTTCAAATCAAAAGGCCGGGCTTCTAAAGCGATTGCGGGCTTCAACGCGACAACTCGAACGATTTCCTGTGGGCCACGGAGGTAACGGTAGATGCCGAACGGCAAAGCTCCCAAAGGAAAACTTCTCCGGCTTGCCGCAGGTTTGAGCGGTGCTGTTATCGGCGCTTTTGTCTCCTGCGTCGTTGCCGACTTAATCGTTCTGTTGATGGATTTGATCAACAAGTTTTGGGGCAAGGCCATTCTACCGATACCCCAAAGTGATTGGGCCTTTTTTGCGGTCGTTTCCATTGGCATCATTGTTGGGATGGGTGTTGCTGCAAAGCTGACAACGCCATTGGCAAGCCTCGACGATTAGACAACCGTCGCGCTCGACAGTTGCCGCTGACGTGAACTCGTGCGGGCCGCTTGTTTTCCCTGGCTCGGTTTGAGAAACTCGCCGTCTGAACTCACGACTTCTTTCTAACAATCAACTTACGACGAGCATCATGTCTGATAATCCCCAAGTTCTCTTAAGTGCTTTTGCTGATGAAGCCGCAAACCGAAAGACTGCCATCGAACAAATGGCCGCGCTGGCAGCGATGGGGCTTCGATATTACAGCCCGCGTTTCATCGACGTGAACTCAACCGGTGAGGTGAAGCACGTTGTCGACTTGAATAAGTCTGAGTACAAAACTTTGAAGAAGATGCACACCGAATTTGGTGTGAGTGTCACGAGCATCGGGGCTCGAGTTGGCAAGGTCAAACTTCGAAATCAAGACGACGCATCGCACAACGTTTTCGTGCCTTTTCAAAAGTATCTGAAAACGGAAGTCGCCAAGACGATTCGCGCCGCACAAGAACTGGACACAAAGTTGATCCGCGGCTTTTCGTTCTATCATCCTCTAGGCGAAGACCCCGTGCCTTACCTCGAGGAAGCCGCTGATCAAATCGGGCAAGTCGTTGATCTGTGTGCGAAAGAAGGACTCGTCTACGGCCTCGAAATCGAACCGAACTTGGTCGGACAGACTGGCGAGCTGCTCGCCAAATTGGCCAAGAAGGTCAACCGACCAAACATGGTTACGATTTTTGACGGCGGTAACGTCGCGGCGCAGAACAAGAATTGCGTGCAGTGTTACACCGAGTATCTGGACATGCTGCCGTCGATGGGTTGGATGCATGTCAAGGATTACTCGATCGATCCGACGCTCGGTTGGACCGGAGTCGTCGATGAGGAACGGCTCAAGAATTTCGTGCCAGCGGATGTTGGTGATGCCGGGCATGAGTTGGTCTTTCGACATATGCGCGACCACATTCCGAAGCTCACACGCAAGATGAAAAAGTTGGCAGTCCCCGGCTTCTTCTTGGAAGTTGAACCGCACTTAAAGGGCGGCGGACAATTCGGCGGCTTCAGCGGGCCGGACGGAATGGGAGTCGCTGTGCGATCGCTTTGCTCGGTGCTTGATTATGTCGGCATCGATTATGACCTGCGAGATTTTAGCGACATTCAAGAAGCTCGAGGATTTTAGCATGCACGATGCCATCTTAATCGTCGCGTTCGGCGGCCCAGAAAAACGCGACGACGTTTTACCATTCCTCGAAAACGTGACACGCGGTCGCCGGATTCCTCGCGAGAGATTGTTGGAAGTTGCCGAGCATTACTACCACTTTGATGGCGTCAGTCCGCACAACGCTCAGGTGAGAGATCTCATTGACGCGCTGCGTTCGGAACTGGATGCTCATGATGTTGGCTTGCCCATCTATTGGGGCAATCGAAACTGGCATCCAATGCTTGCTGACACGATGCAGGAGATGAAGGAAGCTGGCGTTCAGAACGCGCTGGGATTGGTGTTAGCCGCGTATAGCTCTTACTCCAGTTGCCGCCAGTACCAGGAGAATGTGCGAGACGCTCAGCAGCAAGTTGGTGACGTGGCGGCCAGCTTCGATAAGATTCGCGTCTTTTACAATCACCCGCGATTCATCGCGGCCAGTGCCGATAGGGTGCGTGAATCGCTGGCAAAGATTGACGCGACAAAGCGAGATACAGCGCATATCGCGTTCACGGCGCACAGTATTCCTCAGTCGATGGCCGATGGCTGCGATTACGCGTTGCAGTTGCAGGAGACTTGCCGGTTAATCACCGAGTCGTTGGATATTGATTCGTCGCGTTGGCAACTTGTCTATCAAAGCCGAAGTGGCCGACCACAAGATCCGTGGCTTGATCCCGATATCTGTGATCATTGCCGTGACGTCAAGGTGGCCGGTGTTGATGACTTGGTTATCATGCCAGTTGGCTTCCTGTCAGATCACATCGAAGTGCTCTTCGACCTCGACGACGAGGCTCACGAAGTTTGCCAAGAGATCGGATTGAACATGGTGCGAGCCTCCGCAGTCGGCACGCATCCCGAGTTCGTTGCTGCACTGCGAGAACTGATCCAAGAACGCCTCGACCCACAACAAGAAAAGAGAGCTATCGGGCAATATGGGCCCAGTCATGACGCTTGTCCCGAGGGATGTTGCCCGTTGAGAGCTTAGGAAAGAGCGAAGTGATCTTGCGTCGTTTAACCCGTTGCCGTAGGCGAGGGGCAACGTCGGGAGACCTCGCCTGCTAAACGAGATCGGCAAATCAAAAGTCAGCAGCTCTAATTCCGCAACGCGTCTGCTGTTCCGACGCGTTCATCAAGCCAGTCAGCGACGATGTTCAGAATGTCGAACTTAGTCGGCTCGTTGTGCAGCTCGTGATAGTGTGCGGGAAACATGCGGAGCAGTTTGTCATCGCTGGCGACGTTTTCGAACCACGGCTCGACGGCAAGCGGGTCGACGATTTGATCGGCGGAGCCTTGCAAGATGAACACAGGCATCTTCAACTGCCCAGCGTCTTCCCACGAGCGTTTCAAAGCCGCTTTCATTTGAAAGAACCAGCGCGCCGTGATGCGGCGATGGATTAAAGGGTCGCTGGCGCGTTGCTCGAGGATTTCGCGCGATCGTGTTGTGTGTTCAGGATTCACCTTTGTGGTAAATCGGGTTTTCGGCGCGACAAAAGACATCAGCTTTCCGAGTGCCAGCGTGCTTCGGGGTATCTGGACTCGAAGCCCCAGTAGCGGTGCCAAGGGAACTAATGCAGACATCTTGTCGGGGCGTGTCTGAGCAAACCGGATCGATACCAACGAGCCAAAGCTGTGCCCCATCAAAGCCGTTCGTTGGTCGTCCAAGCCAAAATTGTCCCAAAGGATATCGAGGTCGGCCAAGTAGCGATCGAACCGGTCGACATACATCGGGACGCCACCCGAAAGACCGTGGCCGCGTTGATCGCCGACGATCACTCGCCAGCCGCGATCCACGAAGAATTTGGCAACGTGAACGTAGCGTTCGCCATGTTCGCTAGCACCGTGAACGATGACTAGAGTCCGACCGTCCGCTGAATCAAATGCTAGCGGTTGAAATTCCCGAACGTGCAAGTCAACACCGTCCGGAGTGATGGCGGAACTCGACGAGAACTGCATACGATGTAACCGGAAAGGAGAAACCGGAATTCGGCGAGGGATTTACTGCACGAGACCTGGGCCCGTTCGCAGAATCCCGCGAGCGGAGTCGCAGGACCACATTCTTCCTACTCTAGTCATCGACTGCCGGGCACATCACTACTTTAACCCGAGTTCCTTTTTGATTGCCCTTCGAAGCGACATTCCCTTGATGTCAAATTGGACAATCTTCCCCTCTTTGCTCACGAGGTACATCGCTGGAATTTTGGGCGCTTTAAAGCGTTGGCGTAACCGTGTAACGTCAATCGGATTGACGATCATTGGCCACGACAACTTCAGCTTTTCTTTGGCGTCTTCAACGATTGCCGTGCTCTCGTCCAGGCTGACTCCGATGATTTCGAATCCGTCGTCATGATAATCCTTGTAGATTTGGCGAAGATTGGGGAACTCGCTAAGACATGGTGGGCAATTCGTGGCCCAAAAATCCACAAGCACGACCTTGCCCTGGTAGTCTGAGACGTTGACGACATTGCCAGCCATCGTGGCGACGCCGACTTCGGGACAGTCTCGCTTTAAGAGGTCGAATTTGGCCAATTTGCTTTCGCAGATTCCTCTAACTTGCCCATTTAGAAAGAATTTGCCGGCCATACGTTCATACGACGCTTTGGATGCGTCCATTTGGCCAAGTCCTCTGAGTTCCGCGCCGTAATCGAGGCCGAAGTCGATGGTGTCGTTGGCGCTTCGAAAACGGACGCCTTGCAGGATTTCGTCGAATACGGCTAGCGATTCTTCTGGTTTTCCACTTCTCGCCAATCCCAGGGCAAGGACGCGTTGAGCGTAAGTGCGCGACAATTGACCGTCAGCGGGCTGCTTCAAGTAAGCCTCGGCGACAGCAACGGCGTCCTTTTCCAATTGCAAGTTGATCGCCGTCTGAAACAACCAAGAATAGGCCTGTTCCACGTCGTCGGCTTTGGGGTTTTCCTGGATATATTTCGAGATCGCGTCAAACGTCTCGCGCGTTTTGGCTTTCAGGATGCTCCCAAAGCTCTTCGCATCCTCGGCGGAGGCATTTGGTATGGCGGACGCAGTACAAAGACTCGCCACGGCTAAAATCCCAACAATGTGAAGCTTCATGAGCGTGCTTTCTATGGCCATGCCATCGGTCAACGGAATCTGGTCGCTCTGCAAAGTGTACGTTTCCGAGAATCGCTTGCCAATCGGTAGTGGTAAAGAAGCCCGACGCTCGAAGAAGCCGGGCTTCTCGTATTCGGCTTGACCCGGAATTGGCTGAGGGATATCGTCCCGTCCCACATTTCGCCTTTTCTCCCGCGAAAACGCCAGAATCTCGATGAGCCGAAGCCATGGATGGTACGGTTGCGAAACGGTTGCGTCACGAAACAAGCGGTGTGCCAATGCGCCGGCTGATCGTGTGTGCGTTGCTACTGGGCTTTTTCGCAAACCTGCTTTCCACTCAAACCACACTTGCCTCCGATGGTGTGGCGGCCAACGCCAGCGTACCACCGACGGAAACTCGAACCGTCTTAGTACTTCGCTCAGGACGCGTGGTCTCAGGAGACATCAATCAGGCGGCGACCGGTTACGTAATTCGTAAAGCTGGCGGCCAACTGCTCGTGCCGTTCGACAAAGTCTTGTTTGAAGCACAAAGCCTTCAAGACGCATACCGCAAGCTGCGGCTGACGATTCCCGAGCCAACATCGGGGCATCATGTTTCGTTAGCTCGGTGGTGCATGGCTCATGAGTTGCTGAAAGAGGCCAGGAAAGAGCTTCATGATGCGTTAGTGCTTGATCCCGAAAATGATTCTGCGCGGCGGATGTTGACTCGGGTTCAAGAGTCGTTGGTGCCGGGAAGTACTGAATCGGCGGCTCCTGCAAAACAGGTCGAGCGAAATGCTGACGGCTTCGTACGACCTGACGCTCAAGCATTGTCGGGACTTTCTCCCGAAGCTGCTCGAGGCTACGTGAAAACCATTCAGCCGTTGCTCATGAATAAGTGCTCGAATGCGGGCTGTCATGGCTCGCGAGCCAAGAGTTCGTTTCGGTTGATTCGAATTCGACGCGGGAAAGGCAACCATCGCATACAAGTCGAACGGAATCTGGCTGCAGTCCTTCAGTTCGTCGATTACAAGAAACCTGATGCTAGTCCCTTGCTGAAGAAGTCCCAAAGTTCTCACGGCCAATTGGGGCGAGCCATCTTTTATGGTCAGTATGCTGATCAACAAATCAAGTCGTTGAGAGATTGGATTCGGATCGTAGCGGGTGTTGAGGTCGTTGAGCTTGTACGCGCCCCAACCGACGCGAAAACAAAGCTGCCTTCAAACAGCAGCAGCACGACTCGCAAGGTGCCTTCGAAAGAAGATGTCACATTGATCACGCCGAATGAGCTGAAGCTGGTTGCTGCGCCTCTCAAATCAAAACGACCACCCAGTGGAACATCGCCCTTTGATCGTCCGGTTGACACGGCCGTCTCAATGGAACGAATCAAGGAATTCGTCAAGAAACCCGCTGCTGATGCTTTTGACCCAGACGTTTTCAATCGGCAGCAATCGCCCCAGAACCCAGGAAAGGGCCCAAGATGATTTGGAGATACTGTCTGATTGTTGTTTGTGCCGCCTCGCTTTGTGGCTGCACGAACGCAATGAAGAGAGCTGCTTTCCGCCAAAAGACCAGCAAGGGGGCTCCCAAGGCATGCTCGATGGGTGATCCTTTTGTGCAACCGAATTTCCGACCTGATCCTGCAGTGATGCAGCAGTTAAATGGGATCCAACAGACAGGTGGAGCTCAAATTCAGCTGGGTGAGACCGCTGATATCTCGAGCGAGTTCGAGTGAGACGCTGACGGACTGGAATCCCACAGGACACGATGACGCAAGTTGCTCAATGAGGACGCAGCGCACGCCTTTTGATTTCACTCGAGCAATGAATGCTCTTTGCCGAGATATCGTCCATCGAGTCGACGAGCTCGGTCATATCCGCATGGATCATGTTGCCGTGACTTTCGCTCAGGCACGCACTCGTGTGGGGCATGGGATGCAGGCAAAGCTGACGCCATTGCGGTTGGAAAGCGGAGCGCTCACGACACAACAAGGCGGCCGGACTTGGACGGTGCAAAGGCTGTTCGATGGTGATCGTGAGATGCTCTACATGCTCACGTTTTACTTGCCGAGGTTCATGAATCAAGCTTTTCGCGAGAAGATGATCACTGTTTTTCACGAGCTGTATCATATAAGCCCGCAGTTCAACGGTGACCTTCGTCGCTTAAACGGCCGCTGCTACATGCACTCGGAGAGTGAAAAGGCCTACGATCAGTACATGGCCGTCTTGGCCGATTGCTACCTTGCCCAGTCGCCGCCGAAACACTTGTACGCATTCTTGCGGCACAAATTCCGGACACTCGAACAACGCTTCGGTGGCGTCGTCGGTATGAACGCACCGATTCCTAAGATGCTGCTAGTTCCTGAGCGGAACGAGGCTACGCCAGAATCTCTTTCAGAACGTGACCATGAACGTCTGTTAGACGAAAGTCTCGCCCTTGGAATCGGAAATTGAGTTGTTCGTGATCGATGCCCAGTAGCCGCAACATCGTAGCGTGCATATCGTGGACTTCGACAACATTCTCGACGGCGTTGTATCCTAGCTCATCCGTAGCGCCATAAGTCGTACCACCTTTGATGCCACCGCCGGCCATCCACATCGAGAAGCCTTTGATGTGGTGGTCTCTTCCCGAACCTTGCGCCATCGGTGTTCGCCCGAACTCGCCGGCCCAGATGACCAAAGTGTCTTTCAGCATATCTCGACGTTTCAAGTCTTTGATCAGTGCGGCGGCGCCTTGATCGACGATCTTTGCTGTGTTGGCCACTGCGTTCTTGATCGCACCGTGATGATCCCACCCACGGTGATAGAGTTGGATAAATCGCACACCGCGCTCGGCAAGTCGGCGGGCGAGTAAACAGTTGGACGCAAAACTTCCATCAGCGCCTTTGGTGCCGTAGAGGTCCAGAGTTTCCTTCGTCTCATCGGATGTATCCATCAACTCGGGCACGGATGCTTGCATCTTGAACGCCAATTCGTATTGGCTGATGCGGGTTGAGATCTCCGGATCGTCGATGGCTTCGTTTCGAAGGCTGTTCAGCTCTTGAACCGCGTCAATCACGTCACGCTGTTGCTCTCGGCTGACACCGTTCGGATTCGTGACGTACAGGACTGGGTCGCCTTTTGAGTGGAAGTGAACTCCTTGGAAGCGACTCGGCAGAAAGCCGCTATGCCATTGCCGTGAGGCGATTGGCTGGTTTTGTCCGCCGCCAACGGAAGTCAAAACCACAAAGCCGGGCAAGTCATCGGCTGCAGCCCCTAAACCATATTGCAACCAAGCCCCCATGGCTGGTCGGCCGCTTATCGTTGTGCCCGTATTCATAAACGTGTGGGCCGGGTCGTGATTGATGGCGTTGGTTTTGAGCGATCGGATGATGCACAACTCGTCAGCAACCGTTCCAAGGTGAGGAAACGGAGCAGCGATCTCGTTGCCAGATTCCCCGTGTTTGATGAATGGGTGCTGCGGTCCTAGGCAAGTGAGCTTCTTGCCTTGAAGCTGAGCGATCGGCTGGCCTTTGGTGAACGATTCGGGCATGGGCTTGCCATGCATTTCGGCCAGCTTGGGTTTGTGGTCGAAAGTTTCTAAGTGCGAGGCTCCGCCAGCTTGGCAAAGGAAGATGACTCGTTTTGCTTTCGGTTGGAAGTGCAACTTGTCTAGCACGCCCGTCCATTTCGGTACCTTGACAGAATCCGCGGCTGATGTTTTGTCACTCAGCATCGATGCCAGAGCGAACATTCCAATGCCTTGAGCGCTTTGGCCAAGGAAGCTACGACGCGCGAGCAATGTTTTGAGTCGTGAGTTTTGCATGGTAAGGCCAGTCTTTTTGTGTCGGCAATTCGTGGTCGTCCTGAATTCGTGGGGGCTGATCCATGCCCCACGAATTCAGGACGACCACGAATTAACGGTGACGGGCAGGAGTGCCCGTCTTAGGTTGATGACTCACACTTAGTTGCGGGTAATCGTTTCATGAAGGTTTAACAAGACGCGAGCTACGGACGTCCACGCGGCCAATTCTGCGGAGTTGCCTTCAGTTGGCTTTCCCGCTCCTACTGCCAGCAGTTGCTGAGCCGATTCTGAATTCTTACCGTACTCCGACTTGTGCTTCTTGTAGACCGCCGTCATCACTTCCAATTCGATGGCGACAGGTTTTCTAGAGAGCACGTGTTGATACGCCCATGTCAACTTTGTGGCGGCCGAGTCGCCGCCTTCGCTATGTATTCTTGCCGCCAGTGTGCGAGCCGCCTCGACATATGTGGGGTCGTTTAGCAGCACGAGAGCTTGTTGAGGCGTGTTGGATCGTGGTCGCTCGACAGTGCACTCTTCACGGCTTGGTGCGTCGAAGGCCAACATGCTTGGGTGCAGGAACATGCGTTGCCACCAAGTATAGAGGCCACGTCGATACAGGTCCTCGCCTTGTGAAGCTTGCCATCTGCGGACGGGGAAATTCATGTGACGCCAGTAGCCAGCGGGTTGGTAAGGCTTCACGCTGGGGCCGCCGATTTTGTTGGACAGCAGGCCGCTTAGAGCCAATGCGTTGTCGCGGACGATTTCGGCGTCTAAGCGGAAACGCGATTGGCGACCATACAACGAATTGTATGGGTCTTTCTCACGAAGTGACGGCGTGGTCAGTGAGGCCTGACGATACGTTCCTGAAGTGACCAACAATCGCACCATCTTCTTGACATCCCAGCCGCTATCGATGAATTGCGTGGCGAGGTAATCCATCAACTCAGGATGTGTTGGCTGAGTGCCTTGGGCTCCCAGATCATCCAAGGGAGCCGCCAAGCCTTGACCGAAGAACAACTTCCAAAGCCGATTAACGAATGCTCGCGAAGTCAGCGGGTTGTCGGCATTGACGACCCAGCGTGCCAAGTGCATCCGGTTGGCTCGACCGTCGACTTCTAGCTGGCCAAGAAACTGCGGAATTCCAGGCTCGACCAATTCACCAGAATCGTCCATCCAGTTGCCGCGCGGCAGGACTCGGATTGGACGAGGTTTGACGGCGACGGTCATCAACGTTTTGGGAACAGTTGCGACATACTGCTTTCGAGCGGCGTCGACCTTGGCAATCTTGTCGCGCGTCGGAGCCAACGTCTTTGAAAGACCGCGGAAGTGTGCCAGGATCACGTTCTTTTGCTGCTGGTTACGTTTGGCCGGAGCAACCTTTAACGCGTTGATGACATTGTTCGGTAAATTCACGCCACTTGCGGCAAAGTAGAATCCCGCGCCGCCGGAAGCGTTGGCGATCTTCATCAACAATTGGTTGTCGCCCGCTTTCAGGTCGACAGTGATTTTTTCTTGATCGGGAGCGACGCCGCGGAGCACCTTCTTATTCAAGACTTTCTTTCCGTTCACCCAGACAATGATGCCATCGTCGCTGCCGAGCGAAAGACTAAGCTTCGTTGCCGCGTCGACTTGAAGGTTGCGGAATAAGTACAGCGCTGTGTTGTCGCCATTGAAAGCGTGCGGCTTGCCATCGACGTACTGCTTGGCTTCGCGCCACTTTTGGTTCTTGTATTGTTTCTTGAGGTCAATTTCTTTCTCGGCGCCAAAGTCGGTAGCGAAGGCGGCGTCAAAGTTCGCTGCTTTGAAGGGCCCAAGGGCATGCCACGGCGAGAGCTTTGCGACGCTTTTGACCTTTTCGGCCACGGTCTTTTCCCAAGCTTGCAGTTCGGCGGTTAACTCTGGTGTGACCTTGTTCAAGTCGGCTCGCAATTGGGCCAGCTCTTTGTCGTATTCGGCGATCTTCGCTTGGCGATCGTCCGTCATGACGGGGTACGGAGTTGGGTTGCCTACGCCGCGTTCTTTGACGTCGGCAAAAAACGCAGCAAAACGATAAAAGTCCCGAGTCGTGAATGGGTCGAACTTGTGATCGTGGCACTCGGCACAGCCCATGGTCACGCCAAGAAAAATCGAGGATGTGTTGCGGACTCGGTCGGCGGAATATTTGGCCAAGTACTCCTTTGCCTGCGCGCCACCTTCGCTGGTTGTTTGCAGCAACATGTTAAAGCCCGAGGCAACTTTTGCTTCCATCGACGCTTCAGGGAAGAGGTCGCCAGCGAGTTGCTCGACCACAAATTGATCGTACGGTTTGTTGCTGTTGAAGGACGAAATTACGTAGTCGCGATAGGGAGCAATCTGACGTGGTTCGTCCGAGTGGTATCCGTTGCTGTCGGCGAATCGCACGACGTCTAGCCAATAGATGGCCATTCGCTCGCCGAAGTGTGGCGACTTGAGCAGGCGGTCGATCAGTTTTTCGACAGCTTTGGGATCCTTGTCATCAACGAATGATTGTACTTCTTCAATTGATGGCGGCAGTCCCAGCAAATCGAAGCTCAGCCGCCGTATGAGAGTCACGCGGTCAGCCTGTTTCGATGGGGTCAGACCGCTGGCCTTCAGTTTTGCCAGGATGAACTTGTCGACGTCGTTAAGAACGAAGTCCTGGTGCTTGACATCTGGGGCCGCCGTGCGTTCCGGTTTGATGAATGCCCAGTGAGATTTCCATTCGGCGCCTTCACGAATCCACTGCGTCAGTAACTTAATTTGCTCAGGCGTGAGCTTCTTTTTCGAGTCCGCTGGGGGCATCTTTTCATCGGGATCGTTCGATGTGATGCGACGGATCAGTTCGCTGGCCTCGGGCTTGCCGGCAACGATTGTCGCCGCATCGCGTTTTGCAAAGGCCGCGTCTTTGTCGTCGAGCCGCAAATCGGCTTGGCGCGAGTTCTTGTCTGGGCCGTGGCACTTGTAGCAATTGTTGGAGAGGATCGGTCGGATTTGACGATCGAAGTCAATCTTGTCCGCTGCCGATAGGGCACCACCAGAAACAAGGACGAAAGCAATCAAAGTTCGCATGGGAAACGGATCCGCTAGTCTGTCGAAGATGTCTGCTTGGCGCGACTCAGATGCCAAGTTACTCGGTGAATCATTTTAGTCGATGGCCCGGCGAAGAAAAACTGAACGAGGATGATCACGCCATAAGTTTCATGGTCCGATTCGTCTTGCCATTGGGTTGAACGGATACCCATGATGGAAGATGTGTTTGTCTTCGACCAACTAGGAACCATCACAACATGCAAAACGTAATCGAACAAACTGGTGAACTCTTCGGAGACCTCTGGCACCGCTACGACGAAAAGCTGTTTCGTGAATCTGTTGAGTTATTCTCGATGAGATTCCGAGCCAACGGCTTCGATCTGGATTGGTTTCAAGGCAAGCGTTGTCTCGACGCGGGCTGTGGTGGCGGCCGCTACTCAATTGCAATGGCGTTGCTAGGGGCCGAGCAAGTGACAGGTGCGGACATTTCCAGCAGCGGCCTGGAAGATGCTCGGCAACGTGCCGCGTCGATTCCTAATGTCGACTTTGCCGAGGCGTCCGTCTTAGATCTTCCCTTCGGTGATGAAACCTTCGACTTTGTCTGTTGTTCGGGTGTTCTGCATCATACATCGGATGCTAAGCGTGGGTTGGCGAACTTGGTTCGCGTGTTGAAGCCCGGTGGGCAACTGTACTTGCTGCTCTACGGCAAGGAAGGTTATCGATGGCCGACGATGATGGCAGTGCGCCCGCATGCTCAAGAGCTGGGTTATGAGATTGTTGATCAAGCCATCCGCGATGCGAACTTGCCAGCCAACAAACAACGCACATTTCTAGACGATCTATTCGTCCCGTTGATCGACTTCTACGATTGGGATGAAGTCCAGGGGATGCTTGCCGAGCATGGAATCAGCGATTGTGAGCGCTGGACAAACGGGAAACTAGATCACGAATCCAGCATCGAAGTACAACAATTGGAGTTAGAGCAACTCTTGTCAGTCTTCGATACCGCGCTGAAGTCAGATGCCCCTGTGTATGCCAATGCGCAAGAAGGATTGGCAGCGGCACGAAGCGAAGTTGATGGTTTCCTCCAGCGTTTGATTTCCGATGTCAAGGAATTCGATGAAGGAACGATTGATCGACAAGTTCTCGAATGGCGAATCTTCGGTTGGGGCCATCATCGCGTGTTGGCGAAGAAGCCCTAACCCGAATGGCTCACGGACCGTTGGAGTCCAGGCTTTAGTCGCCACTTGCAGCGCTTCGGTCCACCTAAAGCGTCTAAAGGCTGGACTCCAACTGTCCATGCTCGATGCAGGCTAAGAGTCTTCTTTCTTCCGGCCAGAGACATCGAGTCGGTGGATTTGGAAGTTGCGGATCGCGGCCGTTGTTTGCCAAGTCGCTAAGCCTAGCGGGCGAGACAGCTCAACTTCGATGCGGACATCGATCTTCTTCTGATCCAACTCGTCGACGTACACGATTTCCTTGCCGTCGACCCAGGCTTGGATTCGGTCATCTAGAACGCGGACGCGGATTTTGTACCACTTGTCCTTGTCGAATGTGCGATAGCTGGTCGTTTCGTTTTCGGAAGCATCCATTCCGTTAATGCTGGAAAGTCCGCAAACGCTTCCGCCCCAGCCGCCCAGGATTAAGCTGCACGGATCGTCTTTGACAGGGAAAGTTAAACCGCAAAAGAAATCGTTGCCGTCGACGCGTTTTGCTTCCAAGGTGATGTCGTAGTTGGTCTTGGGAAGCGTCTTCGCTTCTTTGTCCGACCAAGTGATGCCGGTCAGGTCGACGCCCATCTCGAGGATGAGTTGCCCGTCCTTGACGGAGACTTCGCCATCGCCACCGAATTTGGTTGGTTGCCAGCCAGTCAGCGACTTGCCATCAAATACGCTCATGCTGCTTGCGACATGGATGCCATCTTCGTCCGGCTCGCTCAGGATCACCTGTTCCGTTGGCTTCGTTGCCGTTGAATGCACCGTGACTGTTGGGATGACTTCGCCTTCGTCAGTGACACTGTCGACCAACATCATGACCAGCAAAATGAGGACGATGATATGCGGCAGTTGAGGTCTTTCGGCAGCTTCAATAGTCAATGGAGATCTCCTTCACAGTGAGTGTGTCGCAGGACGAAATCGATCAACGGGTATTATCAATGTCAGCCAGCCGCTTTGCAAATCACATCGCTGGCCTTTTCGCTAATGGTGTAAATCGCGGCGGCGATGAATAAACCGGGAATGCGAGGGAACGACGAAGCATCGACAACGAGCAGATTCCGAGTTCCTCGAACACGAAAGTCACTGTCGAGTACGGTCATGTCGTCGGAAGCAGGTCCGATCCGGCAAGTACACGATGCGTGATGTCCCCAGGCATCGTTACGAATGACTTGACGCAGTTCGTCATCCGTTTCGCATTGTGGCCCGGGATAGACTTCGGTGTCGATGATTTCTCGCAAGTCCGTGTCTTGGTTCATTCGGCGAATGAATTTGATGCCATCCAAGACCGCTTCGACATCAGACTCCCAACCGGGCGAGCCTTCGTCGACGTGCCGAAAGTAAATCTTCGGCACGTCCCACGGGTTCTTTGACTCAAGCGTCACCGTGCCGGCGCGGTTTGTGGTGTGACCCTTGAGCACCATCCAGCTAAATCGATCCTTTCGCGCCGTGGCATCTCGCGAGTAACCAGGAAAGTAGCCCAGGAATTCCGCGGGGACACCAAAGTTATAGAGATCGGGGACGGGCTGCTGTGGGCTTGATCTCTTCGTCAGACCGATCACGCTGCCGTTGGTGCTGTAGAGCCCTTTGCCGAAGAGTTTCCACTCGCGAAAGATCGGGGCATCCATCGACGCTTCAAAGTCGGCTTCCTTGAGAGCGTTGAAGTCTCGCTTCAAATCGCTGACAACACACAATTCGTAACGGTCTTGCAAGTTGCTTCCGACACCGGGCAAGTCCACGACAAGCGGGATTCGGTGTTTCTTCAGCTGTGACTTCGGGCCGATTCCAGACAGCATCAATAACTGTGGCGAGTTAAACGCACCTCCGCAAGCAATGACTTCTCGGCGAGCAAAAACTTGCTGCGGTTTTTGGCAGGCATCCTGTGATCGCTGCTGATCAAATTTGGGCGAGGTCCTTTCCCTGAGCGTCCTCGACGCCACATGCGGCGGGCTGTCCATCGGCAAGAGAATCCGAATCGAACAGGATTCGGCAAACCAGTACGTTGCTTCTGATCTCCAGCTTGTCGCCGTGTTCTTCCTGAGTCCGCCTGAGATATTCGCGTGGACCGTTTCGGTGGCCATCGCGTACGCACAACGGCGTTCTGGCAACACCGCTGGCTCTGTTTTTGAGGATTCTCCAATCGTTGGGATCCATGCCACGCAGCAGGCGTAACAGAATGTTGCCGATCTTTTCTTCGTTTGTTTGCTCAATCGCCTCGATCGTAATTCGAGCCAGCTTGCGATTCTCGAGCAACAACTTCGGGTCGGCCATTGTTGTTGTGAGCCAGTCATCAAATCCGCGTCGTGCGTGATTCGCGGAGAGGCCGAATAAGGACACCAACTTGTCCAAGTGATCACGAGCAACATTGATTGGATCGCGAGCCCGCTCGAGCCGCTGCCAGTAACCCCGCATGTTTTCGGCACGCTACGAGTCGTCACTAGTGAGATCGGCGATCGCGTTCCAGTCGTCATGGCTTGGGCAGACCGTGATCATGGCGTTGTGAACTGTGCAGCCGCCAACAGTACTGCAGGGCGGATAAAAGATGCCCTTGCCCGGTTAGTATTTGAAGTCTCGCTCGGGATTCTGCGAGTAGTGGTCGACGAAGAACTCCCACGAAATGTCTTCGTCTTTCGATGCCATCGAGTGAAAAGCGGGGACTTGAGTCATCACATCGTTGGCATCATCGCTTCCCGCCTCCATGACCAGCACTCGGAAGCCAGCGCGAGCCAAGTCGGCCGCTAACGGGCCACCACCAGCACCCGAGCCAATGACGATGTAGTCGAAATCGGCATTGGATTGATGTTGGGGCATGGGCGGCTCGGCATCTAGTGGTGTCTGTCCAGTAGATCATTCTGACAATATCTGGAAACCGTTTGTCGACAAATTGAAGGAAAAGCCAGTCGATTGCAGTTCCGATCCCTTTTGCGTTACAAACACGCATTCCTACCAAGCCAACATTCCGAATCAATGAGAGGACCCCGTTGCCATCATGCCCACCGTTGTCATTTCTCCAGAAGCCTTTTACAAGATTGATACTCCATTCGTGGCGACACTGAATGAAGCTGGCTTCGATGTTCGATATCCCAGCTACAAAGAATTCACTCGCGGTTTGGACGGCGACGAAAAGACGATCGAAGAGTTGAGTGGTGCCGTGGCTGTCATCGCTGGTGGCGAGTTCCTCACGCCGAACGTCATCGAGAACTTACCCGATCTACGAATCATCAGCCGTTGTGGCGTTGGCTACGATCGAGTCGATGTGCCTGCGGCGACCGCTAAGGGCATTCCTGTCACGATCACTCCAACCGCTAATCATCGAGCTGTCGCGGAATTGACGATGGCCTTGTTGTTTGGAGTCACGAAGCAAACCGTCTTGAACGATCATCGCGTCCGCAGCGGTCAATGGACTGTGGAGCTTTCGAAACCAATCCGCGACAACACATTCGGCTTGGTCGGTTTGGGCCGCATCGGTCGCAGCACCGCGCTGTGTGCGAAGGCACTTGGCATGAAACTGATCGCCACCGAGATGTACCCAGACGAGGACTTTGTTTGCGAGCACGAAGTCGAGCTGGTCGACTTCGACACGCTGCTGTCTCGGTCGGACTTCTTAAGCGTGCATTGCCCGCTGAATGACGAGACGCGTGGCATGTTCAACAAAGATGTCTTCAGCCGCATGAAGCTAGGCTCCGTCTTCCTAAACACAGCCCGCGGTGGATTGGTCGTCGAAACCGATTTGATCGATGCCTTAAATTCGGGTCATTTGAGTGGCGCGGGGCTAGACGTTTTCGAACAAGAGCCACCGGATGTCGCGAATCCCTTGTTCCAATTAAACAATGTTGTGTGTACTCCACACATCGGCGGCACGGACGAACGCTCCATGATGGATATGGGAATCGAATGCGCGGATGTGATCATACGGCTGTCGCGCAATGACTGGCCCGGTGGAGCCGTGGTAAACGACGAATTGAGTGAAAACTGGAAGTGGTAAGAACGTCGGCCGGAACCAGCGGAACGCAGTTCCGGCAGAACGTGGTGAGAGTTGATTCGTAGAGTGAGGCTCTCGCCTGAACGGCACTCCGCTTGTTCCGGCCTACTGAAAACCAAAAACGATCGAGAATCCAATGAAGAAATCTTTAGCCGCATGTAGCGTTGCCCTGATGATATTCGCCGTCGTACTTAGCAACGCCAAGGAGCCTGCGGGCACGGTCGAGGTGGCGAAGTTGACGGTTGAGAATTGGGATGAGCTGGCTCCTGAGGGTAAGGAAGTCGATGCCATTTACGGTGACTACGTTTTGCGGAATGACCACGTGGTGGCCGTGATCGCTCGGCCTGTGGCCACTCGCAACGCCAACATGACAGTGCGTTCCGTCGGTGGGGCATTGATCGATTTGACCACTCGTGAGAATCAAAGCGATCAACTCAGTGCCTACTATCCCAACACCCGCAGCAATCCATTCCGTTCCGCTGCCATTGCGGCAGCCGGCGGCGAGAGGACGTCGGCCGGTATCGTCACGTCGCCTCGATCTGCGTCGGTTGTTGTTAAGGCCAAGGGCACGGACACATTGCCTGAGATTCGAGTCAAGTATTCGTTGAACGCAAAGGATCGTTACTTGACCGTCACCTCGACGTACACAAACACGAGTCAGAAGGAGATTCGAGTCACGCTGCAAGATGACATCCGCGCAGACAGTGGTCGCGAAGACATGGTCAAGTCACCAAATGGCACGTCGAACAAGTTTTGGTTTCACGATCGGTTTTGGAACCAGGCATACGTCTTTCAATCGACGACGCATCAGATTCAGTCCAGCAGCAACTCGCGGACTTCACTGTTGAAATACGCAGACGCTGATGGCAAGACGCGGGTGTCATTGCCAGCTGGCGAATCGATTAAAGTCGTGCGACGAATCGCTCCTGCCGCGAACTTGCCCAGCGCGTTGGCAGCCGTCAATGACTCGAAGACTTCATTGGTCACAATGGCTCTCAAGGATGAGTACAAGCGGCCAGTGCCGCATGCTCGACTTCATTTCACGCAGGGCGAGAAGTCGCTGGGCTCCGCAACAGCGGATGTGAATGGCCGAGTGCAAGTGAATTTGGCGGCAGGCGACTATCAGGTCAAGTTTGAAGCGATGGGTGTCGAGATCGGTGGGCCGCTCTCGGCCAGTGTCCTCGAAGAGACATCTGATCAGAATTTTCAATTTCAATTGGCAGGTTACGGTCCAGGCGGCGTAACCGCGAAAGTCACTGACGAAAACGGCGATCCAATCGCTTGCAAGATTGAATTCAAGGCCAAAGAGGGAACGCCGTCACCTAACTTCGGACCGGATACAGCTGACTACTTCGTCAAGAACTTGGCGTACGTGCCGAAAGGCGAGTTGGAACGTCAGTTACCGGCGGGCTCGTACGATGTCATCATCAGTCACGGCCCCGAATACGATGCTGTATTCACCACGGTCGACGTAGCACCTGGGAAAACAGCCAACGTGGATGCCGTGCTGAAGCGTTCCGTCGATACAAGCGGGTGGGTGAGCAGTGATTTCCACAGTCACAGTTCCCCCAGCGGCGACAACACCGGAAGTCAATTCGGCCGGGTTCTGAATCTGTTGGCCGAGCATATCGAGTTCGCTCCTTGCACGGAACACAATCGCGTCAGCAGCTATGAAGGTCACATCAAGCGGCTTGATGCAAGCAGTCAGATTCGTACAGTGTCGGGAATGGAGCTGACGGGCTCACCACTTCGCCTGAACCATCAAAACGTCTTCCCGATGAAGTACACGCCGCACGCTCAAGACGGCGGCGGGCCTGTCACGGATATCAGTCCTGAGACGCAGATTGAGCGAATTGCCCTTTGGGATGATCGAAGCCAGAAGGTCATTCAGCAAAACCATCCTGATATCGGTTGGTTGTTTTACGACAAGGATGGTAACGGCACGCCCGACAAGGGTTTTGAACGATCCTTTCAACACATGGATATCATCGAGATTCACCCGATCGCCAACGCGCTGAGATGGGTGCCTAATGAAACACTACCGGGCCGCAAAGGCCACAACACGGTCTTCAATTGGATGCAGCTTTTGAATCAAGGCTTCCAAATCTACGGCGTCGTCAACACCGACGCGCACTACAACTATCACGGTTCGGGTGGATTGCGAAACTGGATTCAATCGTCGACTGACGATCCAGGAAAGATCAGCATTCAGGAGATGGTTGACGCGTCGGAACAAGGTCGCTTGATCATGTCCAACGGTCCGTTCTTGGAAGTCGAGTTCTCAGCTAAGAATCAAAAGTCGGTGACGTCTGGTCAAGACCTCGCGGCATCAGATGGTGAGGTCAAGATTGACGTCCGAGTGCAATGTCCCAATTGGTTCGACATCGACCACGTCTTCCTCTACATCAACGGTCGTAAGTCGAAGGAACACGACTTCTCGCGCGAGACGACTCCGGCACGCTTCGGCAACGGTAACGTCAAATTCGAGCAACAGCTCAGCGTTAAGCTGACCAAAGACGCTCACATCATTGTTGTTGCCGGAGGCGAGAAATCGACACTCGGCCCAGTGCTTGGAAGCTTCTGGGGGCAGTACCAACCAACGGCTTTGTCGAATCCGGTTTTTGTTGACGTCGGCGGAGACGGATTCAAGGCCAATGGCGACACGCTAGACGCTGCATTGCCAGTGAGGTTTGGGTATCCGCAGAAGTGAATTTGACGTTTTGCTTGTTCTTAGGTTATTGGTTCGACAGCCGTCTTTGGTATTCCGCAATTCCCTGTTTGATCTGCTCGTTGTTCTCGACACATTCGGCGATTAATGTTTCCACTTCACGAGCGGTTTCAACCGATAGCATTGCGACAGGTTGTGTGCCGGCGCGTCCGTCTTCAAATTGATAATCCGCCCTATTCCTGGCCGCGTGAAGATCTCCCAGAAGCGATGCCGCCAATTCGGCCGATCTGTTTGCGGAACAGTTTAGGCAACGTTGCACGAATACATGGACATTGGCGGTGCACGGTATCGTGATTCCCAAGGTGTAGAGGAAGTCTCTGGCGATGTGAAATGCGCCATAATACGCGCGGCTAGTAGCACTACGGTAGCTTGACTGGCCGTCGCTCGATGCGGCTAACCTTCCAGCTAAAACGATGTACTCGTCCGGATTCATTGTCGTAGATCGATCGAAAGCCGAAACGTCCCAACAAGTGTTTGAGAAAGCGAACGAAGTTTCTCATGCCATGTTCGCCGGAGTTGGGTGACTTCTGTTATTGGCAAGCTGGATTCAACGCAAAACAACAAGTACCAATCACCAGGATTCTCTGGATCGAATTCCTCCACACATGAGATCGAACCTGGGAAGAGTTGCTGTGTGAACTGTTTGACTTGGGGAATCCAAGAAGCAACATCGTCAACTTGTTGTACGTCTTCGGTGAGGATTTGATCGCCTTGCAGGGAATGATTTGCGTTGGAGTCGATAGACACTTCTGGCATAGCTTCACTCACAACAAGTGGTTAGATGACTCGATTCTAACGCACCAATCAACCCAGAGCTAGCTGCGGTCTACGAATCCACTACTTCTTCCGAGAAACTCGCCAATGGTTGGCTGCTGGTTTGGTCTTCTTTGCGGGGACTGGCTGCGCTGACTTCTTACTTCGACTGGATGTTCGTTTCAATTTTCCCGGCTGGAAGTAGTCGCTTGCCTTGCGTGTTGGCTGTTGATCTTTCTTGGATGATGGCGGTTCGGGAGGCGGTGGGATGAAGAGTTTCGGCTTCGAGCGTGAAGCTCTTGTCTTCGACTTTTGAGCTGCTTCACTAGACGCAGTGATCGAGGGCTTTCGATTCGAAGTTTCGTTGCCCGA
>PBMZ01000029.1 GCA_002722955.1 Planctomycetaceae bacterium | reverse complement strand
GCCCCCAGCTGTCTATCTGGGGGCTCGAAGACTCGACCCCAGCCACCCTTCGTCCACCCGGTCCGGAGGACTGTTATGAAACCTCTTTCTTTGGTCATTTTGACGCTCATAGCAGGCCTTGCCATCGAAGCTTCCGCGGCGGACAAACCGAAGAAGCAGGCCAAGGCTGAAAAAGCCATTACTGAGTGGCTTGAGGCTGGCCTTCCGACGCTCAGGGAACCGTCAAAACCGGCACCGTTCGAAGTTCTGAACTTACGATACGAGACCAATCACGCGGACCAGCAGTTCTTGAAGTCCGACTATCGCCGACGGTCGTTGATCACAACCCTCGCCGCCGAAGTGAAATTGGTGGTGATCCCGGCCAATGGTGGTCGTTATGCGGCTTATGGCGATCGCTCGATGACCATCAGTCCCCGATCATCGGGAACTGTGTACTCTATTCCGTCGCACCTCTTTAATTACAAGGGGCAGATTTCCGGCGGTGCCCGAGTCTATCTAGAGATGCGAATCGATTCGCCGTTTAACAAAGGCCCTGTCCACAGAATCTCGAACGTTTATTGGGCGGGTACTCCCGAGCAACTTGCCGAGGCAATGAAAAAGGGGCCGGCTCTGCGAATTGCTGGCAAGACCGCGGGACCTGAATCAGCGGAATTGCCCGATGACATTGTTATCCCCGAGGGAAGTCCTGTTTGGCTCGAGGTTGGTACTCGTTGGCGTCCTGCCACTGTATGGGAGACCTCGGAAGCTGGCGAGAAAGTCCAAGTGCTGGCGTATCTCGGAAGACCCGGCAAGTTGTTTGAATCGTGGTTTATTGACGTTGATCGCAAGCGACTGCGAATTGAAAACGTGGCGCTCGAGGACCTCAAAGCTGACAAGGACGCGTTTGCCCAACGGTTCGAGAATCGCAATCGACGCTTTCGAGGAGCGGCGATTCCTGAGACGTTGGTGTCTGCGGCCGAGAAAGAGGTTAAAGCCGGTCAACGCTTGATCTATTTCAATTGGGGCGGGCTCGGAAGTGTCGAGGCGACAGGACCTGTCAAAGACGGGGTTGTCGAAGTCAAGCCGCTTAAGGGTGGCAAGGTTTCGAAGCGACGTGCCGACGAACTCTACATTGACCCCAATCCAACGGTTGTTGTCGTCGCCAAGCCTCCAACAACTCCATCGGTGACGAAGACCGAAGTTAAGTCCTCACTGACTATCACGACGACAAAAGAAACCGCGAAGCCCGTTTCGTCGCTGACCGACGATTGGAAGGTTGTGACGGCGAAAACGAAGTTGGCGAAGGGAGACATTCTAAAGACCAAGTGGGGTAGCCGCTGGTGGGATGTCCAAGTCCTTGATCTGCTGGAAAACGGCGAAGTCAAAGTTCACTGGGTTGGCTGGAGCACGGTCTGGGATGGGCCGAAGAAACGTGACATCCTGTACTTCAATCGAAAAGAATCGCGAAAACGCAAAGGCAACAAGAACAAGAAAGACAAATCGTCAAACGGCAAGAAAAAGAAAGCGGCGAAGAAACAAGAAGCCAAAAAAGAAGAGAATTCCGACTGATCGGTGTTCGCGTTATCGCCACGGAAAAGCATTTCATTTGATGTCAACAACCTTCGATAAGATCGCTGAGAACCTGAAGCGGATTCGTGGTGAAATCGAAGAAGCCTGCGCTACATCAAATCGAGACCCCGGTGAAGTCAAGTTGGTCGCCGTAACGAAGTACGCTCAGGACGAGTGGGTTCAGGCATTGATCGACATGGGGGTCAGCGAGTTGGGCGAAAGTAGACCGCAACAACTTGTTCCCCGCGCTGATCAATTCGATGACAAGGTGACCTGGCACATGATCGGTCACCTGCAACGCAACAAAGTACGCCCTGTCCTGCCAATCGCTCAATTGATTCACAGTGTTGACACGCTCAAGCTGTTGTCGCGCGTTGATCTGATCGCTGGCGACATTGGCTTGAAGCCCAGTGTCTTGCTGGAAGTCAACATCTCTGGCGAGGAGAGCAAACACGGATTCTCGAAGACCGAGTTGCTCGAACAGTGGGAAGAGGTCGTCAGTCAAGAACGCGTCAACATTCGCGGACTGATGACAATGGCTCCTCGCACAGATTCTGCCGATGAAGCCATCTCCGTTTTCGAAGAGTTGCGAGAACTTCGAGACGAGCTGTCGACGAAGCATCCGCATGGCCCGACGCTCGCCGAGTTATCAATGGGCATGAGCAACGATTTCCCCGCCGCCATCAAAGCCGGCGCAACGATCATTCGAGTCGGCAGTCGTCTGTACGACGGGCTCTGCTGAGTCAGCTGTCGGCCTCATGGTAACCCGACACGTGAGCGAGGGATTGGTCAAACGTCGTCGTAAACGAACCCCATCATTTACCGGTGCATCCCTCGCTCACTCATCGGGTTACGTTTCCTGGGCGCTGTCGTCAACAGCCACGTTACTCAACCCATCGCGATTGATCATGCCAGCAGCCACACAAGCGGCCAACATCTCGCCGCCAAACAGTAGCGATGCGACGAGAGGGCCCAGGCCCATACTTTTCGTTCTCTGCCGCAGATAGCTTGGCAGCGATTTCAACTGTCGCCGTTTTTCCTCGCGTTCTGCCTTCGCCGTTTCCGTCAATGCTTTCAATTGCGGACCGTCTTGATTGGGAACTCGCCCCATCAAAGCCTGTTGGGGATCGCCTTTGAAGACTTCATCGACCGCGTCTGAATATCGAACGTACGAGACTCCATGCCACACAACAAAGCCCATGAATGCGATCACTGCCGCTGTAAGAATTCGAAATCGTTGAGACTTCGGTACGTTGCCTTCACCCTGAAACATGTGACGAGAGAGAAGGCCTGAAACGACACCGAAAGCGATGGCAAATAAGCCGATCAACTTCAAACGCCCCGGCAACACCGCAGCCACCACAGACAAGGCCAATGTCGCGCCCAGAGCAGCGACCAGCTGTTTCGAAGCCGATGATTCATCCCGAGCATCACTCATGGTAAAGGGCATTCAAAAACTCTGAAGGGTTCAATAGCGAATCTTGAGTTCTTACAATCCGAAAGCACGTACGGACGTTGACCTCTGCCCAACTTCGTTTAACCCGTAGCCGTAGGCGAGGAATTGGCTCAAGGACCTCGCCTACGGCTATGGGTTAAACGAACGACACACCCATGGATGCCATCGTGAGTAAAACAATTGTCTTAACCGGAGCAACGCGAGGACTGGGCCGCGCATTGGTTGATGGATTCGTCAACCAGGGACATACCGTGGTCGGGTGCGGTCGATCGGCGCCTGCCGTTGACGATTTATCCAGTCAATTCTCCGATCCGCATCGCTTCGATGTTATCGACGTCAGCAATGACGACCAAGTCCGCGGTTGGTGCGAATCTCTGATCAGTTCGCACGGCACGCCCGATTTGGTGATCAACAATGCGGCATTGATTAACCAAAACGCTCCTTTGTGGGAAGTGCCGGTCGAAGAATTCTCGGACGTTATCGACGTCAACATCAAAGGTGTGACGCACATGATTCGTCATTTGGTGCCCGCGATGATCGAGCAAAATAGCGGTATCATCGTCAACTTGAGTTCCGGTTGGGGACGCTCCACCTCGGCCGAGGTGGCTCCGTATTGTGCCACCAAGTGGGCGATCGAAGGCCTGACTCAGGCGATGGCTGACGAGCTACCAGGCGGTATGGCAGCCGTGCCACTCAATCCAGGAATCATCAACACCGAAATGTTGCAAAGTTGCTTCGGTAGCTCCGCCTCAAGCTTTCCTGATCCCGCGGCATGGGCCAAGCGGGCTGTGCCTTTCTTGCTTCAACTTGGACCTCAGGACAACGGTGAATCGCTCACCGTTCCAGGCTCATAAACAACACTTCCTCGAACTCGCAATCTCAAGAAAACCATGAAGATTATCAAAGTTGACACCTATCTGTTGAAACTTCCACTAACCCGTCCTGTCGTCGCCGCGATATCGACCGGGAAGCGTGGAAAGCCGTGCGAACAAATCATGATGCCGGTGATTCACATCGAGACGGATGAGGGGTTCACGGGGCTGGGCTATGCGTGGACGATCGGAACGGGCGCGACAGCGATGCTAGCGGCTCTCAAAGATGACTTCACGCCGATGCTGATCGATGAAGATCCATTGGACCATGAACGTTTGTGGCAGAAAATGTACTGGAACACACAGGGCGTGGGCCGTCATGGAGTGATGATTCAAGCCGCATCAGCCGTCGATTTGGCTCTGTGGGATTTGAAGGGCAAGGCCACGAATCTGCCCATTTACAAACTTCTCGGCGGAGCCCAAGAATCGACCATCGTGTATGGATCAGATGGTGGTTGGTTGAATATGGAAGTCGACGAGATCATTGAAGCCGCCGAGAACTACATGGACGATGGTATGCGTGGCATCAAGCTAAAGGTTGGCCACGATGATCCGACAATTGATCTTGAGCGGGTTTCGCAGATACGCGAGGGGCTCGGCGACGAAATGTGGATCGCCGTCGATGCCAACCAAAAGTGGGACTTTGCGACGGCACTGGAAATGGGACGCTGCTTCGAAGCGTTGGACTGTGCGTGGTTCGAAGAACCCATGATCTGCGAGGACATCGAAGGCCACGGCCGTCTCGCCGCACAACTGGACATTCCGATCGCGCTGGGAGAAACGTTGGGCTCGAAGTACGAGATTCATTCGTTCTTACGAGCAAACGCTGTCGACGTCGTCCAACCGGATATTACCCGCGTCGGCGGAATCACCGAGTTTCTGAAGATCATCTCGATGTGCGACGCCGCCAACCGGATCGTTGAGCCTCACTTGATGATGGAAACATCCGTGCATCTCGCTTGTGGCGTGGCGGGAGTTTCCGGATTGGAATACATGCCCTGGTTGACGATGGCCTTTGATACTCCGCCTGAGTTAGTCGAGGGTCGTATGGTGCCGCCAGAACGCCCAGGACTTGGTTTCGAAATCGCTGACGGCATCGTCGACAAATATCGCGTCGCGTAACCGCATTTTCGCAGGCGCTGGAGCCCAGCCTTTAGGCACGCGACGCGGACTGAAAATGCGGGGCGGCTAAAGCCTGGACTCCAGCGGCCGTATGCAACATGTGTTCGTAACGGCATCAACGTTTCTTGCCAACCACCAACGCATCCGCTCCAACCGGAAACGCTCCCAGATCTGGAACTCCGGAATCCGTACTTCTCAGTGGGTCGAACCATTCCTTTGGTATCTCGACACCAGCATCAATAGTCGCACTGTTCGGTTGCAAACGAACATCGAAGGCAGCGGTTGCGTTAGTCTCGAACTTGGTGAATTTCGGGTCGGCGAATTGATCATGCTTCGACCAAGCCTCTGGGTAAGGCTGACGTCGGAATGCCATCTTGCGACCAAACTTCTTGACGTAGTCCCCTTCGAAGCTAGGACCGTCGACCAGTCCCCAGTGCAAGTTGCCATCGACGACAATGTCGTCCGTTGCGGATCCGAAGTTCAGGCCAGGCATCCCTTCGATCTGTACGAAGATGTTGTTAAACACGCGTCGTTTCGTCCGCCGAGTTCCTCGCCCTCCCATTCCGAAGCCGTAGTAGCCTCGCCATGACCTGTCTTTGCGGAGGACGGTGTTGTGGTAAAAGAAATAATTCGGCCAGTCGGGACCTCCATGATCGCCGGTCAAGTTGCATTTGCCACTCAAGTAGGCACCTGTTTCATCTGGCTGCTTCGGCGGCCCGGTAAACGTGCCGCGGCGTAAATCGAAAATGTTCCGAGTAATGAAAACGCCGGTGGCGGCGTCAATTTCCGTGGGACTCTCATCGGCGTCCATCTCGTGTAAGGTCAACGTTAATAAGCATCGAGAAATGATGTTCTGGTACACGTAGATTTGCTGCCCGCGGCGTCGGGCTCCGAATTCGAGTCCGTCGTCGTTGAAGTTATCCATGTAGTTGTGATGGAACTTCAAGTTCTTGACGTAACGCACCCAAAGGCCATCGTGGCTATCGGTAAACTCGCAGTTCGAGATCTCCCAGTCTTCGTTCTCTGGCTTGGCTCGCTGAGTAATCAAGATATACGACGGCGTGCCTCGATACTTCATGCTGGCCCGGGAAGACCACGGCGCTGCGAGCCCTCGGAAGACGGAGTTTGTTAGCTTCAAATTCTTGGTTGCCTTGGCAAGCAGTCCGGGGGCACCGCCGTAGGCCGTGATGCCATCGAAGACGATATTCTCGGCGCCGCTAACGTTGATCAGAGCGCTCCCTGATGCACCTCGGAGTACGACGTCTTGCAAGGTGATGTTTCGAACGCCGTTCAATCTAAGTACGTCATTGCCGAATATTCCAGAGATGCAAAGTGGGGTTTGCCGCGGATCGGTGTTGCCTCGGTAGTGATGTTTTCCCAGACCGGCGAGCGTTGTGTGAGCCAGGCGGATGTGAATCTTGGCCGTGCGGCGATTGAACCAGAGACCCGGTCCGCAATAGACCCCCTCGTCCTTTTCGAATTTACCCGAGACGTCCCACAACATGCTGCCATCTCGAAGGTCGTTTGGAGTGCGATAGCTGTGAAGCGGCACCATCGAATCGGCAAAGTGGCCCAAGACAACGGGACGCTGCTCTTCCTTGCCATGAAATGGTTCCCATCCTGCCGCAGGGAATGAGGAGACGACAGGCCGGGCCAAGAACTGCGGATAGGACTTAGCCGACACGAACTCGCCCTTTCCTCCACCTTCGAACGGAATCCACAATTTCCCTGGTTCTTCGGCAAATTCGCGAAGCCCACCGTCGATCACAGCCAACTCGTTCGGAAAGCCACGGATTGTAATCGGTTTCGCTTCCTCGCCCGAGACAGTGACATCGATCGACTGGTAGTATGTTCCACCTCGAAGGTACAAGGTGTCACCAGCAGAGAGCTGTCGGACTGCGAAATTGATGTTTCTCCAGGGCTTGGCCTTTGAACCGTCGTTCTGATCGTCGCCGTCAAGGGCTACGTACTTTGCGGGGCCCGAATTCATCGCGCGAGACGAGGCTTCTGGCAGTGCCCGCATTGGTGGATGAGACTGTTGCCCCATTGCCGTGCTCGAGATCACGCCTAGCAATACAAAACAACATGCACTCTGAAATCGAGTCTTCATTGGTCGCTCCTGCCGATGGAAAGATGTCACGCCAGACCATCGATATTCTATTAGCAAGGCACTCTCGACGTACAGTTTCGCGACTTCTTCAAGTCGAGCTAAAACCGTCGTTTCCCCCCCGATTATTCATGAACATGACCGACATTTCAGTTAAGCGATACGTTCATAACAACTTGTGGCAATCGCGAGCTTTCACAGTGTGTAATTCGTGGTCGCCCTGAATTCGTGGGGGTTGGAAGATTTGGCCCCACGAATTCAGGACGACCACGAATTCTCGGTGTTGATGGATGAATAATCCAGGTTAAACGCCCAGCCGAAGGATCGAGCAGAATGAATTGCGAACCTTCTTGGGCTGATGCACTCTGGCAGATAAGATAAATCGGCCTTGTTGGAGGATGAGGAAATGAACAAACGGCAACTTCAAAAACTCGGTGTCCCAGATCATTGCATCAAGTCGGCAATTCAAGCCGTGCAGGCTGCGCGGACTTCGGGAGCCGTCAAAGGCAATGAAATCAAAGGGCTCGTCGCTGATGTTGTTGAGTCACCCTCGAAGTTCGTCGACGACGCCCATTTCCAAGCGTTTGCACGAGAGCTAATCGAATCGGAATCAGCGCCAGCAGATTACTCAGCAATCGACTATCGCACTTGGGGTACCGACATCGACGACGGTGCACACTCGCAAATGGCTCAAGCTTGCCGCGTGCCTTCGGCCGTTTGTGCTGCACTGATGCCGGACGCTCACATTGGATACGGATTGCCCATTGGTGGAGTTTTGGCCTGCGAAAACGCGGTCATTCCGTATGCCGTCGGCGTCGACATTGCATGTCGCATGAAGCTTTCGGTGCTGGACGTTCCCGTCAACGATATGAAGGTGCGTTTCGATCGCTTTCGTGATTCACTTGAACGTGGAACGGTGTTCGGCGTCGGTGCGAAGCAGCAAAAACGTCAAGACCATGCGGTCATGGACCAAGATTGGACCGTCTCGAAGATCACTCGAGAGAACAAAACGAAGGCTTGGAATCAACTGGGCACGTCAGGTTCGGGCAACCACTTCGTCGAGTTCGGAAAGTTGACTTTGGGCGAACGTGATGAGGAGCTGGGTTTGGATGCCGGCGAGTATGTTGCCTTGTTGAGCCATAGCGGTAGCCGTGGCACGGGGGCTTCGGTGTGCTCGACCTACAGCAACATTGCACGCTCACGGTTGCCTAAGCGACACGAAGAACTGTCGTACTTGGCATGGCTTTCTTTGGATTCTCAAGAAGGCCAAGAGTACTGGGCTGCAATGAACTTGATGGGCGACTACGCAGCCGCCAATCACGCCGTGATTCATAAGCGAGTGACTAAGTTACTCGGCGCACGAATCGTTAGTGGCGTCGAGAACCACCACAACTTCGCGTGGAAGGAGCAGCACTTCGGAAAGGAAGTCGTCGTTCACCGCAAGGGAGCGACTCCTGCCGGCGAAGGCGCGTTGGGTGTCATTCCGGGATCGATGGCGGATCCAGCATATGTCGTTCGCGGCAAGGGAAATGCTAAGAGCATGGACTCAGCTTCTCACGGAGCCGGCCGCCGAATGTCGCGTAAGAAGGCCAAAGCGACCTACAATCTGAAGTCGATCGCTCGGGATTTGGAAAAGAAGGGAATCCGAGTTCTATCCGCGGGTGCCGACGAGGTGCCTAGTGTTTACAAGAACATCGACGATGTGATGAGTGAGCAGCAGGACTTGGTCGATATCGTGGCACGTTTCGACCCGAAGATCGTCAAGATGTGCGGCGACGGCAGTCGCGCGGAGGATTAGAACGGAATAGAAGCCCGGCTTTTGCCAAAAGCCGGGCTTCTATTCTTCGGCCAAATAACTCGGTGGCACGTGATCTGTGAGCCAAACGCCGTTTTCTGCTTGATAGAAGAGAATCCCGTCGGCGTGCATTTGCCCACTGTTCACCGTCAGAATGATCGGTTTGCCTCGCCGGCTACCGACTTTGATCGCGGTCTGTCTGTCTCGTGAAAGATGGACGTATTGATGGTTGCCATTGATCAGACCTTTGTGGCGAATTGACTCGAGGAATTTCTGAACCGTTCCGTGATACAACTCCGCCGGCGGCGTCACCGGCTTCAGTTCCAAGTCGACATTGATGGAGTGACCTTGGTTGGCTCGGATCATGGTGCCGTCGGCACTCAGAGCGAAGCGTTGCTTTTCGCAGTTTTCGACGACTTCGATCACCCGAGCCTTTGAGAGGCGCCGCCCGTTTTGATTGGCTAGAGTGAGCAGTTCGTCAAGATTGCCCAACCGAACTCATCTAGTTCTAGGCCGATTTTCTCTGGTTGATGCCGCAGGATGAGACTCAGGAATTTGCTGTCTTTGATGCGCTGATTTTTCATTTCGCTCTACTTTATCTGTTTCTTTGCGGGCATTGACAATCCTGAGGTTGGCAAAGTTCGCTGTGGAGTTGAGAAGCCCGGCTTTTGTGAAAAGCCGGGCTTCTGGCGCGCTAAAACACGGAGAATCCAAGGGTATCAAAGAGGACCTGCTGATTTTGCCGATGATTCCTATTGCATTCTTGGACTCATAAAACCACACTTATGAGAGGTCCTGTGGGGACACTCGTCTGCGCGTAACCTCATACGAGGGTTTAAGTTGCCGGAGAAACACATGCGAAAATCGTATTGCACTCAGCCCAATCTCAATCGACGTACGGCCATTCAAGCCGGCGCGGTTGGAATTCTGGGAATGGGAATGAACCATCTTGATGGCCTTCGTACCGCGACGGCCAGTCCTACGTTTCCAAAGCGTGAGGGAACTGCAAAGTCGTGCATCTACATTTTCTTGTCGGGTGGATTGGCGCAGCAAGACAGCTTTGATCTCAAGCCAGAAGCGCCGGACACGATTCGGGGTGAGTTCAATCCGATCGCCACAGCGACTCCGGGCATTGAGATTTGCGAGCACCTTCCGATGCTCGCTCAACGCAGCCAGCACTGGGCCTTGGTTCGCTCGCTGACTCACCCAACCAACGGACACACGTTGGGACACTATTTTATGCTGACGGGCCGATCGGTGGCCTCGCCCGGTTTCCGCGGTGACCGAGTGGCACGTTCTTCGGACTGGCCTTCGATTGCGTCGGTTGTTGGTGATCAAATTCCGCCGCAGACGAATAATCTTCCACCGTCTGTCGTGTTGCCAGGACGTCTTGTCCACTGGTCAGGTGGAGTGATCCCAGGTGCGTATGGCGGCTTGATGGGACATCGTCGCGATCCGTTCTTTATCGAAGCGGCTCGATACGGCGACCCGTTCTGGCGTGGAGCTTACCCGGAATACACGTTCTTTCAGGTTCCCAAGAGGACGCCGACATCGGATAAGCCAACGATCTTTCAAGCTCCGAACTTGAAACTTCAAGCAGGTTTGGATTCGAGTCGGTTTGGTCAACGGCTGAGTCTGTTGGATACGCTCGACAACCAACGCGCGGCGATGGAAAAATCCGCCGGGGGAGCTCAATACGATATCCATCGGGAATCAGCCATTTCACTCTTGGCAAGTCAAGAGATCCGCCAAGCCGTCGATGTTACCAATGCCGACGCGAAGACGCAGGAACGCTACGGCCGCAACACTTTCGGCTGGTCGCTGCTGATGGCTTACCGCATGGTCGAGGCCGGCGTGAATCTGATCCAAGTCAACTTGGGCAACAACGAAGGCTGGGACACTCACGGGGAAGCGTTCTGGCGTTTACGAGAAAAGCTGTTCCCGCCGACAGACCGAGCGTTGTCGGCGTTGCTCGATGACTTAGACAACAGCGGACTCCTGGATAGTACCATGATCGTGATGGGTGGCGAGTTCGGGCGGACACCGAAGCTCTCGACATTGCCCGAACATTATAAAGAGCCCGGACGAGATCACTGGGGCGCCGTTCAAAGCCTGTTCTTCGCGGGCGGCGGCGTTCGCGGCGGCAACGTTGTGGGCAGCTCGGACAAGGACGGAGCCTACCCGGCAGCGAACCCACAAAAACCCGAAAACATGGCCGCGACGATTTACAACGCGTTGGGCATCCCCGGCGAAGCTGTCTGGAAAGACGAGCTGGATCGCCCGCACCACGTTTACCACGGTCAGCCGATTGATGGCTTAATGTGAGGCACCGATGCTGACAATCAACGGACGAGAGAAACGCGTCTGCTCCGGACTTTCTCGCCGCGACCTGATTCGCGCCGGCGGTTTGGGCATGTTCGGCTTGAACTTGCCAACGCTTTTGGCGGCAGAGCAAGCACAGACTCACGGGTTTGATCCCGGGTTGCCTTTTCCCAAAGGCCGCGTGAAGTCGGTGCTGTTTCTTTTCTTGTTCGGTGGCCCCAGTCAGCTTGAGACATTCGACTTGAAGCCGGAAGCTCCCGAAAAGATCCGCGGGCCGTTCAAGCCCATCGCTTCGAGGACTCCGGGATTGCACATCAGCGAGCATCTGCCACGTACGGCTGCGTTGTCTGACAAGCTCGCCGTCCTTCGCTCGATGACTCACCCGCACAACGACCACAATGCTTGCCATTATTTGCAAACAGGTCATGCGTGGACGCGTTCCGCAAGTGGCGGCTCTGATGTTGGAGCGAAATCGACAGATTGGCCGGCCATGGGATCCGTTGTTGAGTACGTTTCGCGTCACTCGGCGGACGGCCACACGCGAACTTTCCCTGACTACGTGTACTTGCCGAATCGGCTGGGCCATTTGCAGGGTTATGATCGCACGGGGCAATATGGCGGTTGGCTGGGAAATTCGTACAACGCATTGGCCACGGATATTCGTCGCCGCGACAAACAGGACAACCCGTTCTTCCGCGAGTGCACTGAAGAAGAGTTGGACTTCCGTATCAAGGGCTTGGTCGGTCGCAAGGAGATTTCGCTGGACCGTCTGGATCAACGCCGCGATTTGTTGAGCCAGTTCGATGAGTCTCGGCGGCAGGTCGAAGCCAATCGCGATTTTAATGGCTACGGCAACATCCAGCAGCGAGCATTGGACTTGGTGACATCTGACCAAATCCGTGGAGCTCTGGACATTCAGAAAGAGAAGGCCGCGCTACGAGATCGATACGGCCGTCATCTGTTCGGACAATCCGTGCTGATGGGCCGCCGCATGATCGAGGCCGGTTGCCGATTCGTGACGGTGATCTGGGACGCACCCGACGGGTACTCGTGGGATTCGCACCGAAACAGTGACGACGTCCGTGACCACTTGGTGCCGAAGTTCGATCAATCGTTCTCGGCCTTGCTGACGGACATGGAAGACCGCGGTTTGCTTGACGAGACGCTTGTTGTCGCCGTCGGAGAAATGGGCCGCACGCCCAACGCCAACGGCGACTGGGGGCGAGGTCACTGGAGCTATTGTTTCCCCTGCGTTCTTGCCGGCGGCGGTGTTCGAACTGGGATCACCTATGGCAAGTCCGACAAAAATGCCGGCTATCCGCTCGAGAATCCGGTCAGCCCCGAGGACCTTGCCGCAACGATTTACAACAGCTTAGGCATCTCGCACGAGATCCAACTCCCCGATGCCGCCGGTCGCCCCGTGAGCATTGTTGACGGCGGGACACCGCTGTATGGATTGTTCTCGTAGAATTCTATCTATCGATGAATATCAAACGCAGAATGTAGCTACGTTCGCCAGAGCGTGGTGGTCCGCCGTCTGGCGACGGCAGCTACATGACATCGAGATATATGGAACAGCCGGTTGGGCTTTGCTGGCGCCATTGGAACGCCTCACCGAAATTGTTGGACATTGCGGGGACGTCTGTTGGTGAAGAAGGCATACCAGCAGAGTGGTTGAATTCACTTTGTGAGTGGCCTCGAAACGTCGACTGGATGTCGCGTTTAGGAAAACAGCTGGGTGGAAGCATGACAGCGGATGGGAAAGAGAAACCGTTGTCTCTGAACGCCTTCGCCGTATTTCTGCGTAACCTGTTCTTTGTCGTGGTCGTCCATGTTCCATGATCTTCATTGGAGTTTGAAAGACCTGATCTCTTTGATTGGATTCCAGACTAGTGTAGCTGGTCCCTGTTTCGACGAGATGACTTTGTCACCTTTAACGATATACAACCAACACCTCGATCGAAGACGCTCTGCTTCGGCAGTTGTGAAGGAGTAAAGTCGCAGGAGCCAGCTTCCCGTACGAAGATCAGCCGGGTTTCGGCGGATGTACATGGGTCGAATGGGTGTGGAATCTGGGAAACTAGGTCGTAGTGTTTCCCGTCAGAAAAGAAAGTAAAGGGCTTCCATTAGCAAGCAAGCTACGTCCTTGTTGCTAACTCAATCGCGCATATTACTTTCCAAACGCGTATAGCTTTGAGTGCGTTCGAACGAAGATGGTGCCATTAACGATGGCGGGAGTCGCGTAGGTGGCGTCGTCCATTTGATGGGTGGCAAGGACTTTGGGATCTCGCCCGAGCTTTAGGACGGTGATCGTGCCATTTCCGGCCGCTGTGTAAAGTTTGCCGGCCGCTATGATTGGTGATGCGTAGTGTGTGCCGCGGCCCTTGGTTCGGATGCGGTAGACTCTTTCGCCAGTCTTGTAGTCAAGGCAAGTTAGGACGCCGCCATTCTTGACGAAGTAGACCAGACCTTCGTGGTATAGTGGCGAGGGAACCTCGGGGATTCCTTGGCTTGCGAGCTTCCGAATGCTCTTTTGTGAAAGCTCGCCGTTGCTGTCGATTCGTACCGACAGCAATCCATGCGGCACGTACTTCTTTCGCTCCTCGGCGAGTCGTTTCGACAGGTTGCCCCACTCGTCGTTGGTGATTTTCCCGTCTTTGTCCCTGTCGGCGAAGGCGAAGAATAGCGGGAAACCATTCTGTGGAGCTTCGGTGCCCTCGGCCCGATGAAAGATCATCAGACGCGGATATTCATTCTTGGTGATGACGCCATCTTTGTTCTTGTCGTTCTTGCGGATCAGCTCTTCGAATGAAGGAACGGCAGGTGTCAGATCGGGCTCGCCAGTTTGGTTCCAAGTTGTAATCAATACATCGTTGCCGGCGATGATTGGTGTGCTGGTCGCCGTTGTCCGGCACTTTAGTTGCCAGATCTGTTTGCCATCGGCAGTGTTAACCGCTTGGACCGAGCGAGCCGAATGGATGAGGATTTTGTCGCCAGCCACGATTGGGCAAGAAGAGCACGCCATGTCGGGAGTAAATCGTTCGACTTGAGGAACTTTCCATCGCTGTTTGCCGGTTTGCTTGTCGACAGCTAGCAAGAAATGGTCGACGTAATTGCCTCGGTACAGAATGACCGAATCGCCAACGATGACAGGCGACGTCGCATTGCCTGAATAGGACTTCGCGAGCGGCATGGGAACCTCCCATTGCTTCTCGCCGCTCACGCTGAAGCAGATCAGTCCAAACGAACCGAAATAGGCAACGACGCGTTCTCCGTCGCAGGCTGGCGTGCTGCTGGCAGGATTGAACGAGGGATGTCCCTTTTCAATTTCGGGGGGCTTGACTGATCGCCGCCAATTCGTTTGCCCGTTCGTTTTGTTAACGCTAACGACTTCGAGCTGGGTTGATTCTGCATCATAGGTCGTCAAGTAGATCGAATTGCCGACGATGCAGGGAGACGAATGACCGCTGCCAATCGGAATGCTCCACAACACATTCTTGTCGGGGCCAAACTCCGCGACCGTCGATTCGGAAGATGAGATTCCCGCCCCATTGACTCCACGAAATTGCGGCCAGCACTCGGCGTTGGAAGTGTTGGTCATCGCCCATACGACAGCAATTATGCTAAGAGTTCGATATCGCTTTAAAGGGTGCATAACGCCAATCGTTTTTCGTTACGTGCGGGTTGGCGCAGATCGCATCATCTTTTTGGGTGGACGCGATCGCATCGCGGCTAGTCGAATCACAAGCTGTCCGTGCTCAGAACGGGCGTTCCTCGTCTTCTTCGTCCTGCTGCTCTTTGGCTCGCTGTTGCGCCTCCGCGACCTTCTTTTGATACTGGTCGAATGAGTGGCTCAGCGATTCCAAGAACTTCGGGACATTCGATGCCGCCAGATAGACTCGGCTTGAGACAACAGAACGCGGAAAAAACGTTGTGATGAAGTCGAACGAAAATTCCGTCGCCGAGTGGCCAATCATCACGGCGTTGGCGTAAGCACCGGACATGTCGTGGTCGGCGAATTTCAGTTGATCGTAGAGATCTTGTGCCGAGACATTTTGCTGTTGACCTTGAGGTTGCTGTGGCTCTCCCAATGGTTGAGGGACCGGCGGGATGGGCCCAAATCGTCGCTGATAGTTCTCGACGTTTTGCTTGAGCGCCTGAATCATTTGCGGAACGACAGCCGGCGGCATGACGACTCGCGAGACGACTTGGTGCGGACGCGTCATCCGCAACAAGAAGTCAAGAATGAATTCGTGCGAACCATTCAGGACCACGGCTCCCGTGCTGAACGCTCCTTTGGCAACTTGCTCGGGCACCAACGCACTCACCTGTGAGTGCTGTACTTCCTGCGTTTGTGGTGAATTCTCTTCCGATTCTGATTCCGATGATTCGTCAGAGGGATATTCGTCGTCTGTCATTGCGCACGCTCCGCGTGTTTTGTGCTGTCAAGTTTCTCGCCGATCGGCCTTTCCGGCACACTATACGAAAACTAGACCAGCCACTCCACCGAGAGGCTGGTCTAGTCGCACAAGTCATCGATTGAACCGAGACAGAATCTCGGCATCAGCTTCACCCGAGTTAGCGAGCGACAACACGACGACGCACGTCGGTTTCCAAAACGCCAAAGGCTTGCTCGTGACGTTGGAGTGACATCGACAAGGCACTCAACAGTCGCTTTGCGGTGAAGTGGTTCATGATAATTCGTTGACCAACGTCGACCGTCACCTCGCCTTGGGCGTATGGGTTCGGATTCAGACCGAGGTCAAGAATCAACTCTTCCGGTGTACTCGAAACGCGGCAGAAATTCGCATACCCGGCGGTCACCGTGGAATCGTCTACTTTCAACGTTTGAGTCGCTTGGGCCTCGGCCGGAGCTTCTGCCGCTGCTTCTTCGGGGGCCGCTTCTTCTTTTTTCTCGTCCTTTGCCACGATGATTCTCCTTGGCGTGCGTAAGATTTTGTCCGATCACGAAATCGAGACACCTATTCGAAGATTAATGACCGAAATCTGTGGAATCAATAACACCTGCCAGAGACACGAGAAAAATCAAAAACTCACTTTTAAGCTGCGTAAACAGCGAAGAATACAGTGGTTAATTCCTGCGTTGGCCGCGGGTTGTTGGTCGAATCGGCCTCTCTTAGATAGGAAATCTGGACGCGGGCTAAGGGGCATTTGCCCCACGAATTCAGCGCGACGACGAATAATAGTTAGGGGGCCGATCGCCTAGAACATGCGTTCTCAGCCACGACACGAATGCTTCCCAATTTCCGGTGGCTAAGTTAAGCTGTGCTTCACACCAGAACTCCACCTCAATTCTAAGGGGCAAGTCATGGACCAAGACGAAATCTTACTCGATGCCGAAGAACGAATGGAGAAAGCGGTCGAAGTCTTTCAAGGCCAACTAAAAGGTCTCCGCACCGGCCGTGCGACTCCCGGTTTGGTCGATTCCATTCGAGTGGACTATTACGGGTCTCAGACACCCATCAAACAATTGGCAAATATCAGCATCCCCGAACCCCAACAAATCGTGATTCGTCCGTTTGACGCGTCGACGATCAACGATGTCGTCAAGGCCATTCAAGCCAGCGATGTTGGGCTTGCCCCGAATTCCGACGGTCGTTTGATTCGGCTGAATGTGCCGCCGCTGTCGGGCGAACGCCGCCGTCAATTGGTGTCTCGGGTCAAGGAATTCGCCGAGGAAGCCCGAGTCTCGATTCGCAACATTCGCCGTGACGCCAATAAGAGTGCGGACCAGTCGCAAAAGGACAAGATCCTGACCGAAGACGAACGCGACAAAACCAAGGAAGAGATCCAAGACTACACGAAGAAGTACGAAGGCAAGGTCAACGACATGGCCTCGACGAAGGAAAAGGACATTCTCGAAGAGTAACTTCCCGGTACCACAACGCGAGAAATCAAAATGTCTGACGAAAGCCGCGTCACTTACCATCAGGGCGACGACCCCGAGATTCTCGCCGCTTCCCAACGAGCCCGTGATACGTTTCGTCATTTCTTTCATGAGGTCGCTCTGGACTACAACCGCATCGTGCCAGCGCTGACCTTGGCATGCATGAAAGTTCCCTTTTCAGACGACGACGATTTGCACTCATCCGTCGAGCATATGTGGGTTGACCATATCAGCTTTGACGGCGAGCTGATCTCGGGCGTCTTGATCAACGAGCCAAACGAGCTTGAAACCGTAAAACAAGGAGACGAGGTCTCCTTCCCACTAGATCAAGTCGGCGACTGGTTGTTGATGATCGGAGACACGGTTTACGGCGGTCATACCATCCAGGTCATCCGCTCACGCATGCCACGTGGAGAACTCAAGGACTACGACGCCGCTTGGGGACTGCCCTTCCCTGACGAAGTGCTCTTGCCCGAGCACAACCACAAATTCGAAAACGTCATCGCCGACGGCCTCACCGAACAAATTGCCAAAGACGCAACGCTTGTCGAGCAAATCTTCGATGACGGCCTAACCCTACTCCACATGGAAGCCCTCTTCGGCCGCCTGGCGTGCGTGAAGGTTCTACTAGACAACGGCGCCTCGACAACAGTCCAATGCGACCGCGGGTGGACTCCACTTGATTACGCGAAGTCCGGCGGCTGGGAAGAGGTGACCGAGTTGTTAGAGGCCGCGAATTAACACTGCTGAAACTAATCAGTCGATTTTGATCAATCGCCGTGAAAACATGAGAACTTCATGCGCCTAGAGGGGTTATTAGTTAAGACGTGTAGTTCCAATTTTAATGGCCCTATGGAGGCATGATATGCGACGCTCAAGATGCCACTTGATTTGTCTGTTGTTCCGGAGTCGCATTTAGCGCCGACGGCCGCAAGCTTGCCGCACCGGATGGATCGTGTGTGAGAATCTGGGATGTCTCGGAGCTCGAATAACGTCCCTTATGCAAAGTGGCTGGGGCTTCGAGCCGCAGCATGAATAAACAGCAAAAGGCACCTGTTTGGGAGTGCCTTCTGCTTTGCTCTCGATTAGAAGTCGCTGGGACAAGCTGTGCCATTCTCGCCGACTTCTCTACACTGCACTCCGCACGCCTGTTGGAGTCCAGGCTTTAGCCCCCAAATACGAGAATTAGGCCCACTTAGGGCGGCTAAAGCCTGGACTCCAACTTCTTGTGCGTTATGCAGGCTAAGTCGACGCATCCAACGCCGTGATGATCTCGGTCGTTAGCACGAAGTTTTCGTCGATTTCAGACATCGGGTCGACCAGCGTGTCGTCGCCTTCGTTGCCGGCGATGGTGTCGCGAGTGCCGCCTTGGCCGTTGACGAAGTCGTTGCCGTCTCCGCCGATCGCGATGTCTCGGCCGGAGCCGCCTAGCAGCGTGTCATTGCCGTCTTCGCCGACCATTGTGTCGTCGCCAGCGTTTCCGGTTAGGCTGTCGTGGCCGTCGCCGCCGCTGATGGCGTCGTTGCCGGAATCTCCGATGGCCACGTCATTGCCGTCTCCGCCGCTGATGACATCGTTGCCGGCGTCACCGTCCAGTAAGTCGTTGCCGTGATCGCCGCGGATGATGTCGTCACCCAATTGGCCTCGCACGGTGTCGTCGTTGCGTCCGCCGTCCAAGGTGTCGTTGTCTCGGCCGCCGAACAAGCGGTCGGAGCCAATGCCGCCAAGGATGGAGTCAGCACCGTTGTTGCCAGCTAGCGTGTCATCGCCTTCACCGCCATCGACAGTGTCAGCACCATCGTTACCGGAAGCGCGGTCATTTCCGCTTGAGCCCGTGATGTTGTCGTCTCCAGCACCACCGTTCAGCGTATCGTTGCCAGCTTCACCGCTGACTTGGTCGTCACCACCGCCGCCGTTCACGACGTCTTCGCCGTCACCGCCGAGCAATTGATCGTTTCCGTCGCCTCCGGAGATTTGGTCGTCTCCAGTACCGCCAAGAATAATATCGCGGCTGTTGCTTCCGGTGATGGTGTCGTTATCCAGGCCGCCATCAATGACTAGGCGATTGTTGCCCAGATCGGCGTTGGCTGCCGAGATTTGATCCTTACCACCTTCTCCATTGATGAAGATGCCGACGTCCGGAATCCGATCGATCGTTTCCAGCGTGATGATGTCGTTGCCGTTGCGACCGTTCACAACGACGCTTCGGAAGCTGTTGGCCATCGTCACGTTGTCGAGTCCCTCGACGGCAACCAGTTCACTGCCAGATACAGCTTCGCCTGTCGGCGAGAGAATCAAGTTTTGCCGCAGAGTGATTCGGTCTCGGTCATTGCCGCCACGGATTTCAGCCGTGTTGTTTCCGGCACCACCGTCGAATCGGTCATCACCGTCTCCTTCACCGCGCCAGATCAAGGTATCGTCGCCGTCTTCGCCGTTGACGACATCGTCGCCGCCTTGGGCCAAGATGCGGTCGTTACCGTCTCCGCCGTTGATCGTGTCGTCGCCACCGCCGCCGAAGATAAAGTCGTCGCCACCGCCACCGGTGATCTCGTCATTTCCTGCACCACCAACGATCGAGTCGCTACCGCCAACGCCACGAAGCGTGTCGTCGCCTGCTCCGCCAATCAGCGTGTCGTCATTCGGACCGAACAAGTTGGCTTCCGAACCCGCGTCGGCGTACATGATCGTGTTGACTTCGATGATCTCCGGCTCTTCCTCGGCCTCGTCGTCATCAGCCACAGAGCCTCCGCCACCACCGCCGCCTCCCCCGCCACCGCCAGCAGCATCGTCGTCGATAATGGTGAATTCGCCCGTGCCGTCACCGATGGCGGCGTTCACGTTGTTCGACAGGACCAACGAGAACGTTTCGTTCATCTCGTTGGTCGTATCAGCGATCAGCGGTACAGTGACCGTTTGTTGCGTAACACCTGGAGCGAACGACAGCGATCCCATTGTCGCCACATAGTCCGTTCCGGCAACTGCCGTGCCATCCTGAGTCGCAAAATCGACCGTCACCGTATTCGGTGCCGCCATGTTTAGGCTAACTGTAAAGACCGCAAGCCCCGTAATTCGGCCACCGCGGGACTGGAATACGTAGCGTCCGTCTTCTTGACTGTTCAAGCGATTCTGGATCAAGCTGGTCGCCGCCGGACCATTGTCCAGTAGCGCTCCGTTGACCGCCGAACCAGGAAGCTCGAACGATGTATCAGTTCCGTTCGAGAAGCCAGCGCGGGCCGAACTGCCGCCAAGACCGTTGTTACCACCACTGGCATCGCCGGTCTCCCATCGAATCGTTCCGTAGTTGAACTCGAAGTCAAAGTCTTGCGCCGCGACGTCACTACGATCGATGATGACCAATTGGAAACTGTTGGTTGGAGTTCCTTGGCTGAAGTAACCAACTTGGACCCAGTTCACACCAAACGCTGGACGTTGCCCAACCATACCGGGACCGTATCGGACGGGCATGCTACTGTTGGCTCGAGTATCCACGTCACCGAAGAACGGAGCCATGATAACTCGGCTAGAGTTCTGAATCGGGAATGGCGTGAATGTCGACAACGGCGAGTCGAATGTAGCGTTTCCGTTGTTGTTCACAAACGCTGTCGTGAAGTTTTGCCCGAAGTAATTGATCGTGAATCCAATCGGCACGGCACCCGTCGAGCCATCGTCGTTCCCGGCTAGAGTGTTCTGAGTGAATCCCGCCCGAATCACCGGAGACCCAGCACCAGCGCCAGCCTCACCACCCTCGAAATTGGTGTCGTCGCTGACAGAGAGCATGATGCCGTCATCATCGATGATCGTGCCAACGCCTTGATTGTCCGTGATCATGGCGTTGGTGGCATTTGACAGATTGACGTTGAACGTCTCCGTCATTTCCATCGTGTTATCACCATTGATGTTGACCGTAATCGTTGCCGAAGTCGAACCGGCTGGAATGGTCAACGTGACCGTGTTGGCAACATAATCCGAGCCAGCGGTCGCCGTGCCATTCGCCGTGGCAAAGTCAACCGTGACCGCTCGTGAGTTCGGAGCGGAAAGCGACACAGTAAAGACTGCTGGGGTCGTTCCTACGTTCCCTTCCATCAACGAAACGTCATCAATCGAGATGTTCGAGGTGTCGTCGTCGACGATTGTCGCAACACTCTGAGCGTTTGAGAGCGTCGCGTTGACAGCATTTGACAAGTTCAATGTGAAGGTCTCGTCGTCTTCGTCGATCGTATCTCCGATCACCGGCACCATGACGGTTTGTTGGAAGACGCCATCAGCGAATGTCAACGTTCCAGCAGTCTGCGTGTAGTCGGAACCCGCTACAGCCGTTCCATCGGCAGTAGAAAAATCAACGGTCACATTCGAGCCGGTTGTGGAAGACAAGGTGATCGTGAAGGCGATCGCTGTTCCGCCACTGTCGCCTTCGGGATTGGCTGAGACCGCTGCCACGACCGAGATTTGTGGTTGGCCGCCAAGTATCAAGTCTCGCCCTGCCCCACCGTCGAGAACATCGGCTCCCAATCCACCGAAGAGCGTGTCTGCGCCACCTTGGCCAAGACCCATGTCGTCGCCATCACCACCAACCAGAAGGTCTCGGCCGGCACCTCCGAACAACATGTCGTTGCCGTCGTTGCCTTGGACGGTATCGTCTCCGCTGTTGCCGCTGACCATGTCGTTACCGTCGTCACCCGCCAAGACATCGTCACCATCTGTCCCTTCAAGACTGTCGTCACCGGCTCCACCCGAGATCGAGTCATTGTCGCGCTGACCGATTAGGCGATCGTTGCCGTCACCGCCTTCCATCGTGTCCTCACCGCTGCCGCCACGGCCGAGGTCGTTGCCAGCATTGCCTTGGAGAAGG
>PBMZ01000028.1 GCA_002722955.1 Planctomycetaceae bacterium | reverse complement strand
TGGAATTCATGGGCTCATAGTACCCATTTTAGCGCGTCGTGCTTGTATGTTTGACCTGCCGAAGTTCAGCTAGATCGAATCGGGTGCTGCCGTTTTCTTGGCTTCTCCACCCTTTTTCGGGGTGACCAAGATCAGGAGCTGTTGCGATCCGAAAGGACGGGCACTGATGGCTAGGACTTGTCCAAATTCTAAGTCGGCTGCTGTCTGAACTTGCCACTCGTCGAGACTTGCCACTCCCGCCGGACTCTTTTCGCCGCGCTTTCCGAGCCATGGTACCAGCCCAAGTCGAACTCGGCGGCGACCGATGCTGTCGGCGGTGGCTTGCAAGTGGAAGCCGAACTGTCGCCAGATGGTTTCCACTTTGCCGTCGGCTTTCTTGACGATGACAGGAAATTCACCACCGGATTGGAATTTGATGGGGCGGCCTGAGCGGGTTTCGATGATTGGTTGATAGGTGGCTTTCAAGAGTCCCTTCTTGTGATATTCGGTGATCTGTTTGACGACCTTGCCGTGGGCGGCCAGAACTTGAATGATGGGGAGTGAAGCCGCTTGATCTGGTGTCTGGATATCCTTGCTTGTTCCGGCGGCAAGCCGAATCGTTTGATCGGATTGCTTCTGCTCCGATTGCAGCAAGCTACTCAAATCGACGCGGCTCTTCGCGAGCTTCTTCAAATCACCCTCGAACACGTTGATGCTCAGTCGAATGCTGTCAGCGAAACCGTATTGCTTTCGCAGTTCTTCGATTTCGCGTTCCAAATGACGCAGCCGTTGCAACTTTTGGCTGATGATCTCGGATTGCTTGAGCTGTTCCGCTTTCGCTTTGAGTGTTTCGGCCTCTCCCAGCAAGCCGGCTTTCTGTAGATGCTCGGCCGCTTTCAGCATGTGGTCGGCTTTGGTCAATATCGGGCTATAGCTCTGCGGCGGTGATGGATACGGTGAGTAAGCCTGCTGCTTCGGAATGTAAACACCCGGTCCGTAAGTTGGCGATGGCGGTGCGACTGGAGTCGGATACGTCTCTGTGTAAAACTTATGGCCTTTGGGCTCTGGCAAGTCCTTGCGTAATGGTTGTTGCGTGATGGCTCCGTCGGTCGGCTTCGTTACTTCTTGGCGAAACACGAGTTTGCGGTAAACAGGGTTGTCGATCGGTTCTTGTGTGCGCGGCTGAGCGTCTTGTGCCTCAACCGGAACAGCCAGCAAAGCGACAAACACGGCGATAAGACTGTGTTGAATTCGCATCTTTCCCCTCCTTGGGATCGTGCAAAGTTTTTTCTCGAAAATGCCCGGCGTCGTATATCACGGTTGTGGTCTTGGGTCAATTGGATTCTCGTCTGGCCAGAATTTCCGCTTCGTGATAACTTTTCCGGCCCATTGGATGGCAATTTATCAATCGAAGGATCGAAAAGATGCTCGGCACCTCACTGAATGTGCGCGAATACTTGGGCCGCTGTGCGGAAGAGTTCAACAACCTTGATTTGACTCAAACCGAGGGGCTCGCTGACGAGATTTTCTCCGCCTATGAAGACGGCCGCTTCGTATTCATCTGCGGAAACGGCGGCAGCGGCTCGAACTCGTCGCACTTTTGCGAAGATCTGGGCAAGAGTTCTCTCGATCCAAAAGACTTCACCAACGATGACGTGAAGCGGCTGAAAGTGCTCAGCCTGACGGACAATACGCCGTACATCTTGGCCTGGGGCAACGATGAAGGCTTCGACCGCGTGTTCGTCGAGCAACTTAAGAATCTGGCCAGTCCCGATGACGTCGTGATTGCGATCAGCGGCAGCGGCAATAGCCCAAACATCTTGAATGCCGTCGACTGGGCGAATCGTAAAGGCATGCGGACTTGGGGCATCACGGGTTACACGGGCGGCAAGCTTCAAGGGATGTCCCAGAACTCGGTCCATGTGCCTTTAGACGACATGGGTTTGGTCGAGTGCATCCATTTGGTGCTGTTCCACTGGGTCCTGGACGACGTGCACGCGCGAATCAATAAAGTTGACCGGCATGCTGGCTTGGACCAAGACCGCAGCGCTGCGTAGAGCATCTCTTTGCTGCCTTGGCGAGCTTCCGTTCCATCTGATTCGATGGCCGCTTGCGTTTAGAAGCGCTCGCATTTAATCTCGGTTAGACACAAGTCACTTTACTTTAACACCAACATCTAACCGAACAAGCCACCATGAACGAGAATTCCCCTTGGATCGTTAATGCAACGTCCGAGTCCTTTCAGTTAGACGTCATCGATCGATCCAACGATGTCTTGGTGGTTGTCGACTTTTGGGCGCCGTGGTGTGGACCGTGTCGGCAACTGGCTCCGATCATCGAGAAGCTGGCGGTTGAATACGATGGTCGCTTCTTGCTGGTCAAGATCGACATCGAGCAAGAAGAAAAAATCGCGCAGGCGATGGGGATTCAGTCGATTCCGCTTGTCGTTGCTTTCAAAGACGGCGGCGTTGTTCACAACTTTCAGGGCGTGTTGCCTGAAGAGCAAATCCGCGAGTGGCTCAACAGCCTGTTGCCCAGCCCGGCTCAAGAGCTGGTCATGGCCGCTGTGGCGTTGGAGCAATCCGACCCGAAAGCCGCCGAAGCCAAATACCGAGAAGCCGCGAAGTTAGAGCCGTCGGACTCGTCGATTCAAATCGCGTTGGCTCGCATTACGGTCGAGCAAGGTCGCGACGAGGAATGCCGCGCCATCATCGAGGCCCTCGAATCGCGAGGTTTCCTGGAACCAGAAGCGGAAGCTATCAAAAGTCGACTGGAGCTAAGTTCCGCCGCCGAGGAAGCGGGTGACGTCGAGGAAGCTCGCCGCGCGGCCGAAGCGGCTCCGGACGACTTGTCGAAGCAAATCCAATTAGCTGAAGCCTTGGTTGGTTCGCGCCGCCACGAGGAAGCCCTGCAAATATGCCTAGCCGTCGTCCAACAAGACAAAGCCGGAGCCGGCGTCGACGCCAAAGCCACCATGCTCCGCATCTTCGACGCCCTCGGAGCCAGCCCGCTGGTTTCTCAATACCGCCGCAAGCTGTCGACGGCACTTTATTGAGCAAGGTGTTTCAGTAGCTACGCTCGCCAGAGCGTGGCTTTCCGCCGTCTGGTGACGGCAGCTACATCGCCTTTTACCAATTCGTAAACGTTCCGTCTGCTCGCGTGAAGATCGGACAACCGCCGTCAGTGATGGCGGGGTACTTGGCGGCGGCCGCTTCGTCGAACTCGATGCCTAAGCCGGGAGCCGTGGGTAGTTGTAAGTGCCCGCTTTCGAATGGTGCTTGAACGGGAAAGACGTCGGGCAAGACAGTGCCCGGCTCGCGCGCGATCTCTTGGACGGCAAAGTTGCTGGTCGCAAAATCCAAGTGCATGCAAGCCGCCGTAGACACCGGTCCCAGAGGGTTGTGGAAGGCGACCTTGATGTAGTGCGTCTCGCACCAGCCGGCGATTTTCATTGACTCGGTGAAGCCACCGACGTTGCAAACATCGATGCGAGCGTAATCGATCAAGTCCTCCTCGACCTGCTGGCGGAATTCCCACTTAGTCGCGTATTGCTCGCCGGCCGCCAACGGAACGTCGACGTGTCGGGATAGTTTTCGGAAAGAATCGAAGTTCTCCATCCGGATGGGATCCTCGACAAAGAAAGGTCGATACGGTTCCAGTTGACGGCAAAAGGGAATGGCGTCGACGGGATCAAGCCGCGTGTGGCCATCAATGATCAGCTCGAACTGGTCACCAACACGATCTCGGATCGCGGCGAAATCGGCGACGCATCGAGGTATCGCAATCGACGGTTCGAAGACCATCGTTTGCCGGTTCTCGAGGATATCCCAGCGAGCGAACTTCCAGCCGGCCTCTTTCTTTTCTTGAGCGGCGTCGGCCAACTCTTCGGGCGAGTTGCCCACGATGTGAGGGTAACAGGCGACCTTGTCCCGGACCTTGCCGCCGAACAGTTGATACAGGGGGACACCGAGTGCCTTGGCTTTAATATCCCACAGCGCGATGTCGATGGCGCTCATCGCAGCCGCTCCGATTCGGCCACCGGGGAAGAAGCCGCTACGCAACATGACTTGCCAGAGATGCTCGGTCTGGAAGGGATCTTGACCCAGCAAAACGGCCTTCATGTCCTCGACAAAACCTGCCATGGCGCGTTCGCGCCAGGTGATTCCGCCTTCACCGATGCCGGTAATTCCCTCATCGGTGTGAATTTGGACGAAGAAAAAATTCCTGACATCACCCAAAATGTGGGTGTTAATACGGGTGATTTTCATTTGTGTCCCTGATAGGCTGTATTTGAATCAAGTTCGGTTCCGCCTCCACCGAGAGGCATTGCACGCTAACAAATGTGCAATTAGCGTGCTGGGTTGGGCAGCGACGCCGTCGAATCTTTTGCAAATTCGAGAAACCGAACGTGTTGCTAGCGGGCATGCTTCGAGGGTAATCAACACATCCGTGAAGTGCCACAGATGTCGTGTGACTAACTTCCGCTCGAGCGCACGCTCCGTGTTCATTCAGGTCCACTGTTTGTTATTGTCGCCGAAACCACTACGGCACGGAAAGACGCAACCACTGCTGCGCTCAAGGTGGAAGTTGTCATTCCGATTTCAATGCTGTTTTTTGGCCATGAGTAAGCAGTGCATTTGAGGACAAAGGTTGCAACGGACACATTCCGGCTTCCTTTAAGCAACACGTCAACTTTTTCACTGTTCTTATACCACTTACTTTACTGGAGAAAATGATGAGACACTGGGAGCGCTACTCTTTGTTGTTTGTGCTTTTGTTGACGTTGGGCCTTTGGGCCAATCCACTTTCCGCTCAAGAAGCGGAAAACGAAACAACACCGGCACCCACCGAAAATGCCGACACCGAGCAGGAAGCTCCGGCTGGTGACGAACAACCCACGAGTGATGACGAAGCACCGGCCGACGACGAAGAATCCGATATCACGCCGGAAACGGAAAACAAAACGGATGAGGTTGCTGGTGAGACCTCGAAAGAAGTCGTCTACACACCGACCTTCACCGTCAACAACCTGTGGGTCATGATTGCCGGTATGCTGGTCTTCATCATGCACTTGGGTTTTGCCACGCTGGAAAGCGGTCTCACTCGCAAGAAGAACACCGTCAACATCTTGTTCAAGAACACGATGATCATTTGCATCGGGTTGTTGACCTACGGTATTCTCGGTTTCAACCTGATGTACCCGGGATTCGAAGACACCGACACCGGTATCTTGAAGTTCGCGGGTTTTGGATTCCTGCTGAATGGTTTGGAAAAGACTGCCGACGCATCATTCATCTCGGCGGACTACTACGAAGGCTACACGGCTTACACCGACTTCTTCTTCCAAGCCATGTTCGCGGCCACTTGTGCGACGATCGTTTCTGGTGCTGTGGCTGGTCGTATTAAACTTTCGACGTTCTTGGTCTTTGCGACACTGTTCGTCGCCATCAACTACCCAATCACCGGCTCTTGGAAATGGGGCGGCGGCTGGGCCGATCGACAAGGTTTCTATGACTTTGCTGGTTCAACACTCGTGCACTCTGTCGGTGGATGGGGAGCCTTGGTCATGGCTTGGTTGTTGGGACCACGTGCCGGTAAGTACGTAGACGGCGAAGTTCGCCCGATTCCCGCAAGTAGTATCCCGCTGGCCGCAATCGGCGTCTTCTTGCTGTGGTTCGGTTGGTTTGGTTTCAACGGCGGTTCGGTTTTGACCGCTGATCCCGGTCTTGTTTCGTTGACCTTGGTCACCACATCGATGGCCGCAGCAGCTGGTGGCTTCTCTTGTGCCATCGTCTCTTGGGCTCACAGTGGCAAACCCGATGCCTCGATGGCCTTGAATGGCATCTTGGCTGGTCTCGTTGGTATCACCGCTGGTGCCGACCAAATGTCCGGCCTCGACGCTGTCATCATCGGCGCGATTGCCGGTGTCTTGGTCTACGTTTCGGTTGTCGTCGTCGACACCAAGTTGAAGATTGACGATCCGGTTGGTGCTGTGTCCGTCCACTTGGTTTGTGGAATCTGGGGCACCTTGGCCGTTGGTCTGTTCGGTGCAATGGCCGGAACGCAACAAGTGATCGCTCAAGTTAAAGGCATCTTGGGCATCGGCGGCTTCACGATTCTGTTCTGCTTGGTCGTTGGCCTCGCCCTGAAAGCGACGATGGGCTTGCGAGTCGGTCCGGAAGAAGAAGAAGCCGGTCTCGACATCTCCGAGCACGGTATGGAAGCTTACACCTAAGCCAACCCTACCGCTGATCAATTTCGCGCGGAGGCGGCTCTTGCCGCCTCCGCGTTTTCATTGCGCTTGATAAGCCCGTTGGAGTCCAGCCTTTAGGCGTTCCAAGAGCGGCTAAGACAGGTTGGGGCGGCTAAAGCCTGGACTCCAACTTCCAGTTGCTTGCATCTACGCGGAAACCAAAATCCCAACACCAACCACGGCTATAATCGTCGCCAAGATGGCACGCCATGAGACTCGCTGACGCAAGAACAAGGCAACCATCGGAATTGCGAACAAAGGGCTGGTTGTCAGCAGCGTGAGTGCAATCGCGATATCGGAAAACTTGTAGGCAACTTGACTTAACCAAATGCCGATCCACGTTCCGCTCAGCGCAGCGGGAACAAACCATTTCAAGTTCGCAGGCTTCAACGACTGCGATGCAACTTCTCGCAGCTTCCCTTTTCCCATCGCAAACAGAGCCATTAGCGGAACGCAAACGATGATGCGAATAAAGGTCGCTTCGAGAGGATCGCAATCGGCCATGCCAACTTTCGACAAGGCACCACCCATCGACGTGCAAATCGACGCCAACGTGCCGTAGGCAAACCCAACCATCGAGGAAGCTGGATAGAGACCGGGCGATTCGTCTTGTTGCTGGTCTTCCGAGACCACGGCAATAATGGCACTCAGCGTAATGGCAATACCCAGCCACTCTTGCATACCGAGCGTCTCGTCAAGCCAAAGCCAACCAACCAGGGCTCCGAAAAGCGGCGCCATCGTGGCCACAACCAAGCCTCGACGCGGTCCTAGAATCTGCAGGCTACGAAAGTAGAAAGTGTCACCAAGGGCAATGCCGACGATTCCACTCATCATCAGCCATCCCCAAGCGCTGCCGCTTGCGGAAAAGATCGGGCGAGATGAAACGGCCGCCACGATCGACAAGTGAACCAGCAAGACGATGCTGGTAAAGACATTCTTGCTCAGGTTGATTGCCCATGCCGACAACGGAATGCGGCAATAGAACATGCTTGCAACCGCCCAACAACAAGCGGCCGTCAACGCCGCGCTTTCACCGATGCCCATCTTGGCCCTTTTATTCGCTCACCGATTTCGCGGAGTTTCATTGTTACATGACAGACAAGCGAAACTTGCTTCAAGTTCGGCACAATCATGAATTCGCAGTGGTTGTCTCTTCGGCCCTCGAATCGGGGTGCGAGTAAAACGGACAACGCTTCCACCACAGCTTCAATGCTTGCCAGTAAATCGCCGAGAATGTTTTGCCCGTCATGAATGGATGCCGCATGATCGAAGCGGCCAGATTCGCTGATGTAATCGGTTTCCTCTTCAAATGAAAAGTGACATCGAAGACGTTCTGTTGTTGTTTCCAATTCTCAATGTGAACGGTCAATGTTTTGCCAGGCTCTACCAGTTGCCATTTGTATTGATAGTCCAAATCCATAAACGGCGAGACATGAAATTCTTTATCAATCATGAAACGGTGGCGCGTCGAGCTGTCCGGATTCACGCTGGCTGACGAATCCAAGACGTAACAATGCCGTTCATTCCAAGGCGTGTTATTAACCTCGGCAACGATCGTCTTCAGGCGTTCCGATTTGTCATAGCAATAATAGAAGCTGACGGGATTCATGACGTAACCGAAGTAGCGCAAGTTCGTCAACAATCGAATCGCTCCGTCTGGTCGCTGCCGGGTTTCACTCTCGACCAGATTTCGAATTGAGGTCTCCAAATCAACGCGGCTCGTGGAATCACTGCTGCCGTTGGTCTCAGGAAATTCCAGATGATCTCGCTCACGAAACCAGGCAACTGCGGGACGTCGCGTCGACCAAAGCCAGTGGCCATTGAAAACTTCATCAAGCTCGGCCAAGTCCAAATACATCCAGAAGCCACGGTACGCGAACGAGTTCTCGACCGGCGTAAACCGGCGATGATGAACTTTTCCCGCGTAAATGCAGCTATGCATGGCTTGGGCTTCCGGTTTCCGGTTTCCGGTTTCCGATTTCTCCAATTCCATACGCCCGGCAAACCGCCAGCGCGCTGTTCACGCCATCCTCGTGGAAGCCATTCTTCCAATAAGCTCCACAGAATGAAGTGCGGTTGTTGCGGATTACTTCGGAGTGTCTTTGCTGAGCGGCTTGGCGGCCCGTTGTATAGATTGGATGGTGGTACACAAATCGCGCCAACACCTTTTGTGAATCGATCAGTTCTTCTTCATTCAACGTCACGCAGTAAACATTCTTCGACTGAAGTCCCTGCAGGATATTCATATTGTAAGTTACCGTGGCGTTGGCGACATCTTCCTCCGGGCGATGATAGTTCCAACTTGCCCAAGCCAAACGCCGACGCGGCAGCACAGAAATGTCTGTGTGCAAGACGGCAACATTCTCTTGATAAGGAAAAGCTCCGAGCAACTCGCGCTCAACATCCGTTGGTTGCTCAAGCATTGCCAGAGCTTGATCCGAATGACAAGCAAACACGACTTCGTCAAATGACGATTCCTCGCCATCAACACGAACCGTCACACCTTCATCTGTGCGACTCACCGAACGAACCGGACAATTCAATCGAATGCGATCGCGAAAGCCCTGCGTCAACTTGCCAACGTAAACTTGCGAGCCACCTTGAATGACGCGCCATGTTGGGCGATTCGTCACGCTTAGCAATCCGTGATTCTTGTAAAAGTCGACCACAAAACGAATTGGAAACTGACCGAATGTTTCCGGTGGGCAAGACCAGATGGCCGCGCCCATCGGAATGAGATACTTATGACAGAATTCTTGCGTGAAGCCGTGATCCGTCAAGTACTCGTCGACCGTGGTGTCTTCGGTCGTCTCGTCTAGTATTCGCAGCGACTCGCGATTGAACCGCATGATCTCACGCAGAAATCCATAAAACCTGGGCCGTAACAAGTTGCTGCGTTGTGCGAACATCGCGTTTAGTGAAGTCCCGTTGTACTCGAGCCCGCTTTGATCACAACGGACGCTGAAACTCATCGTGGTCGCTTGCGAGGCGACGTCCAATTCACTCAGCAACTTAATGAAGTTGGGATATGTCCAGTCGTTGTAGACGATAAATCCCGTGTCGACTGCGAGTTGCTCGCCATCTAAATCGACGTCCACAGTATTGGTGTGACCACCGATGTAATCGTTGGCTTCATAAACAGTGATGTCATGTTCTCGCCCGAGTAAATAAGCGGACACAAGGCCAGAGATGCCTGAGCCAACAATCGCGATTCTCATCCGTGGGTTGGGTTTCTATGTGCGAGGTTTGAAGTTACCTTGTGGATTGATGCGACATACTAATCAAACACACATGGAAAGCGAAACGAACAGATGCCGACACTGAATGCCGAGCAACTTTATGAAGTAGGCCTGCGAGTCCTGATGGGAGCAGGAGTATCAGAAGAAGAAGCCAGCGTAGTGGCTGAAGAATTGCAAGAAGCCAATCTGGTGGGACACGACAGCCACGGTGTGATGCGGCTAATGCAATATTGCGAGCTGATGGATCAAGGTTTCGTGAAACACGGTACGGAATTCGAGATCATCACCGATGCGCCTTCGTTCTTGATTGCTGACGGGCATTTCAATTTCGGGCAAGTTTCTGCTCTCAAGGCGTTAGATTTGGGAATCGAAAAGGCGCGAGCTGTTGGCACGGCCACGATCATGATTCGCAACTGTAATCACGTTGGCCGCCTTGGTTCTTACTCGCAAAAGGCCGCGAAGAGCGGACTAGCCAGCATGATGGCCGTTAACGCTCCGGGACCTGGCGGAGTCGCTCCGTACGGCGGCATGGAACGCAAATTGGGGACAAATCCAATCTCGATGTCGGCACCTTGGGGCGATGAAGCTTTTGTGCTGGACATGACCACCAGTGCAACGGCCGAGGGAAAGTTGCGCGTCGCCTTTCAAAAAGGCGAGTCCGTTCCCGAAGGCATGATTATCGACAAGGACGGCAACGCCACCACAAATCCGGGCGATTTTTATGACGGCGGATGTCTGTTACCACTGGGTGGTCCCTTGGCTTTCAAAGGCTATGGGATGTCAGTCATGATCGATATGTTCGCCGGAGCCCTTTCTGGCAGTGGTCTTTGTCGCACGGACTTACCGCGCGGTGCGAACGGAGTTTGGATGTACCTTGTCGACGTCAGCCAATTCGCGTCTGCCGAGGATTACTCGGCGTTGATCGAACAATACGTGGCCTCAATCAAAGGCACGAAGAAACTTCCTGGCGTCGACGAGATTCTGCTTCCGGGCGAAATCGAACTGCGTCGCCGACAAGAGCGAGTGGAGAGCGGTGTCGTCATCCCAGACGAAACGTGGCGCCAAATCACAGAACTTGCATCCAGCCTGAATGTGGAATTGAACGTCTAGGGATACAACCAAAGATAATGTAGGACGGACTTGTAGTCCGTCCTCTCATTCGACGGACTTCAAGTCCGTTCTACTTGATGCTTGACTAAAACGCGGCATCCACCCAATCATCGAACATCGAGAATGAAACATCCGTTTGTTCGGTGGAACGCAGCATGTCATTTTCGTTGTCACCAAAAGTGATGTCTTTGCTCGCTTCGCCTCGCACGGTATCAACGAACTGAGACGCATCAACGGTTGGCAGACTGATGTTGTTCAAAACAACGTGTCCAACCAAGGCGTCGCGTCCACTTCCACCAATCAGCACGTCGTCGCCATCACCAGCGTCGACGAAGTCGTTGCCTCAGCCACCGTTCAAGACGTCGTTGCCAGTGTGACCTCGTAAGATGTCGCGACCAGCTCCACCGAAGAGTCGATCGAATCCCTCGCCGCCGACGAGCTGGTCGTGCCCAATTCCTCCTCTCAAGAAATCGTCGCCAATTCCTCCATCCAAAACATCGTGGCCAGCTTGACCGGCGAGGAAATCATTACCCGCACCGTCTTGGATGTTGTCGTCACCCATGCCTCCGCGAATGCTATCATTGCCCGCATCTACCGTGATTTCATCCGATCCACCTCGACCATTGATGAAGTCGGCACCATCGCCGCCAGAGAGCCAGTCATCAGATCGTCCACCCAATAAGACGTCATCGCCATCGTTGCCAAATGCCCGAATTGGGTGTCGCAAACGCCGCGCGTCGATTGTGTCGTTGCCCGCACCACCGATGATCGATAGCGTTCCATCGAAGTTGTTGTCGACGGACAAGAGTTTCAGCGAATCGTCTCCGCTACCTGTATCGATCGTGCGGCAATGTTGATCCGATCTGTTGCTCGACCGAGAAGTTGCCGCTGCCATCGTTTTCGAGCCAGCCGAAGCGACCATTTGAAGCCACCGAGGCGAACAAGATGTCGGTATCACCATCGCCATCCAAGTCGTCGCTGTAGAGCGAACGCACATCGCCGGCCGTGTTGCTGATGATGACGCCAGCCGAAAAGTTGCCGGCACCATCGTTCGTGTATTTTGTAATCGTGCCAGCCACACGGTCGGCTCGCAATACATCGGTGTCGTCGTCACCGTCTAAATCTGCGGTGTGTGTTCAAGTGGTGTTGGCAGCGTCGATTTCTTGTCAGCCGCCGAAGCCTGTGCTTGCGCCGACTTGATACACGCTGACGTCTGCGTCGGGAATGGTGTTCGGCACTAAGAATTGCAAGTCGGATGCGCTCCAGCAGCTCATCGTGAATCGACTGACCTTGCAGAGGCCGAAGCGGATAACGATCGCCGACTCCGGTGACAAAGCTGAGACTTAATGGACTAGCACCTAACTGAGCGTTCGCATTCACGGCGGCCGCGTCAAAGTAACGCGGATCACCAGTCAGATGAAAAGCTTGCAGCAGTGGAAAGGCATAAGTCAAGCTGCGGCTATGACTGCCAAAACCAATAAACACCGGAACATCCGAGCACGCCGACTCGTGGTAAGCATTGGTTTCAAGACGAGGCAACAGTTGTTGTTTGACTGGCTGAATGAAGTAAACATTGCGCAGCTCGTTCTGAATCGCCGCGTTAGCCGTGGGCTGCGTTGTGGCTTGGTAAGCCCAGTAGGCTTTGGGGAAATGAACTTTCCAACCAGGCTGCCCCTGTTGATCTGGATGAGATTCGTTGGGATCGGTGTGCCAGTTTTCGAAGAATAAACGGTACGTCGGTCGTTCCGCTATCGAGCGGCGTGAAATTCGCGCTGAACCCATTGGCGAACCAAAGAGTTCCGTTGTCGCCAGAAACCCATGTTTCGTTAGACGCTGACGTAATAATTGATCGCAGAGTGACGTTGTTTGCTGGAGTTTGAATGTCCGATGTCCAGCTTCCAAAGAAACGCCGAATGACCGTTCCGTTCGCTCCGACGGCTCGCAGATTTTGCGAGTGGTTCCCTGCCAACGCGTAGAGATCACTGGTCGTGCCGCTTGCTTCGGCTTGCCAGGATGTTCCATTCCAGCGAAGCACGGTCCCGTTGTCGCCGACTGCCCATGCCGAGTCGATGTTGCCAACGATTTCAAAATCCAAACGAGTCGACAGCCAGACGCCTCGCAATGTGTTGGTGATGCCAGTATCAACCTCGACCCACTGTTCGTTCTGAAGCCGCAGGCTGACGCCATCTTCTCCGACGATCCAACCTGCACCTGTCGGTCCAAAGGCGATTGCCGTCAGGTTCGACGTCGTCGGCGATGAAACGGATTGCCAAGCAGAACCGTCAAAATGCAGGATCGTGCCACCATCGCCGACTGCCCAAGCATGACTTTCACTCAAAGCTGCGATTGCACGAAGTGGACCAGTTGTTGGCGTTGCCACGGGCGAGAAACTTGCAATTCCATCTGACGCGAAGATCACGCCGTTGCCGCTGCCATCTTGACCGACGGCCCACAGTTGACCGCCAAGATCGCCAGTGTAGCCGCCAACATAGCCGTACTTCGTTTGATTTGTCAGATAGCCAACTTGGTTGACATGCAAGACATCAGCATTGTGCATCGATGCGTCATCGTAGGACAACGACACGTCTTGCGGCGCCATCGTGTTATCCGCATGATCGCTGATTCCCTCGACGTGCAAACTGTATTCATGCCCGGAAGTCAGCGGCGTATCGAATTGCAAGAACACATCGAAGCGAACGATGGGAGCTAGACTGGTATCGGACAAACGCTGAAAGCGAAAGTTCACGCCGACGTCGGTCGGATTGGCGCCGTTGGCGAAGCTCGCGTCCGTTTGACTTGTCAAACGATAATCGATCAGATCGCGGACGGTTGCAGGATCGTATCGATCATCAAACGTGACCTTCAACACGTTTTCGCTTTGTACGCTAACCTGCTCGACTTGAGGCGCAGTCTGGTCTCGAAGCACGAGGTTGTCCAAGAAGTGGACGCGGTCTACCGACTGCTTGCTCAAGAAGATCCGCTCGACGTTGCCCAAATCCCAACTCGGTGTTACCAAGTCGGCCAACGGAATGCTGACCTGGCGGTAGGTGTCGTCGATGACGCCGCCCGAGATGTAATCTAGGATACGAAGCCGTCGGCTCTCGTTTTCGAAGTTGTTGAACCAAACTTCGACATCGCCTGGGTCAACTGACGGACTTCGAAACGAGAACTCGACCGATCATAAGGAGTAAAGTCGCGGCGAGGTTCACCCTGGCAAAACAAAGAATAGACCGGATCGTGGAATCCTGTGTGTACGGTTTGCAGGGCAGTTCCGCGGTCAACGCCACCATCAGGTGATTCTATAAAGTGCTCGACGCACGAATCGTCGATGAGCGGCGCAGATCCTGGTTCGCCATCGTACAGGGTTTGGTGTCCGAATGTCGTCAATAACAGTCGCGGCTCTAACACCTCGATTGCCATCTGTGGATGGCAGTCTTGTTGCCGACGACCGCGCGTGGAAATGGGGGGTAGCGCGGAACACGTTTCGAGGCCTCACTAATGGAAGGGGGAGAGTGAGGGTTTGCTCGCGATCCAATCCACCAGATGGATGCACCTTATTGGACATCAACGAACGAATACATAGGCCTCATTCTGGAATGGTCGAGAGCGACTGCAATGGGGGGGGGAAACACCACCATAGGGTGTACCCGTACATAATCTGTACAAGCCCGAGAATATCGAGTGGGAGTTTTCCCGATACGATGATCGGTCGCGGAGGTGTTCGGAGTGCTTTCAATTGACGATCATCTGAAAAACGAGTATGAAATGCACATAACATCGAAGTTCTGCGGTTGACCGCAATCTGATTTGACAGATTCAAGAATGCGTCCCAGCAGTGAACATTCTCTTGCGAAGCAGCCCTTCTATTGTTCACTAGAATTCGCTGGTCGCACAGGCGGGTGAGCAGTCCAAACAGCTAGCCCCGCCAGAATAGGTAGTACTAAGAAGCCTAAGAGTGCGGGCTCATAACTGCCAAAGAAGTCAGAAGACAAAGCCAACGGCAACGGTCCCATTGATGACGCGAGAATCATTGCGGACCAAGCGACACCGCGAACAGCACCTTGATTTTCGCGTCCGTAGTAGTTGATCCAAATGACATTGGCTGTACTTCGCATAACGCTACCATGACTGCCCAGAACCAACGCATAGGCAATTGCCAACCACTGAAACGGCATATAGAGTACAAGCGATGTTGCAATCGCCAACGCCAGCATGGCTCCGGCCAAAATGAAGCGATTCGGATAACGGTCCGTGGCCCAACCTGCGGGGAACGCCACCAACGTTGCGAAACCGGCCTGGATAGCCATCAGTCCAAGCGCGTATTGCGGCGAGAGGCCATGTCGGCCCAGCAGATTGACTTGGTGGAACACCAATCCCGTGCCCACCAAGCCAGCCGTCGATGGAACAGAGAGCAGCTTCCAAAACGTCAGGTCTCGAATCACTTCCTTTACCGTCCATGAGTCGGACCTCGGCAAATCCGCGACGGCATCTTCGGGAGTTTTCGGGTTTTCGTCAGCTTCCGGGACCGTCGGATCGACTCCATCAGGGAGCATTCCCAAGTCTTCTGGTCGATCACGAACGACCAGGATTGCGGGGATGATGAGGACAGACCACACCGCCAAGGAGAGCGTGACCCAAGCTGTCTGCCATCCGTAAGTCTCGATCAACCAGTTGTTGAGTAGCGGCACGGTCATGACCGAAATGCCACCACCTAAACCGGCAATTGCTGTGGCGACACCTCTTTTGCGCTGGAACCATTCGCCTACCAGCCACACCGCCACCAGCGACAAGGCTCCTTGGCCTAGGCTGCGGACGCAGCAAAACCCAATGTACAACTCGGCCAACGAGTCGATCGTTGACATATAAAAGCAGCCGGAACCCAATCCCGTCGCGATAATCGGCAGCATCACGCGGGCTCCGAATCGATCGACCAATCGACCGACAAATGGCAAGAGGCACGCACTAAGAACCGTCGCAACGCCATAAGCCAACGAATAGTTGGTCTCCGAGAGCTGCAGCCCCTCTCGCATGGGGTCCTTAAACGCGGCCACCGAATAAGACTGACCCGGCGCAGACAAATACTGAGCCGCAGCTGCCACCCCCAACATGGTCCATCCAGGAAAGTAACGCATTCCTTTGCGCTGATGATTGGGAAGCGGTTTCAGCAATGAGATATCTCAATCGATGGACGGGAACCAATGCGAGCGAGAATCTTAGCTGGAGAGAGCCATCATGTATAGCATGGCTCGTCGTCATTCAGAAAGTCGTGATTGTGAGCTTCTCGGAGAGAATCTCAAGTCGGACGTCAATCAAATCCATCAGCGACTCGACCGAGTTTTCGACTTCTGAAAGTGGCGCGACAGCATCGCGTTGGGTATTGGACTCAAGTTTGTCAAGCAGTTTTGACTTTTGTTCGCGGCCATCTCGAAGCACTTGCAATTCATCAATTGCTTGCGTGCGCCGCTTCACGTCCAACGCAATCGATTCTCCCGATCGAGCAATCCCGTCCACCATATCGCGTAGACTGCCGATGTGGCGTTGCAGTCTTGAGTACTCGTCCCGTTTCCGATAAGCCCGCTCGCGCACTTCGCTGGCTGGGACATAACGGCCGTCGGTGAGAATCACGCCTTCATCGCGATTAACGAATTCGGCATATCGTTCAAGCTCAATCCGCCGCTCACGCAATCGGGCTTCGAGTCCAGAAACTTGATTGAGCAGAGACTCTTTCAAGTTTTCAGTTTGCACAAGCGGCTCTTCAAGCTTGGCTAGCTGTTCACGTTCAATGCTCAACCTGTTGTCAACTTGGGCAAGCAATTCTGCAGGATCAGCCAACGCTCTAGATGAGATCGATGCTGGACCCATTGAGAGTGCGCGGATCTTCTCAAGCCAATGTGGTTGCCAATACGAGATTGCAGCAACCGCGACTACAAAACAGGGGTAGTGCAAAAACGCGAGAACCCCCGACATAAAGTCGGGGGCGTGTTACCAATTGTCAATGCGCTCGGCTAATTAAGGGTCGCCAAGATAAAATCTAGTCGGACGGCAGCGGCCCCAAACAACAAGACCAGTGTGTGGATTTTCATGACAAAAGTACCTACTCAAACTCCAAGTGTTATCAATGCTTCCTCGGTCGCGCGGGGAAACTTTGGGTGTCGACATGAAGTTTGGGGCTTCTTCTTCTTTGTATTGATCGCTGTGTGCGGATGTGATTCAACCGATCGTCCCCCGGTCAAGCAACAGCCGCCAAGCGAAAAGCCGAACGTCAGCGCCGACGCGCAATCCGCGTCTCAGAAACAAAGCGACGCCGAGCCCCGTGAACAACTCTTATTCAAGGACTACAACCTCGTCTTTGTCAGCTTCGATGCATTGCAGGCTGCGCATGTCAGTTGCCTCGGTTACCCGCGCAAGGTGACTCCGACGATCGATTCGATCGCGGCTCGCGGTTTCAATTTTCGTAAGGCTACCCCGGTCTCCTCTTGGACAGTGCCATCATCCATGACCTGGTTCACCGGCGTTTATCCATCCGGGCACCACATTGTGAACAAATACGCAATATGCAACCCGGCGGAGATCAAGATCGCGGACCTTCGCGAACTATCGCCCGACTTGGTGACGTTGGCCGACGTGCTCAAGCAACACGGCTACGCGACCGGCGGCTTTACCGGTAATGCAGGGGTTGGCGGTGGTTTCGGCTACGAACAAGGCTTCGACACCTATTACTACGTCAAAGGCAAGTTCGGTCGCATGGACGAGAGTATTCCGCGGGCGTTGGAGTGGCTCAAAACGAAAAAGGACAAGAAGTTTTTCCTGTTTCTTCATGGTTACGACGTCCACGGCCAAAGCACTCCGCCGGCCGTTACGACTATCGCTTCGTCGACAAAGACTACGATAAGCGTTACCGAGGTGCGGAACTGGAGCAAGAACTACTGCGCGAAGAAGGTTTGCAAAAGGGCGCGCTCACGATGCGCGACGAGGACGTGCGTTTCTGGCGAGCGATCTACGACGAGAAGATTCAACGGACCGATGCCAAGTTCAAGCGATTTGTCGATGAATTCACCAAACTTGGATTGATGGACAAAACGATCTTCGTGCTGACGTCGGATCATGGCACCGAGTTTTTTGAACATCGGCGAGTCGATCACGGTTTTTCGCTCTACCAGGAACTGGTTCACGTGCCGCTGATCATTCAGCTTCCCGGTCGCACAAAAGGCGTCAATATCGACGACCGCGTCAGCAGTATCGACCTCATGCCGACCATGCTTGACTTGCTGGGCATCGATCTTTCCGACAAAGCCAAGCGGCAACTCCGTGGCCAAAGCTTGGTCTCGGCATGCAGGGAACAACCATCAGCCACGACGTGTTTTCAGAGACGAACTATCGCGAGTACACTTACAAACGATCCATCATTACGCCCGACGGCTGGAAGTTGATCTACACACTGGAGCAACCCACGCGCGAGTTATACAACCTCAAGAACGATCCGGTCGAGTACTTCGACCCAGTGGCCAGCCGGTTGTCGACTGAGGAAGTCTGCGGCAAGCGTATCGAGTCGTAAATCGCCTTCGGCCTTGTCGGAACCGTGACAGTGATTGCAATGCTGTTCGAAAAACGGTTTGACCGATTGGTCGAAGGTTTTACTGTCGCCCACGGGATCTGCAGCTGGCATGGAATGCGTCGTCAAGCTGCCGTGCGAATCGGTTGAGGTGTTGCTCGTCTCGGTTTCGATTGCTGCAGGCTTCGTCGACGAATCAGGATTCGCATTGTCGGTGATCGTCGGCGCACCCGACGGATCTGGCTCTGAATTTCCGAAGATCAGCCACGCCCCCAACGGCACGGCAACAACCAGTGCCAAAGCGACTCCGAGTTTCAATCGGTGTCCGGAGATTTTCGTGATGACAGGTTCGTCCATTTGACAGGCCTTATTCTTATCTTTTGTACCTAAGTAGGGCAACAACATACTAGGCTCACCACGCTTGCAATAGCTGACTGAGAGAGTCTAATCGCCTGTTGCTACTTCTGCGCTTCAGATTTGACTTTCTCGTCGACCTCTTTTTTGGGGACTTTAACCAAATTCTTCATAGCTTCGTGGAATTCCGGGATTTCAGCTGGATCTGATTTTTTCATCAGTTGCACCATGCAGTGATCATCCGAACGGGTTGGGATTTCCGATAAAGGCTGAATGAGCCAGCCACCATTTTATAAATACCTGACGATTCGCGAAGCCAGTTATGGTGGAATTCATGACAAATGGGACATTACGACTCTTTCCGTGGCCAAATGCGGAACCACAATTGATGATGACAATCCGTTGTTGGTAGCAAATGAATGGTATTGCCCAGAAAAAGTGGACAGTGGAACTGTTGAAGTGGTTGGGTAATTTTTGTTGTCGAATTTCTGTGAACTCACCAACAAAGGCAGTA
>PBMZ01000027.1 GCA_002722955.1 Planctomycetaceae bacterium | reverse complement strand
GACTCGACCCCAGCCACCCTGGTCTTCAGTGAAGAACGTCAAGTTTCGAGCGGCAAGGCGCTAGCTGCCGGTGATGACGAACCCAACTAGCTTTCCCACTCCGCGCGTATGACATCACGAGGTGATCTGTATGTCTGTCTGCTTACTGCTCGCTTTGCTTGGCGACGCTGATTTGATCATTGATGGTGGCACCGTCATTGACGGCACGGGCTCAAAAGGCCAAGTGGCTGACATTGCCATTGAAGATGGTCACATCGTTGCTATTGGTAATCTGAGTGATGAGAAAGCGAAGGCCAGAATCAATGCGAAAGACCACGTCGTGTGCCCCGGCTTCATTGATTTGCACAGTCATGCCGATCGAGGAATCCTGAAGTACCGGCCTGCCGAGAACTACATTCGGCAAGGCGTCACAACATTGCTCTGCGGCAACTGCGGGGGCTCGCCAATCGACGTGGGCGAATTCTTCACAAAGCTGCGAGATGGCGGAACGGGACCAAACATTGCTTTGCTCGTCGGCCATGGAAGTGTGCGGCAATCGGTCATGGGGCGCATCAACAAAGTGCCATCAAAACAGCAGCTTGCCGAAATGCAGCGCATCGTTCGTCAGGCCATGGAAGATGGTGCAGTGGGGATGTCGACAAGTCTACGGTATGGACCCGGAGCGTATGCCGAAACCGCGGAAATCGTCGCATTGGTTTCCGAGATCAAACCATACCGTGGGTTCTACGCGACGCACATGAGAGACGAAGGCACACGCATCTTCGAGGCAGTGGAAGAAGCACTATTAATTGGCCGCAAAGCGAAGGTTCCCGTGCACATCTCTCACCACAAAATCTCGTCAGTTTCGGTCTTCGGGCTGACTCGACAAACGCTCGCCCGAATCGACGCCGCCCGCAAAAGTGGCCAGAATGTGACACTTGACCAATACCCATATTCTGCTGGCAGCGGTGGCATGGATTTGTACGTGCCGCAATGGTCGCTTGTCGGTGGAATGGGTGAGTTTCGTAAACGCATTGCCGACGCGGAGACGAAAGTTCGCATCATTGAAGGCGTCGAAGAGTTGCTCGTCCGCAAAGTTTATCGCCAAGGCCAAGACACAAAGAACGATGAGCACACGACAGCGGCCTTGGACAGAATTCGAGTCGCCCGCGCCGGACACGATCCAACGCTTGAGGGGATGACGATCAGGGACATTCTTCAACAAAGACGCCAGCCGGTGACTTTGCGGAACGGGTCTCTGTTGCTTGTCGAGCTGATCAGCAAGGGCACTCGTGGCATCAACCACACGCTTGATGACAGCGTCGGAGGCGACGTCGACCGCGTAATGGCTCATCCACAAACAAGCATCGCATCGGACGGCGGCGTGCTGGAGTTTGGAGCGGGCAACCCGCATCCTCGATCGTACGGATGTTATCCTCGGGTGTTGGCGCGATACGTCCGAGAACGCGGCCATCTGAAGCTGGAAGAGGCCATCCGAAAGATGACGTCACTGCCAGCATCGCGTCTCGGTTGGAAAAAACGCGGCACGCTGAAAGTTGGCTCGCACGCTGACGTCGTCGTGTTCGATCCGAAGACAATCACCGATGTCGCGACGTTTGCGAATCCACATCAGTATTCAAAAGGCGTTCATCACGTCATCGTCAATGGTGTGGCCGTGCTTCAAGACGCCAAGATGACGAAAAGCTTGCCTGGAAAACCTGTGACGCTGGGACGCTAAGCGATCTGACAATGATCGCGTTACTTCTTCTTGGGCTTTCGCCGCACAGCAAACTTCCAAAGATCGGATGGCTGGTGAGCGTCAACGAAAATCTTCTTGGCCGCTTCAACAATCTCTGCGTTGGCGTCGGCGATGTTGTTCTTCTCAGAGCGATCTTTGCTCAAATCAAAAAGTTGAATCGGACTATTCTTGTCACGGTTGACGTTCAATTGCACGGCTTTCCACTTGCCGAACCGAGCCGCCTTCTTGCCGCCTTGCTCGTAGAATTCCCAATACAAGTAGTCGTGTTGGGCCTGTGAGTCTTTCCCCAAAAGTGCTGGCACGAAAGAGATGCCGTCTATGCCGTCCGGCGTCTTAGCACCAGCAAGTTCGAGGAAAGTCGGCATGATGTCCCAATGCGCCGAAATGTGATTCGAGGTCGTTCCAGCTTTGATCGTCTTGGGCCATCGCGCCAACAAGGGAACTCGGATTCCACCTTCGAAGAGATCGCGTTTGAAACCCTTTAGGCCACCATTACTGTTAAAGAACACCGGATCGTGCCCGCCTTCTCGGTGAGGGCCGTTGTCCGAACTGAGTAGCACAATCGTGTTTTCGTCGATGCCGAGTTCCCTCAATAGATCGAGAAGTTCCCCGACGCCTTCGTCTAGCTTTTTCATCATGCCGGCAAAGGCAGCGATTGGATTCTTAACCAGCGGTCCGCGGTACTTGCCGACCTTGTTTTCGAATTGCGGAAACTTCTTGCGGAACGGGGCAACGTATTCTTCGGGGGCATGCATGGCTGCATGAGGAATTGTGACGGGCATGAAGCAAAAGAACGGGCCCGATTTGTGATCCTCGATGAACTTCAATGCTTGATCATTGATTAAGTCGTGCGAATACGTCTTTTGGTCCAACGGAACTTTCTTTGTGTTGCGCCAAAGATGCCTTGGGTAGTACGTGTGGGCTTGGCGTTGGCAGTTGTAACCATAGAAGACATCAAAATGCACGCTGGGATCGCTGACGGAACCGGGTGCTCCGAGGCCCCACTTGCCGAACGCTCCCGTGGCATATCCGGCAGACTTGAGCAGCTTGGGCAAAGTCACGATGTCGGCGGGCATGGGGGCTTGGCCCTCTGGTTGCACCTCGCGATTACCGCGAACGAAACAGTGGCCAGTGTGCTTGCCCGTCATCAGGACGCACCGTGTTGGTGCGCAAACGGTCGAGCCGGCGTAGTGATCGGTGAACTTCATGCCCTCGCTGGCAAGTCGATCGATGTTAGGAGTCTTGAACTTTTTCTGCCCGTAGCAACTCAAGTCTCCGTAGCCAGCGTCATCTAACAAGATGTAAACGATGTTGGGTTTAGACGCTTGGCAAGTCTGTGTGGCCAAAACGAAGATGGCAATGATGGTCAAGAGAAGGGATCTCATCGATGTTCCGGAAAGGACGGTCATCTCGGAACGATGTCGTTCCCAGGGTTTCAAAATTCGAGAAAGCTCGCAATCAGTACCTGTTGTTCTAGGAAAGAATTCTCTGACGTTCATTCCAATGCCGAAATGAGAGATGCACATTCGCGTTGGAATATCGGCATCAGCACCGACAGCTGTGGGCAACATCGATTCCAATAATGGCAAAGTCAACGTAACGCCAACGCTTCGTAGAACGGTTCGGCGAGAAACTTTCGGCATTGGAATTCCTCGAAACTGCACTTCTGTCAGATTCTCAACAGAAAGCTTGAATGTCATATCTTAACATAACGCAAGACACAGTTTCACGCGAGAGTCGTTGTGCGTTGGTTGTCAGAGGACCGACTTATGGGAAATCGAAGTAGCCGGGGCATTATGAGTCCAAGGATCAACGCAGAAACTAGAACGCCCAGGCATAGCCCATCCGAGCGGTAAAGCCGGTTCCGAAAACCCCCGAGCCGTGGACGAGATACGCCTTGTCCGTCACGTTTTCTAGGCTTAGGCTGACTCGGTGTTGTCGATCGCAGCCGAAGGCGCGTCCGGCGCCCATATTGAGAGTTGCATATCCGGGAGTGCCACCAATCGGAATCCGTTCGTCGTTGATGTCACGAACTTGATCCAGCCGATCTTGCCGCCGCACCATCCAGGTGTAGATCGAGAACCAACTTCCGGCGTCTTGAGATCGCCATCGCAGCCCCACGATTCCTTGGGCTGGCGGAATGCGACTCAGCGGCGAGCCCGTCACGCGGTTGCGACCGTATGTGTACCAGTAATTACCATACAGCGACCAACCTTTTTCCAACAAGTACTCGCCATTGAACTCGACACCTTGCACGTAGGCGTCTTGGTTGCCCGCGCGGAAGGTCAACGGCGGGGCAGGGGTGATTGAGACGATGCTCTCGTCGATGTCGATCCAATAAGCAAACGTCTGAGTTCGCAGGCGGTCTGAATTCGTCTTCACGCCGACTTCGTAATTGATCGATCTTTCAGGGCCAAGGTCAAGACTCGGGACGCTCATGCCGTCGCCGGCAACGATGTTGTTACCCATCAAGTCGTCAACAGTCGGCGCGCGAAACCCCTCGGCGATCGTACCGACAAGATGCACGTCCTCGGTCACTTTGTAAACCAGGCCAGCTTGACTAACCCAGTCGTCAAAGTTTGCAGAGACACGAGTTGGTGTCGGTGTGATCGTTCCCAGCCCATCGTCAATGTCGACGATCGGAGTTCCCTCCGTCTCGATGTTCTCGTACCGGACACCAGCAGTCGCCGTGAGTCGCTCAGTCAATTCGAAGTCCCAGCTCAAGTAGGCTCCGATTCGTTCATAGAAGGCATCATCGGGGACAACCGGTCGATCCGTCCCAATGAACGCCGAGTCGATATCATCGTGATACCAATCCACACCAACCGACAGCTTGCCCAGCGAGTCCATGTCTCGGACACCGACCAAGTTGACGCCAGTTGTCTCGACGTCAGTTTCTTGTGCTCGGACTGTCGGAGTCCCACGCGTCTGAACTTCCCGCTGTCGATGGTACGAGACCGTCGCCGTGATGGCATCAAGCCCGTCGATTGGATTCAAAGCCTCGTATCGAACGTAGGCAAGGTCTCGTTGCTGAGGATCAAAGAAACGGGCTCGACCTGGCGTGTTGCTGTTGTTTCGGTCACCCGGAAAACCGGGAAAGCGGTCGCTCCGCGGCAGATCCTCTTGCTCATGATGCTGCAAGGCCACAGTCAGCAATTCGTGATCAGAGATCATGTATCGCAGTTTCAAGTCACCAACGTATTGCTGGTAGTTAGTTCCGGGCTGACGCCCAAAGTCAAAGCCCGTGTCCAAGTCACGAACGTTCAAGTAGCTACCGCCCGCAAAAACCCCTGCATTGTCCATCCAGCCCTCGACGTTCAAGCGACTGTAGGAACTCGAGTCGGCCGTGTTGTACGTTTGATGGAACTCGTCGCCCCAATAATTGCCCCTTGTGGAATTTGGCCCGCGAGTGACAACATTGATGACGCCGCCAATAGCATCCGAGCCCCACAGCACAGCCCCCTGACCTCGCAATACCTCAATCTGATCCACCATGCCCGGATCAATCGTATTGAAGTACTGATTCGGCCCGCGGCGGAAGAACGAGTTGTTCAAGCGAATCCCGTCAACCAAGATCAAGACTTGCTGCCCCGTCAGCCCTCGAACAAATGGCGATGATTGTCCAATGCCCGTGCGTTGCATGAGGACTCCAACCTCATTCTGCAAGGCATGAAACAAATCGGGGGCTTGCCTTTCAACTAGACTCTGCCGATTCGTAATCGATGCGGCCACTGGCGAGTTGAACAGATCCTGCGGGCTTCTCAAGATGCCAGTGCTTGGACCAAATTGACTCGAAGCGCCGAACTTCTGATCGAACAAGTTCGGATAATTCGTCGACGTATCGGAAATGCTAGCAGTACCAGGAGTCACATCAACTTGCGGCAAATTCGGCGGCGAGACTTCAACGGGAGGCAGTTCCGGTTCCGTTTTCGGATCGTCGGTTTGAGCAACCGCGGTGGCCCCGCTGCAGAGCATTATCAAGACAAGCGAGTTGTGAAGGACACACGAAGCACGCGATGGATTTTGCATATCTCAACATCCGTGCTGAGAGAATTCGAGACGAACGATATTTGGCTGTTGCTGTAGGCTGGCGAACAGCGGGCAGCGTTAGCCAATGGGTTCTATGCTGATTACATCGGTTGATTCAGCTGACCAACGGCACATCTGCTGGCATCGCCGTCAAAAGCGGCACAATCGGAACGCCGTGCCGTGACCAGCGTTGCGAAGAAAGAAGCCCGGCCTTTTCGAATTGGAGCTTCTAGCGTCTCAATTCAGGCGAAAGCGAACGGGCAAGCGCGCCGTCCAGGAGACCGACTTACCACTGCGTTTTGCCGGTTCAAATCGCCATTGCTGAACAGCACTGATGGCGGCGCGGTCAAGCTCTTCGAAGCTGCTCGATTCACTGACCGCCACATTGGTGACTTGGCCGGTCGCCGAGATTGTCAGCCGCAAAATCACGGTACCTTCCACTCGCTCACGAACCGCCGATACCGGATAAATAGGGCTCGGATTGCGAATCGGCTTTGCCGGTTTTGTCTTAGTCGTCCCGATGGATAGTTTGATTTCCGGGGCTGCTGCGAGTTCCTTGACTTCAACGGGTGGGGCAGTTTCCGGTCGCTTCAACGGGTTAACTCGTTGGACTTGAACGTCTTGAGATGGTGGAGTGATCGGTTGCTCGGGTCTCAGTGCGACACTTCGTTGTTTGTGGTGTGCAGATGAAGTTCGCTGCTGGGTTCGCGACTCCGGAGCCAGATCGGATGCTTGCCGAGGATTCAGCACTCGCGTTCGCTGCCGATTTCGCTCGGTTTTGGGTATGCTCGACTGCCTCGCCTGCGACTTTTTTTCGATCTTTGGCTCCGGCAAGTCGTCGTGTTGCGCGTCTTTTGGTTCGTCGAGGGCGATTTCTGTAGCGACGGGCTCGGGATCTGAAACAGGTTCGGCGGCGGCCGGAATTGTTGTAAAGCCCGACAACAACACTACTTGGTCACCAGCAAGTTCAGGCCGGTCATCAATCTTGCCACTCCAAAGCACCCCGATCACAGCAAGCATCGCAACATGCACCGTGGCCGAGGTAAGATAAGATGTCAAGCTGAGACGGCACATGCAGGAAGTCTTATGGATGCGGCTTTGATATTCGTCGGGGACGATATTTGGATCGGTTATTCTAACGAAAATCATTGACGGATGCGACGCTTGCGGTCAGTCGAGCAATTGTTGTTTTATCCGTAGGCAATGAACATTCCCCTCAATTCTCGTCTACGGCAACAAGTACAGGACAGGGTCAAAGCGTCGTGAGATCGATGAGTGAATCAGACAAGATCGGTGGAATTGTCTTATGCGGTGGTGCAAGTCGCCGGATGGGGCAACCAAAGCTCATGCTGCCATTCGGCGAGCAAACGATGCTGCAACGTGTAGTGGCGATTTTGCAAGAAGTCACTGCGCCAATCGTCGTCGTCGCTGCCAAGGACCAGCCGCTGCCCGATCTCCCCGCTGACGTCATCATCCCCCACGATGAGATTCAGGCGAGGGGCCCGCTGGCTGGATTGGCCGCAGGACTGAAGGCATTAAAAGGACATGCGTCGGTTGCGTTCGTCTCGGCATGTGATTGCCCACTGCTGACGCCCGAGTTTGTGCGGTTTGTTCACTCAAAGCTTGGCACGGCCGACTTGGCTATTCCCCATGCTGACGGGTTTCATCATCCCTTGGCTGCCGTGTATCGCATCGAGCTCGAAGAGACTGTCCGAAAACTGATCGCCGCAGGTCGGATGCGGCCGTTCTTTCTGGTCGAGGAATCGGACAGCGTCGAGATCAGCGAACAGGAACTTCGCCAAGTCGACCCAGAACTGGATTCTCTGCGAAACGCCAACACGCCGGAAGAATACCAAGCACTGCTTGAACGGCGCGAGAAGAATGCCTTGGAGCATCCGTTGGCCGAGTCATTTCTGGCAGCCTTCGCAAACGGCGAGGTTGACAAAGCCAGTGGACTTCTGCGGCGACATCCGGGTCTCAAAGGGGAGTCAACCACCGAAACATGCTATCAAGCTCATTCGCTGCTAAGAGAGTTTGTCCACAGGAATGGCGGACATTGTTCCCAGCGACCACACATGTTGATTGCCGACTTGCTGATTCCAGAAAGAGCTCGAGCATTCCGCGAGTCGATCGTGAACGATCGCGCAAATGAAGTGCGAAAGTTGCTGCAGATGGACTCAGATTTGATTCATGCCGAGTTCACTGCGGGCTGCGGAATTGGCCAGCCAATCCATCATTGGAGTTCCACGCAAGTTGCCGACGTGCTGCTTGCCGCTGGAGCGGAACTGGAGACATTGACGACGCGAGGCGAGAGCCCGTTGTCGATGCAACTGCGGTTTGGCTCGGCCGAGACGGTTCGTTATCTGCTTGAGAAAGGCGCTGATCCCAACAACGGTAACGGCGGACATATGCCGTCCGATTCACTGGCAGAGCTGATCGAATTGCAGCTTCAACACGGCTGGAAGATCCCGTCAGAGCCGATGCTTCATGACGCCAATCACGGACACGGTCAACGTGTCATGATTTGGCTGAAGTACGGAGCCGATCCGAATGCTATCAACGTGGATGGCCGGACCGCGCTGCATATGTTCGCCGCGAAGGGCATCGGCCGCGATGTCATCAAGGCACTGGCTCAAGCGGGGGCTAACATCGACACACAAGACGATAACGGCCAAACACCTCTCGACGTGGCAAAGCAAGCCGCTCGCCAAACGGCAGCGAAAACGCTGGAAGAGCTGGGAGCCGATTGACCCTTCGTTTAACCCGTAGCCGTAGGCGAGGATATTCTCGAGACAGTCTCGTCTACGGCTACGGGTTAAACAAGTATGTTGATTACGGTTGGATCAATTGGATCTCTGACTCTGTCAAGAGCGCCGTGACTGGCGTACCTCGGCCTGCGACGAAGTGCTCGTGATTCTTCTCGGCGACCATCGTGGCTGCTTCGATAACTTGGACGATGTCGCGTTGACTGGCGTCGGTGGGATAAGAGTCGCCGATTTGCTCAAGTGACTCGCCCAAGAGGCGACGCCGAATGATGGCCAGTAAGCCGGATGCAATCGAAGCCTTCCCGTAGCCAAAGATCTCAAGATTGCCGCCGGTATGGCGGATACGACCACCGAAGGATGGATTCCGAGTTCTCGAACCATCTCCGATGATAGCTTCGCGGTAACCGCGATCCTGTTGGTCGACATAGCCGCGACCATAGACGCCGTAGAGTTCGATCTCTTGATTGACGGCACCTTCAAATTCGACAGGGTTGATCCAGTTGTTGTTGTAATCGCCACGCATTCCATTGTCGTAAGTTACCGCAACATCCAAGCTGTCCCATGTGTTGATGGCGTGTTGTCGCTTGAACGTCGAGGGATCGACGCCGCGCCGCTTGGCGACTTCAACGTGATGTTTGTCCCAATTCACCAAGAGATTCTTTTGGCCAGTCGCGAACACCGACACTGGTTTCACGCCCATGTAGTGATGGACAACATCCAGCCAGTGGCAACCAACATAGGCGAATGGATTGCTTTGCTCGGCCCATGCAAAGATATCCGTGCTGACTTCGAGCGGCTCTTCCAACACGGCTCGTATGCGGTTGATGGCCCCGTATTGTTCGGGAGCCTTCAGCATCATGTCTCGAATGAACGGGTCGTATCGCTTGTGCATATCGACGGCAACAATGCGTCCCTTGTCGCGAGCCAACTTGATGATTTGGTCGGCTTCCGAGGTCGTCAGGCACAACGGTTTCTCGGTGATCACATCGCAGCCAGCTTCGAGTGCGTCCAAGATTGGTTGCGTATGGACATGGTCGGGCGTCGCGACGAAGAGGACGTCCGGTTGATGCTTGGCGATGATGTCGTTCCAAACCGAATCACCGTAACACGCTTCTATCTGGACATTGGGGAACTCTTCCGAGAACCAGTTCACAATGTGGCCCGCAGTGCCACTTGATTCGCTGCGAGTCCCCACGGCGCTAACGCGAATCTCGACATCAGCAACGTCCCTCGCGAAATGACTCATGCCAATACTGGTCAAGGCACCCGCGATTCCACCGTGCATGAAATCCTTGAAGCTTTGCCCAATGATGTCGTCAAAAAACATACCACCGCCGATGATGGCGACATTGATGGATCGGTCACTCATAGCTATTCAATTCTAAACGGTTGTTTCTAGATGATGTCGTGCTGTCTCTGCCCAAGGCCCGCGACTGTCGAATCGCAAATAGGCCTCCCAATAAGTGATTGCGTCGTTGGTGCGTCCCAATTGATGCAGCACTTGAGCCGTGTGGAAGTTGGCGTCGGGGTACTCGGGATGCGTGGTAAGGGCTATTTCGTAAGCTTCCAATGCCGACTCGAACTGTCCAAGCTCGGCGTGCAAACATCCCAACTGAGTCCACGCTTCGATGTAGTCGTGATCCAACTCGACGGCAACATGGTACCGCTCCAACGCCCCAAGCGTATTGCCCTGTCGAAACAAAGCGTCGGCTAAATGAAAATGCGCTTCGGGTTCATCAGGCCGTTTCATCAAACATAACCGAAAGGCCTCGGTCGCTTTGTCTGCTTCGTTTTGGTCAAGAAGCTCACAACCTTGATCGTACCACTGTTCAAAGCTCCAACCTTGTTGATCCTCGGCCACGACAGCTTCGTCCGCATCTGACGAAATTTCAATTGTTTCGACACGTGGAGCAGCCGCTGCAGCCTCTTCCCCGTCGAATTCGAGCAATCGCTGACCGCTCTTCGGCTCGATTAAGCCGCGCCCGTCATAGCACAGCACGCGGTTGTCTTGGGCAAGAATCCACAGCTGAGCCAATGATCGATCGACGTCGCCCAGCACTCCTTGCAGCTTCGACAAGCTCGATTCCAACTCGGTGCGAGACACGCCAGCGCTCATCAACTCCGATAGACGCCGAGCACTGCTGACCTCTTGGAAATCAAAGTACGGCAGCCGAAAAACTCGCCGAGTCGGACGGATTAGACCGACGCGTTCCCAGCGGCGGAACACATTGACCGAGATGCCCAGCAACGTACTTAACATTGCTGGTGTGTAGAGGCGATGAACTTCGCTTTGACGCTCGTCGAGATTGATCAGCCGCAACCAGTTGGATTCGCTCACGATTTGGATGTCGATGCCTTGAGCTTGCAAGGCCTCGACTCGTTGTAGCTTGATGGATGGTTGGCCATCTTCCTCGAGCGGCCAGCCCTCTTCGCCGATCACCAACAGCGTCGTCTGTTTGCTCACATGTTGAGTCGCGATGCCGCCGTTCGATTCGACTAACTCGTGCGCTTGTCGATGCACCATGCTGGCCAGCGTACCGGTAAACGCAACCCGTTCGCCTTGCAGGCAGGGCGATGCAGTCAACTGTTCCGGCAGTGTTTCTTTCGACGAATCCATGACGCTTCTCAACATACCGCTTGCCGAGTGAATTGGCTAGCTTTCGGCATACTAGTTCACTATAAAGACGCATCGATTGGCAGGGCGGCCAACGGATGCCGCTCTTTGTTGGCAATATTGCGGTCAGGATACCCGTCATGTCGTTAGAACAAAACGATAACGCCATCTGGGCTTCGATTCAAAAAGAGCGAGTTCGTCAGCGCGATGGTCTCGAACTAATCGCATCTGAAAACTATACCAGTGCGGCGGTTATGGAAGCCGTAGGAACTGTACTGACGAACAAATATGCCGAGGGCTACCCGGGTCGGCGGTACTATGGCGGATGTGAGTTCGTTGATGAAATCGAGGACCTCGCACGTCAGCGTGCCTGCGAACTTTTCGGGGCCGAACACGCAAACGTCCAGCCTCACGCGGGCTCTCAGGCCAACATGTCCGTTTATCTGACGGTCCTGAAGCCAGGTGACACATATTTGGCGATGGATTTGGCTCACGGCGGCCACTTGACGCACGGGATGCACCTGAACTTCTCCGGACAACTCTACAATGTAGTGCATTACGGAGTTCGAGAAGACGATCATCGCATCGATTTTGACCACGTGGCCGCCTTGGCACGCGAGCATAAACCGAAGCTGATCGTGGCTGGTGCTAGCGCTTATCCGCGCGAAATCGACCACCCGAAGTTCGCCGAGATCGCTCGCGAAGTCGGAGCCTTGTTTATGGTCGACATGGCTCACTATGCAGGACTTGTTGCTGCTGGCATCCACAATAATCCGGTTGAAGTTGCGGATTACGTGACCTCAACATCCCACAAGACATTGAGAGGTCCGCGTTCCGGCTTTGTTCTGACGAAAGAAGCCAACGCTCGAGCCCTCGACCGCACCGTTTTCCCGGGCATGCAAGGCGGCCCATTGATGCACGTCGTGGCTGGCAAAGCCGTTTGTTTTGGCGAGGCACTGGAGCCCTCGTTCAAAGAGTACGCTCAGCAGATTATCGACAACGCTCAAGCACTGGCCGAGACGTTGATGGCTGGTGGCGTCAAACTGGCAAGTGGCGGAACGGACAATCACTTGATGTTGGCAGACGTCACCGCCATTGGGCTGACAGGACAAATCGCCGAGGAAGCTTTGGATCGCGCTGGAATCACCGTGAATAAGAACATGATTCCATACGATCAACGCAAGCCACTCGATCCCAGCGGCATTCGAATTGGCACGGCAGCACTGACGACTCGCGGCATGAAGCAGGACGAGCTTCGCAAGGTCGGCGGTTGGATTCTGGAAGTGCTAGCGGCACCAGAAGACGAAGCAATCAACAACCGCGTTAAAGCTGAAATCGCCGAGTTTGCCAGCGATTTCCCAGTGCCCGGAATCGAGTAGTCTGAAACGAAGTCAATGCATCTTAGAAGCCCGGCTTTTCCAAAAAGCCGGGCTTCTTTTTCTCAATCACCACATCTCAAAAATGTCACTCGAGGCCAACATGAACCGTACATGGAATGTGTATCTTTCGGGAGAGATTCACTCTGACTGGCGCGAAAAAATCATCGAAGGAACGACGGCCGCAGGCTTGCCCGTACACTTCAGCGCACCAGTGACAGACCACGCGTCCAGCGACGACTGCGGAGTTCACATTCTGGGCAACGAGACATCCGCGTTCTGGGCAGATCACAAAGGCGCTCAAGTTAACGCCATTCGCACACGCACACTGATCAAAGACGCCGACATCGTCGTTGTCCGCTTCGGCGACAAGTACCGCCAATGGAACGCAGCCTTCGACGCCGGCTTTGCTTCAGGTTTAGGCAAACCGATTATCACGCTGCATGACGATGTTCTGGAGCACGCTCTCAAAGAAGTCGACGCAGCAGCATTAGCTGTCGCCGAGCAACCCGCGCAGGTCGTTCAAATCCTCGACTACGTAATCAACGGCAACCTAAAGTAGCCATCACTCTGCGAGCGATGAGCGCAGGTCACCAGCATTGCAATTCGCTAGAAGCCGGGCTTCTTATCTCACAAGCACGGGCTCATCACTCGGAGAGTGATGGCTACTTTGGTATGGCCATACAGAGATTACGGCTGTTCTTGCAATTCCTGGGCGGTTTCCGAATCGACATAGTCGCTGTGGCAAGTAGCTTTGTCCTCGTCGCCGCCCATTTTCTTGCGCGTCTTCGAGGCCAGCTTGTGAATCTCCTCGGGACTCAAGACGCCGCGTTGCTCGAGGATAATCTTTTGGTCGTCACTCAAGGCTTCCGAGACTTTGGCTTTCTCCCACTGATAATTCTCGGCCTTGCCGGACATGAACTCTGTGATCTCCTTAGAAATCCGCACACTACACCAATCGTGACCGCACATGGCACAGAAGTCGGTGTCGACATCGAGGTCCTCGTCGTGCAATGCTCGAGCGGTATCTGGGTCGAAGCTTAAATCGAAGTGCCGTTCCCAGTTCAGCGCCGCGCGCGCCTTTGTCAGCTCGTCATCGCGGTCGCGTGTTCCGGGGATTCCCAACGCGACGTCCGCGGCGTGAGCCGCGATCTTGTACGCGATGCAGCCCTGTTTGACGTCGTCTTTCTTCGGCAAGCCAAGGTGTTCTTTCGGCGTGACGTAACACAACATGCTCGCACCGTGATAACCGGCGGCCGTGGCACCAATGCAACTGGTGATGTGGTCGTAACCTGGAAAAATGTCGGTGACCAATGGCCCCAGGACATAGAACGGAGCTCCATGGCACAACTGACGCTCGAGCTTCATGTTGTATTCAATCTGGTCAAACGTGACGTGACCGGGGCCCTCGATCATGACTTGCACGCCCTTCTTCCAGGCTCGCTCTGTCAACTCACCCAAGGTGCAAAGTTCCGCCAATTGAGCTCGATCGGTGGCGTCGGCGAAGCCGCCAGGTGGTAAACCGTCGCCGATCGAAAAGCTGACGTCGTATTGACGCATCACGTCGCAGATATCGTCCCACAGCGTGTACATTAAGTTTTGTTTTTGATTCTCGATCATCCACTTCGCCAGCAGCGAACCGCCGCGGCTGACGATGCCGATCAGGCGGTCTTTGACAAACGGAAGGTGTTCTTGCAAGACGCCCGCGTGAATCGTGAAGTAGTCGACGCCTTGCTTGGCTTGATGCTCGACCATTTGTAGGACACTGGCTGCGTCGAGATCCTCGACACGTCGACCGATGATCATTGAGTAAATCGGTACGGTGCCGATCGGTACCGTGCTGTTTTCAATGATGGCTTTTCGGCAAGAATCCAAATCGCCGCCGGTCGAGAGATCCATGACCGTGTCCGCGCCCCAGCGCTCGGCCCAACGCAGCTTTTCGACTTCCTCATCCGTTCCCGAGGAGACGGGCGAGGCTCCCATGTTGGCGTTGACTTTAGTCTTGGATGCTCGGCCAATGGCCATGGCGTCTAAGTTGTGACTGAGGTGAACTTTGTTGGCGGGAATGATCATGCGACCGGACGCCACTTCATCGCGAACTTGTTCGGGGGTCAGATGACCTTCACGCTCGGCCACGCGTTCCATCTCCGGCGTGATCGTGCCAAGACGAGCATATTCGAGCTGCGTGACTGGCTGAAAATCGCTGGGTGGCTGCCAAGCGTTCGCACATTCATAGTTCTCGGCAAAGCCATCGTTGAGCTTCCAATCGTCGGGCATGAAGTCCCACGCGGTCTTGTCCGACGGAGCCGGCATTCCCGGAGTATCGGGTGATGAGTATGTGTAGCAACCCGCCTTCCCCGGAGCTAATTCGGGGTGTCGCGCGAAGCTGCCAGGAGTCGTGCCTTGCTGATCAGTGGACGGGTTGAATCCCAACGGCGGCAATTCGTAAGCAATGGGGTTATTAGCTGTGGCTTGCTGACTCATCAGTAGGCATCCTTTCAGGCGGATCGACTAGACTTGGTCTATCGAAGATTCTCCGGTAAGTCGCCGTACGCTTAAACCGCTCCTGCACGATCAACTCTTAGGCGTTCTAGTCCGTTAGTTTCGAGAGAGACTGACATCCAATTCGATATTAGTTGTTGAAGTCGAGTGGATATCGTAGCTGACTCGGAGAGAAATGCAATCTGCGCACGCTCCGCGTGTTTGTTCTGGATGTCTTTTCACACGATCAGCTGACGAGAGACAACTGAATCCAATAGAAACATCAACGATTGTGCCGTTAAAGTTGACTTCACTTCGTCATCTCATAATGCCGCTTAGTGATAGCCAGCGTCTTTTCGTGAAGGTGGCCATTTGACGCCAGGACACTCGACTTTTCGATGGGTAAGCGGTCGCCTTGGCAAGTTGTGATTTGGCCGCCGGCCTCTTCGACGAAAAGTTGTCCGGCGGCGAAGTCCCATGGTGAGAGTTCAAACTCGAAGAACGCGCCGACAAGGCCGCAGCCGACGTTGCAAAGGTCTAGCGAGGCTGTTCCAAAGCGGCGGATGCCGTGAATTTGCTGCTCGAAGAACTCCTTGACCGCGGCAAGTGTGCACTCCATCACGATTCCGCGGTCGTAATAGAAGCCGACGCCGATTAAGACGTCTTTAAATTCCGTCTCGCTGCCGACTTGGACGGACTGTCCGTTGTGAGTGGCTCCTTGACCTCGCGCGGCGATGTATAAGTCGTCGCGAATGGGGTTCCAGATGACTCCGACTTCGGGGCGGCCGTTGTGGAAGTACGCGATCGAAACGGCGAAGTGAGGAATCTTGTGCGCAAAATTGGTGGTGCCGTCCAACGGGTCAATAATCCAAAGATGCTCGGCGCTAATGTCGGCTTCGTGACCCTCTTCGCCCAAGACTTCATGGTCGGGAAAGTGATCGCGAATACACTCGACGATGGCTTTTTCGGATTCGACGTCGGCGTCGGTCACTAAATTGTGAGCGTCCTTGCTGCGGATCTCGACACCGTCGCGAAAGTATTTGGCGACGATTTCGCCGCCGATTCGTGCGGCTTGCTGGGCGACTTCCAGTTCTTTCATTCGACGTTCCTTCAATGGAGAATTGAACGCCCGCATGGTAGGTTGCCCTGGCGGAAAGCGGAAGCTTACGCCACGAGAACATGCCGCCGTTTGGCCAACCTCAATCTCTTGGATCAGCTATGTCAAAAGAATCACTAGGTCGAGTGCACTGCGATTTGCGAGGCTCGGTTGTTGCCGGCAGTTATGAAACTTGCACGATCACCTATACCGCAGGTTTCGCCGGGGTCGACGATACGGGATCGCTGAAACTCGTCATGCGCTACGCGACCGATTCGGGGACTCCTCAATTCGATGACCCGAAGGCCGCTAATTACGTCACCGCCGTCGCATCGAATGGAGCCCATTTGCAGTTGAGATACGACGTCAAAGACAACACGCGTCCTTGGGGCAAGACGATTCACATCAAGGTCTTGCAAGGTTACTTGCGAAAAGGCGAGACGATCACCGTGACGCTCGGAGATCGAAGCGGCGGATCGCACGGTTGGCGGATGCAAACTTTCGCCGAGAAGACTTTCGAGATTCGCGTGTTGGTCGATCGCTACGCAACTTACGTTTACGAGCAATTGCCCAAATCGCCGACGTTTCAGGTCGTAGCGGGCGAACCCGTCAAGTTCGTCGCCGTTGCCCCCAGTTTGGTTCGCCCAAACAAGAAAATCACCGTCCGCACCAAACACGAAGATCGCTGGGGCAACCCCGTTGGCAAGCCAGGGAAAGTGCAATTCCCTGGTCTCACAGAACAACGATATCACACACTTCTTGTCGATGATGAAGTCACCGGAACAACGGTTCGCACGAATCCAATCTTAGTCAGCGACAAGGAAACTTACGGGCGTTATTGGGCGGACATTCACGGGCAAAGCGAAGAGACGATCGGCACGAACAGCATTGAAGACTATTTTCGGTTCGCTCGGGACTTTGGTTTCGTCGACATCTGCGGTCATCAAGGCAACGACTTTCAGATCACCGACGACTTCTGGGAGAAGATTCAAGCCACCACAAAAAAGTTCGACCGCAATGGCCGCTTCGTCGCGTTTCCCGGTTGGGAGTGGTCGGGCAACACCGGCCTTGGTGGAGACCGCAACGTCGTTTATTTGGACGAAGGCGGTTTCATCAGCCGCAGCAGCAGAGCTCTCGTCGCCGATGATGAGTCCAACGACGAGTGTAGCTACTCCGTTGAAGATCTGTTTGAACGCTTAAACCAAAGCACGATTCCCGTGATGTTGATCCCGCATGTCGGCGGCCGATACGCAGACTTGGCTCGCCATGATGCGGGGCTCGTGCCCAACGTGGAAATCCATTCGGCTTGGGGCACATTCGAGTGGATGTTGGACGACGCGTTTTCTCGAGGCTATCGGATTGGCATCGTCGCCAACTCGGACGGACACAAGGGGCGGCCGGGGGCAAGTTATCCTGGAGCCAGCACGTTCGGGAGCTATGGCGGCTTGACCTGCGTGCTTGCCGAGAATCTGGATCGAGAGAGCGTGTGGGATGCTTACCAAAAGCGACGCGTTTACGGAACCACGGGGGCTCGCATTCTTCTGAATGTCACGGTCAATGGTGACATGATGGGCAGCGAAGTCGATCTGTCAGGAGAACGGCCCTATCTTGACGTTGAAGTGTGCGGAACAGCGCCGATCGAACGCGTCGAAATTCGAAACGGGATGCGCGTGATCAAGACATTTCGCACGTATTCGGATCGAGGCGTCGGATCAGCGCGGATCGCTGTAGGTTCACGTGTCAAAGTTCTTTGGCAAGGTGCCGAAGTCCGCGGTCGAGGTCGCCAAGTGACCTGGGATGGCCACTTCACGCTGAAAGGCAATCGCATCAAAGGCATCACACCGATCAACTTTCACAATCAAGAAAAGCAATGCGTGCTCGTCAATGATCGCCGATGCGAATGGCAGTCAATCACGACTGGCGGCGTTAGTGGTGTGATCCTCGATCTTGAGAAACCGTCGAAAGGTGTGCTGGCAATTGAAACTTCGCAGCGAAGTATGAAAGTCTCGCTGCGAGACCTTGGCCTGAATGGAAAAGCCGCCGATTGCGGTGGCCTCGAAAAGCGGTTGAAGGTTTATCCGTTGCCGATTTCCTCAGAGGAATTGGCACGTGAAGATGGCGAGTCTTACAACGCCCCCAACTGGCTCGAACGAACAGATTTCTGGTGCAGCCATCCCATTCAACCCAAATATCTCCAAAAGGGTGACAACCCGCTGTATGTCTGCGTCGTCCAAGAAGACGGCCACATGGCTTGGTCGAGTCCCATTTATTGTCGTTGGTAAGCTGTTATAATTGTTAGCGACGAGTTCTACGTATTGGTGGCTTCCAGCCGCCACGAAAGGTGACTCGGCCAATTGAAGGATTTCGGTGGCTAGAAGCCACCAGTACGAATCTGTGGAGATTTTCCATGGCCACTTCTGTTATCAGTCCACCGCTGAGTGAACTAGGCCCGGACGCCAATGGCATCACGCTCACCCCGGAAGAGTTTGATTCCGCCGACTTCGAAGCCGGCTGGCGCTACGATTTGATTCGAGGAGTGTTGATTGTGTCACCGTCGCCGTCAAAGAAGGAACGTGGTCCAAACGAATTGTTGGCAAGGTTGCTGGGGAACTTCCAAGAAGATCATGTTAATGGAAGCACCTTGGACGACACGCTTTCTGAAGAAACCATCACGACAAACGAGAATCGTCGGCGGGTGGATCGGGCAATCTGGACTGGCTTAGGTCGAGTTCTAGTTGATGGTGACATCCCGTCGATCATCGTGGAATTGGTCTCACCTGGTAAACGAAACCTCAAAAGAGACTACGAGGAAAAACGAGACGAGTTCCTCGAAATCGGCGTCCAGGAATATTGGGTCATCGATCGGTTTGCTCGCACGATGACTGTCTTTCGTCCTGGCAAACGCCGTGCTTTGAAAAAAGTCTACGATGAAGACGCCGTCTATAAGACGAGTCTCTTGCTAGGCTTCGAATTGCCGCTCGCTGACCTATTTGCTCGAGCTGACCGCTACATCTGAATCTGCCTCATGACGGCAAATACATCGCCCCTAAGTTTATCTCAGGGGGGACTCACGTCTCCGCACTAAGAAGGAAGTAGTGCAGAGACGCGAGTACCCCCGACGTAAAGTTGGGGGGAGGTTTACTGAAAAAGCTTGTGAATCCATCCGGACCCTTTACTGAAGATACGATTCTATGAACCGATTTGTTGCCCTCTTCGTGGTTTTCACGATTTCCTGCTTTGTCCACCACGCTGAAACGGCCGACGAGCCGCAGCCGATTCGAGCGCTCCTCGTCACGGGCGGATGTTGCCACGATTACGCTCGACAAAAGTTGATCCTGACCAAAGGCATCTCTGCCCGCGCTAACGTTGTGTGGACGGTCGCTCATCAAGGTGGCTCGGGAACGAGCGTTAAGATTCCGTTGTACGAGAATCCCGATTGGGCCAAAGGCTTCGACATAGTCGTGCACAACGAATGCTTCGCGGGCATCCGTGACAAGGCGTGGGTCGATCGCATCTTGAAGCCTCACCGCGAGGGAACTCCGGCCATATTGATTCACTGTGCAATGCATTGCTACCGAACTGGCGACGATCAATGGTTCGAATTCGTCGGCATGCAATCTCCCGGGCACGGACCACACTATTCGTTCACGGTCAAGAACAAGAAACCCGACCACCCAATCATGCAGGGCTTTGGCGAAAAGTTCTTGGCTCCGAAAGGCGAGCTTTACCATTCAGTCCGCCTCTTCGACACGGCAACAGCATTAGCCGAAGCAAACCGTCGCGGCGACAACAAGCCGCAAACGTGCATTTGGACGAACGAGTACAACAAGAAAGCTCGCGTGTTCTGCACCACCGTCGGTCATTACAACGAGACGATGACTGAACCCAAGTACCTCGACCTAATCACGCGCGGCGTCTTGTGGGCAACGAAGCGGGACCAATCAGAATTCCGCAAAACCGATGAAAAGACCGACGAAGCAATCCGCTCGCTGGTGTCAACAAAAGTCGCGACCGGCGGCCCGGCGAAGCGTGCCGGCGGTAAGTGCTGCAATCAAGGAAACCTCGCGTTCGAGAAGGCAGTAAAAGCGAGCTCGGAAGAAAAGAACAAAAAGAACTTTGCAAAGAACGCGATCGACGGCGACCTCAACACGCGTTGGTGTTCGCAAGGCAATGCCCCCGGTTCCACGTGGGAAGTCGACCTTGGCAAAGCAGATCACATCAAGTCGCTACGCATCCATTGGGAAAAGCAAAACGATATCTACACTTACAAGGTCGATGCATCCGCCGACGCCAAGGAATGGAAGACGATCGTCGACAAATCAAAGAACGACAAGGTCGAACCAGTCGCCGCACACAATGTGGATGCGCCAGACACGCGTTATCTGCGAGTCACTTTCCTGGGAACTAAGAAGCATAAATATTGGGGAAGCTTCTGGGAGTTCGAAGCGTACGCCGACAAGTTGCCACCGCTTCCGAAATCGGCGAAACGCACGCAAGGCGGCCCCGTTCCAACTCTGGCCGACGTGAAAGCTCCGGACGGTTTCCAAGTCACCATGTTCGGCGCGCCGCCTCAAGTCAATTACCCGGTTTGCATCACCGCCGCGCCAACGGGCGAAGTCTTCGTCGGCGTTGACGAACAGGGTTCGTTGGGCAAGCAGCCCGGTGGCGGCAAAGTGCTCCGCTGCATTGATATCGACGGCGATGGCCAAGCCGACAAGGTCAACGAATTCGCCAAGATCGAGCACCCCCGCGGTCTCATCTATGACAACGGATCGTTGTGGGTGCTTCATCCGCCTTTCTTGAGCGTTCACCACGACGATGACCTCGACGGTGTCTCGGATCGATCCGAAACATTGCTCACTGGCATCAGCACCGATGAAATCAACAAACGCGGCTGGGACCACACAACCAACGGCATCCGCATGGGCATCGATGGTTGGATTTACATCGCAGTTGGTGACTTTGGATTCACCGAAGCAAAAGGAACAGATGGCACAACGTTGGCGCGTCGAGGCGGCGGTGTTGTCCGAGTTCGTCCGGATGGCAAAGAAATGGAAGTCTACTGCTGGGGTCTGCGAAATATCCTCGACGTTTGCATCGATCCATTCATGAATATCTTCACTCGCGACAACACCAACGATGGTGGCGGTTGGGATATTCGATTTAGCCACATCATGCAATCTGCGAACTATGGCTATCCGTCACTCTATCTGAATTTCAGCGACGAGATCATGCCGCCACTGGCTGATTACGGCGGGGGATCGGGTTGCGGCGGAATGTACTTGCACGACCTTCGTTGGCCCAAGGAATTCGGTAACACCGTTTACACATGCGATTGGGGCCGCAGCGAAGTCTATCGCCACAACCCGCCGGCTAACGGCGCGACATTCGATGCCGATCAAGACGTCTTCTTGAAGATTCCGCGTCCAACCGATATCGACGTTGACGGCGGCGGACTGATGTATGTCAGCAGTTGGAAGAACGGCAAGTTTGCTTACAGCGGACCGAATGTCGGCTTTGTTGCCCAAGTTCGGCCAATTGATTACACGCCGACACCGTTTCCTAACCTTGCCAAAGCGACTGATGCGGAATTGATCCAGTACCTCGCATCGCCAAGCGCCGTCTATCGACTTCACAGCCAACGTGAGTTGTTGCGAAGGGGCCAAGACGCCGATCGATGGACGGGATTAACCGATCTTTACGGTGACGCTAAGGTACCGATGCACGGCCGAGTCGCCGCACTATTTACCTTGAAGCAAATGTACGGTGTCGAGTCACACGGTGCGTTGTTGAAAGCGTCCGAAGACAACTCGCTGCGTGAATTTGCCTTTCGAGCACTCACGGATCGAAAGACGGAACTCGAGGGACTCGACATCGGGCGATTCACGGCGACGTTAAAAGACGAGTCGCCGCGTGTTCGAGCCCAGACACTCATCAGTCTCGGTCGCCTCGGCAATCCAAATGCCGGCGAGGCAATCTTGCCCCTGACAAAACGAGCAGCGGATTCGAAGCCAGTCGAATCCTACAAGCAACCCGATCCCGATCGCGTGATTCCTCACTTAGCCGTTCAGTCATTGGTACGCAGCGGCGGGTACGACGCGGCCTTGAAGGGAACGAGCGGTCCAAATTCACACGGCGCGTTTTGGGCTCTCAAATCCATGCACGATCCGAAAGCCGTAGACGGGCTGATTGCGATTCTCAACAAAACACGAAACGTAGAGAAACGCCAAACGCTGCTGGCGGCATTGATTCGGCTTTACCACAAAGAAGGCGATTACAAAGGCGGCTGGTGGGGCACTCGCCCAGATCGAACAGGACCTTACTTCGACCGACAACCCTGGGCGGCCAGCCCACGCATTGCCTCGACGATCAAAACCGCAGTTTCCGAAGCCGACGCCAGGACAGTCGAATTCGTCAAGCTGCAACTTGATCGCCACAAAGTCAAGATCGACGGTATCGAAGCCTTGAAGGTCGCCACCAAAGTCGACAAGCAAGCTCCGATCCAAATACCGAAAATCGACAAGAACAACCCCGGCCAAATCGCCAACTTGGCTTACGAAGCAGCTGCCGAGCGAGCACTCAAGACTTCCGGCGACGCCGCCAAGGGCAAAGCTTTGTTTACTCGGCAATCATGCATCGCGTGTCACACATACGCCAACGGCCAGTTACCCAAAGGCCCTCACTTGGTCGACATCGGCAAACGCTACAAACGACACGAATTGATCGAGTCGATCCTAAAACCCAGCGCCAAGATCGCTCAAGGATTCGACACCTACGCATTCCAAACACTGCAAGGCCAACGCATCACCGGCTTTGTCGTCAGCGAAAGCGCAACAAGCGTCACCTTGCGAAAGACAGACGGGACTGCGGTAGAGATCAATCGTGACGACATCGATGTGCGAAGCAAGCAGAAGCAATCGATGATGCCTGTTGGCTTGGTTCAGAATCTAACGCCCGAGCAATTGTCGGATTTGCTGGCTTATCTGGAGTCCTTGAAATCGCAATGATTCAAAGACCGCGAGATGCTGCTCAAGTGAAAAAAGAAGCCCGACTTTCGATTTCGAAAAAGCCGGGCTTCTTGCTTTATGCCACAGCCGCGACGCCCTGTTGGCTTCAAAAAGTTGTCTCTTGCCGCCAAAATCTAAGGATCGCTCGATCAACACAGGTTGGTGATTCACAATCAAACGCTTGATCGAATACTCCCTAAGGATTGATTTCGATGGCCAAATCTCGATTCCTCGCATTGATTGGCGTGGTCGCTTTGACTTCGCTCGCTCAAACCGGTGCAGCAGAGACTAAGCAAGTCAGCTTCGGGCGAGACATCTTGCCGATTCTCTCGAACAAATGCTTCGTTTGCCACGGCCCGGATGCGAAACAAGATGACTTGTTGCGACTCGATTCTCTGGCCGGAGCAACAAAGGATTTGGGCGGCTATCGAGCCATCGATCCGAAGCAACCTAACAAAAGTCGGTTACTTGTCCGGATTCACTCGGCGGATGACCCCATGCCGCCTGCTGATGCCGAAAAACAGCTAACAGATCGCGAGCGAACTCTGCTTTCAACATGGATCAAGCAGGGGGGTAAGTATGAAAAGCACTGGGCATTCGTGTTGCCGAGAAAAAAGCTGCCAGCGAATACCAAAGGCCAGAACGCGATCGATGCTCTTATCGCCCGCCAGCTCAAGTCCAACGGTACAGACTTCGCAGCAGCAGCGAGTCGCGCCGTGTTGGCTCGGCGAGTCTCACTGACTCTGACTGGCTTGCCGCCAGAACCGCAAGCACTCGACAAGTTCCTGGTCGACAATCGACCAGACGCTTATCTGCGATTCGTCAATCAATTGTTTGAAAGCCTACGATTTGGCGAGCATCAAGCTCGTTATTGGTTGGACGCTGTCCGATACGGCGACACACACGGTTTGCATTTGGACAATCGCCGCGGAATCTATCCCTATCGTGACTGGGTTGTCTTCGCGTTGAATCAGAATCTGCCTTTGGACGAGTTCATCACTTGGCAGTTGGCTGGCGACCTGCTGCCCAATCCGACGTTGGCTCAGCAAGTCGCAACCGGATACGTTCGAATGAATCCGACAACGGGCGAAGGTGGGGCGATCCCTGCCGAGTTTCAAATGAAGAACAACTTTGATCGCGTCGAGACACTCGGGACAGTGTTCCTTGGCATGTCGCTGACGTGTGCCCGCTGTCATACGCACAAGTACGATCCCATTCCGCAGACCGAGTACTATCGGCTGATGGCCTTCTTCAACAGCACGGCCGAACCGTCCATGGATCGAAACTCTTACACCTACGGAAATCACATCAAGGCACCCGCCGATCAGTCTGGATGGCAACAGTGGTCCGATCTTAAAGCAGCTCAGCAGAAGCTGTTCAAGGTCGCCGAGGAGCAATTCCAAGCAAAGGGAATCGGTGAAGCCGACGTCAAGAAGTGGCAAGCTGCCGCAAGTAAAGATCGACTAGCATTGCTCGCCGCCGCGAAGGGGCCGTTTGCTTCCCTCGAACTGCAACAGGCTGCGACTCAGTTGACGAAACAACATGACGAGCTGGAAAAGTCGTATACGACGACGCTCGTCGCGGTTGACTTGAAGACTCCGAGGGAAACACGACTTCTCAAGCGTGGTGAGTACAACCTTCCGGTCGGCGACCCGCTTCAACCGGGCATTTTGAATGTGATGTCAAGTTTTCCGAATGAGGCGCCTCGCAATCGGTTGGGGCTTGCCCGCTGGTTAACTTCTCGAGAGCACCCGTTGGTCGCTCGAGTTTTGATCAACCGGATCTGGCAACGAACTTTCGGCGATGGTCTCGTCCGAACGCCTGAAGATTTCGGTTTGCAAGGCCAGCAACCGACGCATCCCGAATTGCTTGATTGGCTCGCTGTCGAATTGCACGATTGCGGTTGGGATCTGCGGCACATGCTTCGGCTGATGGTCACAAGCCGCACGTTTCGGCAAAGCTCGGCCTGGCGGAATGACGTCGAAGATCCCGAGAACAAATTGTTCGCTCGCGGCCCGCGACACCGGCTGGACGCTGAAGTGATTCGCGACATCGCACTCTGGTCCAGCGAAATGATGGACCCGGTCATGGGGGGCGAGGGAGTTAAGCCGTACCAACCTGCCGGAATGTGGTTGGCCTTGGCTCACCCCGGCAGCAACACAAAGAATTACGTTCGCGACAAAGGGAAACGGCTTTATCGCCGCAGTCTATATGTCTATTGGAAGCGCACAAGCCCGCATCCGATGATGACACTATTCGACGCTCCGAATCGCGAGTCCAGTTGTGTCAAACGGTCACGTACTAACTCGCCACTGCAATCGTTGGGGCTACTGAATGAGACACAGCGGGTCGAGATGGCTCGCGGTCTGGCCGAACGCTTGCTTCGAGAGGCCAAGGACAACGATTCCCGCGTGAATCGTCTGTTCCGGCTCCTCGCCTGCCGAGATGCCAACGATAACGAACGTGAGGCATGCGTTTCGTTCATCGAGGGACTTCAGGCGCGCTACTCAAAGAAGAAAGAAGACGCGATCGCGTTCCTTTCAGTGGGGGAAGCGCCGAGAAATGAAAAGCTCGAGGCGGCACAGCACGCAGCCTGGACACAGTTGGCCATCACCGTCTTAGCCAGTGACGTCGGTTTGATGCTGTACTAGCACGAAGATAGCCAACGTCGCTACCGCCGTTGGAGTCCAGCCTTTAGACGCCTTCGATGAGCCCAAACGTACCATCTGGCGGCTAAAGCCTGGACTCCAGCGATGCGTAACACCCGGCTTAACGCTTTGACAACTCTTTCTTGGTCACCAACACCTCACGCCGTTGGCTGACCGTGTGCAACGAACTCTTCGGTCCAATCGCTCCAATGATCAAGTTGTCCAGCTTCGTTTCTCGAGCAAGAATCTGTCCCTTCTCGATATCGAATTGAATGGTGCCTTGCGGTGTTTTTTGGCTAAATTGTGTGCGGATTGCTGGATCCTTGATCGGCACCAAGACAGCAATTCGTGTCTCAATGGTTGCCACCGAATCCTTGACCGACTTCAACGTGAAAGACTTTCGCAGCGGAATCTTCTTCTTCAAATTCTGTGCAATGCTCACACAAGCGAATGACTTTTCCGACCACGAATCGCCCACTTTGATTGGCTTTTCAGGGAAGGAAATCAAGAAGTTGCGTTGCGGGTCAACTTGACTGTCGACGTCGGACTTCTTCGTTTGGCCCGAACTACATGCTCGCTTCGACGTCGTCGTCGAGCCGGATTTCGAAAGTAGCTGTCCGCTAGCCGAGAAGCGTTTCGGCGCCGACGGCTTGCCCACAGTAGCCAGCACAGGTCGAAAGATCTCGGGGCAATTTTCTGGTCCTTCGGAACTGTCAAACACGATTGGATCGTTGTCATCGGCTTGAGCAGACATGACAACCTGGTCCAACGTTGGTTCTAACAACGCCGTCCCATTATCGGAAACCGTAATGACTCGAAAATGCTTTTCCGAGCGTGACGTGTGACGAGTCGTTTGCTTGATTTCGCCATAGACAACGTGCATCGTCGTCACGTGTTGCACTTTATAATGAGCGAACTGATTTGGCTTGAACTGGTATCGCAACAAGTACTCGGTGTCACTGTCATTCGTCTTGCTGGCAGTCTTGACGGGCTTATTCTTGGCCGTTTCGCTTGCTTCCGTTGACTTCGCCTTGGTCGGCTTAGATGACTCGTCGGCGATCAGAGCACTGCTCAACGTAACACTCAATCCAATCAGCAGTAAGTTTCTGGTCGCAGCGATGAATCCTACTTGTCGCATTCTAGGCATCTCCGAATCTCAAGATCTGTAGCGGGTAGCATGCGATGTCATCTGACAACGCCGAGCGGCGGGATCGTATCAGAGGCTGATGGGATCGCGGAGGTGAATTTTGCGGACTGCGCGGGTTGCCAGCGGGCGGTTTGTAAGGATTACAACGACTGGCGGGTGCCTTCGAATACGATTAGACGAATTGAACAACGGATTCGGAAAGAAAGCTTGCTTCCGATTGGAGAGACCAGTCAATCTATGAACATTGCGGTAACTGCATCAAATCTCAGTGATGCAGAGATTTCGTGACTCACACCAATGCCAACACAAAAACAGATTCCGCCGGCATGGTGAGTTTTGTCATCGCTGTCGATGCGAGCACTCCTAACTTGCTCGCGAACATCGGGGCTCAAAAATCACACAGAAGGGGGCATCCATGTTTCTGTCCAACTGGATCAAAGCCGTACGTACTCGCTTGCACCAAAGTCGACGCGGCCTTTCAACTCGACGACAATCCGCACGCAGTGTCTCCGGCAGGATAGATAATCTAGAAAAACGTACACTATTGTCAGTGTCGGCAATTCTGATCGGCAACGTCTTGACGGTTAGCGCCGATGATGATGACACGATCGTCATTCGCGACAATGCCGTGAACACCGGCGACTATGAGGTTCTGGGCAACGGGACCGTCATCAACACACTGCTGTCGCTGGATGGCAGCGATGTGGCCGAGATTCAGATCCAAGGCGGGCAGGGCGACACCACGATTGACATCAGTGGCATTAGCGCGGCTGTGTTCGACGATCCCAACCTTGTCATCAACATCGACGGCGACGACGGCAACGATTCGATCACGGGCAGTGACGACTTCGACGACATCATCGATGGTGGCGATGGCGACGACACGATTTCTGGCGGCGACGGTGACGACGTTCTCGATGGCAACGACGGCGATGACGTGATCAACGGCGGCGATGGTGACGACGACATCAATGCCGAAGATGGTAACGACGTCGTCGATGGTGGCGATGGCGATGACGTGATTCTCGGAGGAGATGGAACGGACAACATCAGTGGTGGTGCTGGTCTTGATGACATCGATGGCGGAAACGGCAACGACACCATCTCAGGCGGCGATGACGATGACCTCATCGCAGGTGGATCGGGACAGGACAACATCGACGGCGGCGATGGTGATGACTTCATCACGGGCAACGCCGGAGAAGATTTGATTACCGGCGGACTTGGTGATGACGCGATTGATGGAAATGGCAACGCCGACACAATCGACGGTGGTGACGGTGCCGACATCATCACTGGCGGCGGCCTGAATGACTCGATCAATGGCGGTAACGGCAATGATGACATCGATGGAGGTGCTGGAGCCGACATCCTGATCGGCGACGTGGGTGATGACACCATCAGTGGTGGCACAGAAGCTGATCAAATCTTTGGCGATGCCGTAGTGCAAATTGTTCCTTGCGGTGGTGATGACGTTTTGAGGGGCGACGGCGGCCGCGACACGATTGTTGGTGGTTTGGGATCGGATGACATTGATGGTGGTGCCGGTAACGATTCGATTCAAAGCACGTCAGCTCCGCCAGCGTTCACGCCCGATCCGAACACGCTTTATACCGTTGACACCAGCACCGAGGAGTTGATCACGATCGATCGGATTTCGGGGACGACGGCTGTTGTTGGTACGATTCCTCGAGACATGGAAACGGTCGATTTGACCTTCTTCAACGGATTCATCTATGCAGTCACGGCGAACGGTCCCGATCCATTCGCAAATCCCGGCTGGTCGCTCGTCCAGATTGATCCAACGACGGCAGCGGTCATTACAGACGTCCCTCTGACTTCGGGCGGCTTGCCCATCCTGATCAGCGAGGCGTTCGCTAACGTTAACGGAACGTTGGTCGTCGCATTCGAAGATCAAATGGGAGGCACGGTCTCAGCACAGTTCGGCGAAGTCGATCCATGCACGGGTGTTGTTTCCAACCCAGTCGACTTCACCGGCGCGGTGGGGTTGCCCAGCTTTTCAGACTTTGACGGTCTCGGCGCCGACAATATGGGTAACGTCTTCGCGGTTGACGGCGTCGCGTTCTCGCCAACGTTCGTACTCAGCGTTGATATTCCCGGCGTCACGGTCACCACAGTTACGTCATTCCCCAATGCTCAGAACGTGAACGGCAATGACTTAGTCGTGGAAGATGCGACTGGCACCTTGGTCGTTTTCGACAGCAACAACAGTGTCCTCAGGATCATTGATCCTGCCCAAGGCGGCATGGAAATCTCGACGGTTATGCTGACAACAGCGGCAGACAACTATGAAGGTCTGGCGGTTTCTCGAGCCGGCCAGGTGCTGGACTCGGACGGTGATATTCTGAATGGGAGTGGCGGGGACGACACCATCACAGGTGGGAACTCTGACGATACCATCGACGCAGGAGACGGTAATGATTCCGTCAACGGCTCGGGCGGCAATGACTCAATCGCTGGCGGCACGGGCAACGATAACCTCGATGGTGGCGACGCCGATGACACCATCAGCGGTGATGCGGGAGACGACAGCTTACAAAGCGGCAACGGTAACGACGTCTTGATTTGGAATGGTGCCGCTGATGGCAACGACCAATTCGATTCGACGGGAGGCGGCGACGAAGTCCGAGTTATCGGCGATGCTAACGCCAATACGTTCAGCTTGAGCACCTCCGGCAGCGACATCCGAGTCACCGACGGTGCGGCTTCGATAACGGTTGGCATGGGTGTGCCTCTGTTGACAGTGAATGCGGGTGATGGTGCCGACACGATCAATGTTGAAGACCTCAGTCTTGCCTTCCCGAAATTGGTTTCGCTCAACGGAGAAGGCGGCACGGACACGATTTCCGCAGCGAATATGGACACTGGCCGCGTGCTGATGTCTTACGACGGCGGAGACGACGACGACACCATCACGGGTGGTGACGGCCGCGATTCGATCGAAGGCGGTGACGGCGACGACATGTTGTTCGGCGGCGAAGGCGACGATTCGATCACCGGCGGCGATGGCAACGATGAAGCCAACGGCGGTGATGGCGACGACTTCATGGCTGGCGGAGACGGAGCTGATACGCTTCGTGGAGAAGATGGAAACGACAACCTCAATGGTGACAACGGAAGTGATCGCCTCGAGGGATCCGAAGGCGATGACGTTCTCGTTGGTGGTCGCGGCGATGACAAGCTGCTCGGTAACGACGGCAACGACTCGATGGACGGTGGCCGTGAACAAGACACGCTGCTCGGTGGCAGCGGAGATGACTTTATGGACGGCGGTGAGGGCGACGATTTCATGTCCGGTCAGCTTGGTGATGACAGCATGATCGGAGACGATGGCGACGACACCATGCGAGGAAATCGCGGCGACGACATCATCAACGGCAACGATGGCGATGACATCATCATGGGCAACGAGGGCCGCGATGGCATCCTCGGTGGTGATGGCGACGATAACATTCAAGGAAACGAAGAGGCCGACACGATCCTTGGTGGTGACGGAGCGGACACGATCTTCGGTGGCGGCGACACGGACATCATCTTTGGCGAGTCGGGCGATGATAAACTCAACGGCCAGAATGGTGGCGACATCATCAACACCGGCGAAGGTGACGACACGGTCATTGGTCCTACGTCAGAGATTAATGATTCGTGTACGTTGTCGACGAATTTGCTCGATCAGTTGGATCTGTTGAACTAGCGGTCTTTTCCGTAGCGGAAGCGGCTTTTGGCTTCATCGACATGGCCGAAAGTCTTGACGGCTTCACGCACGACTCGAACAACTCATAGCCCGCCGTTTCTTTGTCAAATCTGGCGAGAATCTTTAAGCAAATGAAGGATAAAGATTTGACATCCTTAGCCAATGATTCTGAGAACCGCTCTGCGCGCCGCCATTAATCATCACGCGCGAGCGACCGCTGTTGCAAATAGGCAACATCCAGGTAACGTCGTTACGACTCGACCTCGCTTCGTGCGAGCCTTGCTGGTTACTCAAGCATGTTGATTCTCTGAACATCGAATCTTCGGGGATTTTCTCGAAAAAATCTTCTCAGCGGGTATTCGTTATTTGCACGGTGGAATGTGCAAGCTTTGTCGCCCGGATTGTCGAGCGGTCAAAGCGATCCGGAAACTGTCGAGGCCGCGATTCTCACAGGCGGTCTTGGCCAAGGAGTTCCACCGTGCGTCAAAACGATTGGCTCAACAACGTCCGTATCCGCTTGCGATCATTGACTAAGAAGTCGTCGCGGCGACGAATCACTCGACCCGCTCTTCAATCGATCGAGAAGTTCGAGGACCGTACGTTATTGACAGTGTCCGCGTTGTTCTTTGGCGGAAACTTAATCATCTCGTCGGATGCAGGCGGCAGCATCACGCTTCAAGACGATCCAACAATTCCCGGCAACGTCCAAGTGCTTACGAACGGAGCACCGGACAATATCTTGCCGACGTTTGATGGTTCGTTGGTGAGTGTACTTCAGATCAATGGTGGCGATGGGACCAACAGCATCAACATCGCGGGTCTCACAACCGCGACGCTTGACACTGTTGGCGTCACCATTCAGATCGACGGTGGCGACGCAGATGATTTTATTCAGGGGTCGGCAGCCTTCGCGGAAGTTTTGTTGGGGGGCGATGGCGACGACACCATTACTGGCTTGAATGGATTGGACACCATCGATGGTGGTGATGGCGACGACAGTCTGACGGGCGGCACGGATGCCGACAACATTACGGGAGGCGACGGCGCCGATACCATCGATAGTGGCGACGGCGATGATGTCATTGACGGTGGCAACAGCGAGGACTCGATCACGAGCGGCGATGGCGCCGACACTGTTTCGGGTGGAAGCGGTGCCGACACGATCGACACGGGACTTGGCGATGACATTGTGATGGCTGGCTCTGGCGATGACATTGTCTTTGTCGGCGATGGTGCCGATTCCGTCGTTGCTGGTCCTGGTAACGATTTGCTGAACGGCTCGACCGGCAACGACACGTTGAATGGACAAAGTGGCAACGACACGGTCAACGGCGACGACGGTGATGACTCGTTGATCGGTGCCCAAGGCAACGATTCAATTAACGGCGCCGCCGGCAACGACCGGCTGACGGGCAACAACGGCAACGACACGATCGAGGGTGCTGAAGGAAACGACCAAATCTTCGGCGGAAGTGGCAACGATCTGCTGAGTGGCGCTGACGGCGATGACACGATTCGAGGTCACCGCGGCAACGATCAACTATTCGGTGGGCAAGGTGCCGACTTCCTGGATGGCGGTACCGGGAATGATTTGCTCGACACGCAAACAGCCATCTCGATCTCCATCGATGACATTCGCTTCGAAATGGAAGGCGATCTTGGGGACACGACGACTCAAAACTTCACGGTCACGTTGTCCGAGCCCAGCGCCGCGACCATCCAAGTTGAATTTGCGACTGCCGATGGCACGGCAACTTCAATGGGGCCGACTCCCGACTACCAAGCAACCATGGACACTTTGGTGTTTGATCCGGGAGTGACTTCGTTAACGATTCCCGTCACGATCATTGGTGATGTTGAGATCGAATCGAGCGAAGAAAACTTCTTGGTGAATCTATCGAATCCTGTCAACGCGACGATCTTTGACGGACAAGGCGACGCTCGGATCGTTGATGACGACGGAGCAGGCCCCGGCGGCATTCAGATCACTCCGACCAACAACGTCGGTGCGCTGATCAACGCTTTGGTCGGCGGTGGCGGTGCCGGTTTGACGGTCACGGGCATGACGTTGCAAGAGCAAAACAACGGCGTAGACTTCTCGACGGGAACATATGTCGTTGGCACAACGCAAACGTACGGCTTGGACCGCGGCGGCATCGTGATAAGCTCGGGCGACGTTGCTGACTATGAAACGGGGCCCGACACGATCAATGAGCAAACAACCGATTACGGCGCAACCGCAACAGCCGCGCAGCAGGCCTTGATCGACCCAATTAACGGGATGCAGCCAGCGTTTGACGTGACGCAGCTGGACATCACCTTCGACATGATGCCCGGTTTTGACACGGTCTTCTTCGAGGTTGTCTTCGGATCGGAAGAATTCCCCGACTTCGTTTTGCAGGGTCTGAACGACGCGTTTGGTTTGATCGTCAACGGCACGAACATCGCCAATGTTGCCGGGGCTCCCGTTAATATTGACCATCCAGGTTTTGCCGCGGTTGCTGGTACTGAACTGAATGGTGTGTTGGTCGACAATGGCAGCCCAAGGCTGCTGTTCCAACAAGTCGTCGGTGACGGCTCAACGGGCAACACGCTCACGATCATCCTGGGAGATAGCGGCGCCAGCGCCTTCGACACTACCGCATACATCTCCTCACTCGGAGCAACGACACCGCCTCCACCACCGCCTCCACCACCAGCACCTCCGGCACCACCAACGCCGGGAAGTCAAGATGACACGCTTCGTGGAAGTAGCGGGAATGATACGATTCTGTCCGGAATCGGCGAGGACATCTTGGCCGGCGGAAGTGGAAACGACAGCATTCGCGGCGGTGCCAGCGATGACAAGCTGTTTGGCGGCTCGGGTGCAGATACGCTTGAAGGAGAAATGGGCGACGACACACTCGACGGGCAGCGTGACGATGACGTGCTGATTGGCGATGCAGGCCAAGACACGTTTATTTGGGATGGGGCTTCGGATGGAACCGATGATTATCAAGGAATCACCGGAGCGGATCGTGTCGAGGTGCGTGGCGGCAGCGGCACGGATTCTTTCACTGTGAAACAGAGCATTCCGCAGGCTGGAGCATTGCTGCAGATCTCGGACGGTTCTGCCACAATCACCATCAACGCGGACATTCCCGAGGTCTTCGTGACTGGTGGAGCAGGCGCTGATACGTTAACTGTCACCAATCTGAACAAAGTGACTCCGATTCAGTTAACGGTCGACGGCGGTCCTGGCGACGATGCGATCACGGCGGCTGGCGCCGACCTCGGTTTCACGTTCTTAAGTCTGCAAGGTGGTTCGGGCAACGACACGATCACGGGCAGCGACTTCACCGATACGATCTCGGGCGGCACTGGCAACGATAACCTGAACGGAAACGGCGGCAACGATGTCATCAACGGCGACGCTGGCGATGACGTACTGAGTGGAGGCGGCGGGAATGATATCATCACTGGCGGTGACGACGACGATGTCTTGAATGGAAACAATGGAGACGACGTGCTCAACGGTGGCACCGGCGACGACTCGATTAGAGGCGACGACGGCAACGACACCGCACTCGGTGAAGAGGGCGAAGACACGCTGATCGGCAATGACGGCGATGACTCGCTCGAAGGTGGCGAAGATGAAGACCGACTCTTCGGTGGCAATGGCAACGACGCTCTGCGAGGCGGTGCGGCTGACGACATCCTACGAGGTCAAGCTGGCGACGATAATATCCGTGGCGGTGACGGCGACGACTTGCTGTTCGGAGATGACGGCAACGACATCCTGAACGGCGATGACGGCGACGACATGATCGATGCTGGCAACGGCAACAACGGCGTCACGGGCGGCGATGGAAACGATCGCCTGATCGCCGGTAACGGCAACGACACGATGCGTGGCGGTGACGGCAACGACACGCTGTTGGGGGCCGCCGGCTTGGACATTCTGCTCGGCGGCGACGGCGATGATAGCGTGAACGGGCAGGGGGGCTCGGACACGATTGCTGGTGGTGATGGCGACGACACCGTTGTCGGTGCGGCCAGCGAGATCGACGAGTCGTTCCAATTATCTGCAGCTGTGATCGCGACACTAGACGCATAGCCAAAGTAGCCATCACTCTCAGAGTGATGAGCATCCAGAACTCACAACGAAAGCCGTTGACGATCGAGAATCCGCGGACTCATCTTCGACAAATACACGCAATCTTTGTTTGGCCCGTTCATACGAAGGCTCATCACTCAGAGAGTGATGGCGACCTTGCCACAGCGAATGGCCTAGCTCAATGCATAGCTGGCGACCTGATCGATCGCTGCGAGCATCTGCTCTTGCTCGACCTCGTGAACCTCGTACGGATCGCCGATCCCGCGGAGCATGGTTAACGTCAATCGGCCGCCGAGGTGTTGTCGGAACTCCTCAAGCCCGCCGAAGAGTTCGTCGGTGCGGTCGAGCGCTTCGTGATGTAGATCGAAGCCAAGATTTCGCAAGCACTGCACGATTCGTCGAGCGTCAGTTTCGGGAAGTCCGCAGAGTAACGACGAGTAAATCGAATCAATGGCGACTCCGATGGCGACAGCTTCACCGTGTCGCAAATCAAAGTTCGTCATCGATTCCAATTTGTGTGCAGACCAATGACCGAAATCGAGTGGGCGTGCTTCGAGAGCCTCGAAAGGATCGCCGCCGCGCGTGATATGATTCAAGTGGTGCCACGCTGACAAACGAATGATCGGATCGGCGGCTTCCATGTCTCGCTGACTGATGGCTTCGGCTGACTGGCAAAGTAAATCAAAGCTGTCGGCGTCCTTGAGCGAGAATACCTTAACCGCTTCGGAGAACCCGCCGATGAAGTCTCGATTCGACAATGTCTCTAATAGTGAGGCGTCGTTGATAACCGCCCATGGAACATTGAACGATCCGAGCCAATTTTTCTTGCCGAACAAGTTGACCGCGTTCTTGACGCCAATACCTGAATCGTCTTGCGACAGAGTTGTTGCCGGCAAGCGAATCAGTCGAATGCCTCGATGAGCGATCGCGGCAGCAAAGCCAATTGCGTCCAAGACGGCTCCACCGCCGATCACGACGATATAGCTGCGTCGATCCAAGTCGTGATGATTGATGACCTTCAGCATCCGCTCAAGGATGTGGATGTCGTTCTTGACCTCTTCGCCGCCGGGGACAAGTTGGATATTGCCGGCCATGCTGAGCCAGTCGGATCGCTGACGCACGAAAGTGTTCAGTTTCTGTTTCAGATCCGGTCGAGCATCGCAAATGTTCTGGTCAATCCAAAACTGGAGTCGCACAGACTGGTCGCCTGATGGTTCCAGCAAATCCGAGAGTACGTCTTGCTCGTCGCCGAACACGTCGCGTGTAAAGCGCAGACGGTGCTTTGCGGGGATTTCAAATGAGACATCAAAGCTGTTTTGCGATAGATCCATCACCACTCCGACAGGAATTGACCGAAAGATCCACTATAAGCTGTTCGGGCGAGATTACAATCGAATGACGCTCTGTGTCTTGCCTAGGAAGTTGCAGAAGCCGGGCCTCTTCGAGAGTCGGGCTTCTCGATAGACGAAATATCAAATTGACGGGACGGCGTCTCGCCCAATAGAATGAATCGTTCTCAACCACTAACTTGACGAGAATCTGTGTATGCTGATTAATCCGATGACATTGAATGGGCCAATGCTCGATCGCCGCAGCTTACTATCGCTAGGTGCGTTTGGATTGTCCTGCTTTGGTGGAGTGGGAGCGTCTCAAGCAAACATTGATCAAAAGCGTCCCACGCGGGCAAAGTCCGTCTTGCTACTTTACATGGACGGTGGGCCCAGCCACATCGATATGTTCGATCTGAAGCCCAATGCACCTGACCAGATTCGAGGACCGGCCAAGCCGATCGACACGTCCGTGCCGGGAATCACGATTGGTGATTACTTGCCGAACGTCGCCAAGAAGATGCATCACCTTGCGCAGATCCGCTCGATGCGTCACGAAGATATTCCTCACGATCAAGCTGTCTATCGAGTGCTGACGGGTTATCGTCACAACATTCAAGCGGGCGGATTGCGAGTCACTCCAAGGGACATGCCGCATATGGCTTGTTCGTTCAACCGAGCGAGCGACTCGACTGAGACTATGCCGAAGTCGATCCAGCTTCCCGAACCGATGCGAATTGACGCTCGGATTCTTCCGGGGCAAAACGCCGGGCTGCTGGGAGAACGCTGGAATCCGTTTCCTGTCTCGGTCACACGGGCCGGAGAAGTTGTCCCGCCGAATCTGGCCAGAGTCGAAAAGGTGACGGAGCGACGGCTTAAGAATCGTCGAGCATTGTTGGGCGCTTTAGATGGAGATGTGCAAGCTGGCGACATCTCGCTGGCAAAGGAATTCACCGCGCTTCAAGAGCAAGTTATCCGGATTCTACAGCAGCCGTCGATTCACGACGCTTTCGATTTAGACCGAGAGTCTCCGGAGCTGCGCGACAAATACGGTCGACACCGCCACGGTACGAGTGTCTTATTGGGCCGCCGCCTGATTGAAGCTGGGGCGAAATTCGTCACGGTTTATTGGGGCAAGGAGATGCAGTACTGGGGCGGAGATTGGAAGCCCTTGCTCGCCAACAATCCTTGGGACACGCACCGCAATCACTTCCCATTGATTATGGATAGCCTGATTCCAAGAGCCGATCAGACGCTGGCCGCACTCTTAGAAGACATGTCCAATCGTGGTTTGCTGGAAGACACGCTCGTTGTTTGGATGGGCGAGTTCGGTCGCAGTCCGAAGATCAGCTCGATGTTTTCAACCCCCGGTCGTGAGCACTGGCCGCACGCGTTCACAATGATGATGGCAGGGGCAGGTATCCGCGGCGGAAACGTTTATGGTTCCACCGATGAACATGCCGCCTACGTGAAAGACGACCCGGTCTCGCCCGCAGATATCACGGCGACGATTCTTGATTCCTTAGGCATTGATCCAGCAACAAATGTTGCTTCCCGAGACGGTGAGCAGCACGTGCTTTCGACGGGGCGCGTACTGTGCGAGTTGTTCTGATTCGCTGTCAGAATATGTTCAGGCGTCGGGGGCGTTCATAACATCAACGACGATGAGCGGCTCGAAGAGTGTGCCGAAGTCTTCCAGTGTTGAGTCGATGCTCTCGACCGAAGCAATTGGCTTACTGGGACGTTCGGGGGTGCTAGCAGAATTGCTCGCACTAGACGCGGCTGGCATGCCAGTTTGGATTGGATCATCGGGCCAGAAATCTGTGTCTGTTCCGTCGTCGTTGCCAGTGTCGGCGTCGTTACCGCCATCTCCACCGCCGGTGTCGATTGGAACGTCGGAATTTTCGATGATGACCGTTGCCGAGTTTTCGTCGCCAACAACATAGTCTTCGTGTGATTCCAGTGTTGCGATGACGGTTTCCGAATGCTCTTCCTCGAAGTCAGGAATGCCGACAACGGTGACCTTGGCCGTAGCTTGACCGGGCAAGAATGCCACCTCTTTGCGAATGTATTGGTAATCAAGGCTCTCGTCAGCAGTGCCGTTGAGACTCAAATAGACCGTCAATCCCATGTCTGTATTGCCGGCTCGAGTGATCGTAAACTCCCCAGGAGTGTCAGTATCTTCGGCGGTCTTATTTACCGTTGCGGCGATTATGACTTCGGGGGGCTTCGGAGAGACCGATAGAACAAGCCCATGGTCATACGCAACGTGCCATCGCATTTCGTTGGGTAAAACCGGAAGGCCACCTGTGCCACCCGCGTGATAACCTGCCTCGAGTCCTTCAAAGTGGCCGTCGACGCGCTTCGCAGAAATGATTCGATATTCCGAGCCGATCGATGGTATGTGTCCATCAATCAAGGCGACTGCAAGCTTTCCGCTATGAAGATTGGCGGTTCCCGTGATTTGGACAAAGTCGTGTTCCGTGCCAGCTGTGAGGCCGCCGATTTCCATCTGCAACTCTCCACCAGTGAATTCGACGTCGCCTGTGATGTGGCTTTCGCCGGGCGAGTTACCCGGAGCCCACTCGCCACCGATGTTGATCGGCGTCAACGTGAAGGCTTGCGAGTTGCCGATCACCTTGCCGCCTGATCGGACAAAGATGCCGCCATTGATGACTGATCGTCAGACGAACCCGCGGACTCCTCCTCGGCTGCCTCCTTCACCTCCTCGTACCCCAGCACGTGTCGCCAT